>JADBWH010000162.1 GCA_020404105.1 Pseudanabaena sp. M53BS1SP1A06MG | reverse complement strand
GCACGGTCGCTTACCTAAGAGCATTTTTCGTCTTGGCTTTGATTTTCTGCGTCATATCATCTTTGACATCCATCTCAATTCCGAGGCTTTCTTCAACTCCATTAAATTTTTGTCCTGTACTTAGCCGTGGCACTCAAATTATTTCCATCAATCTTCACAGAGATAACTCCATTACTAGGAATAATCACCCCATTCCAAACCTGAGCGCAAGAACCAGTGATTTCTGCTGACTTCAATCTACTTGTCATCTTATTTGTAATTATTTGTAACCAAATACTTTAAGGATAAATTTTTACAGACCTTAGCTATGCTAAATTTATTCAAGAATAGCCATAAATTTATTAGATATCTTTAAATCAATCAAATTTTGTCCGTAAATCTCTATAAACAGATAATTGCATAGAAAATAAGATTAGACAAGAGCTAAATCTATTAAAGTATACGGACACTTTTTATAAAAAAAGTATATCTAATCCTTACTAATGTGGTTAGAATATGGGACAGCGATCGCGGTCATCTCGATCTCAAAAATGTGAACTTGCCTACCTGCTATGCTTAATGTCGATGGCGACTCTCTAACCCCACCGACACCGATAATCGCGATCGCTATGTTGAACCTAATCGGCGTAAACAAATTGAGGAGATTTTAAGAAAATTAGGTTGTCAAATAATTTAAAGGTATCCAACTCATGCAAGATCTAGAATCAATCCTAACCAAGATTAATCAATGCAAATCTGAGCTGGATATTTTGCGGCACAATCTTGATAATGCCACAATTAAAGAAGCCTTAAAAGTTGAATTTTTGTACGAAAGTAATCGCATTGAAGGAAATACATTAACCTTGCGCGAAACTCAACTTGTCATTAATGAAGGGATGACGATTAGTGGCAAGAGTATGCGCGAACATTTGGAAGCAATTAATCATAAAGAAGCAATTTTGTTTATTGAAGATCTAGTTACTCAAAAAATGGAGCTATCAGAGTATGTACTCAAACAAATTCATGGGATTGTTTTGTATGGCATAGATCGAGAGAACGCTGGAGTTTATCGCAAGTTACCTGTCGCGATCGCAGGAAGTAAACACTTACCGCCACAGCCCTATTTATTACAGGATTTAATGGAAGATTATTTTCGATTTTATGAACTCCATAAAAATGATTTACATCCCGTAGTTTTAGCTGCCGAAATGCACGAAAGATTAGTTTCCATTCATCCTTTTATTGACGGAAATGGTCGCACTTCTCGTTTAATTATGAACTTAATTTTATTACAGCACGGCTTTCCCTTAGCAATTATCGGTGGTGATTATGAAAGTCGCATGGCTTACTATGATGCTTTAGAAAAAGTCCAAACTGAGAATGACAAACAGTCCTTTATTTTGTTGATTGCCGAAAAAGTTCTATTTGCCTTAGAACGTTATATAAATATACTTAGTTCTAACAGGAGCTAAAACAGATGACTACTATTGCTGTTACAGATGCAATTAGATCTTTTACTGAGGTGGAGTCGAGATTTGGACTAACGAGATCGCTTGATCCTGATTTCTTTTCGGAATGGCAACAGAATTTTGAGCCTCTCACCCAAATCGAAAAATCAACTCTGGATCGGATTAAGCATTCCTATTTGCGCCACATTAATGAAGGGTTTCTCTCGGAAGGTGTGGTTAATTTATTAGTAGTTTCACCTTTGCTATTTCTAGCGAATTTTCTGGATGCTCCTTTCAGCCTTCGCAGTGAAGAAGCGATCGAGATTGTCGATCAAGATCTAGATATTACCTATAAAGGGCGGATCGATGCTTTGGTATTTAAAGAAAGTATTTGGATTGTGTTAGTAGAAGCTAAACGTTCTAGCTTTTCGTTTTTAGTGGCAGTTCCTCAAGCCTTAACCTATATGATGGCAAGCCCCAATGAAAATTTACCAACCTATGCTCTAGTCACCAATGGCGATCATTTTATGTTTGTGAAAAAACATGGTTCTCAATACGATCTTTCTGATGACTTCTCTTTGTTTAAGCGATCGCAAAATGAGCTTTATCCCGTTCTACAAATTCTCAAGTCTCTTGCAAATATCTAATAGCACTATTGTAGGCGATCGCATAGAAAATCAAAGTGTTAATATCAGGTTAATTGGCTAAAGATATTTGTTATGAACATATCGGACAAATTGCGATCGCTTACTTACAGTCTAGATATTCAAATGGCTGGGTTGTATTTTTGGTGTGGTAATTTTGTGATTCAGTTGGGTGGTACTGAGGTGGATGATGAGCCTTTTTATTATCCTTTTGTGGTTCCTACGTTTATCGGTTTTGGATTTGTGCTTCCTAATGGGTTCTCTTGGCATACCCCTTTTACTCAGTTTAAGCGGTTTTACCAGATTAATTGAACTGGATAGTTAGGAAAGAATTGATCGCAACTGATTAATGGAAGATTCTCGCTAATTGCTTGAGATATCATGATGCGGTCAAAAGGATCATTATGGTGCGCTGGGAGTAAAGATAGGGCTTCAAGATGAGATATTTCTACAGATAGAAGTTGAAAGCCTTGTATAGAAAGCTTTTGTCTGGCGTATATAGCTGCTGTGGTTTCCAAATTAAGCTTGCCTCTAGCTTGTTTGATGGTCCTTTCCCAAATGCTGGCAATGCTGATAAGCTTAGTTACTTCGACATCATCAATAATCGTTTTTGCGGGTTGGCTCAATTTGTTGTCGCCAGCGAAAAACCAGAGCAGTGCGTGAGTATCAAGCAAAACTCGCATATTTTAATATTCCTCAAACTCTGGCAAGGGGGCATCAAAGTCATCGGACATGAATATTTTACCTTTGTCACTGCCAAATAATGATCGCTTGGGGGCAATGGATACTAGTCGAGCTACGGGCTGATCGCCTTGGGTAATAACAATTTCCTGACCAGCTATCGCTAGGTCGAGTAAGTGGAGTAGTTGAATTTGGGCTTCGGAAATGTCGATTTTTAAGGAGGGTTCGGAGGCTAACATAACTTTGTGGGTTAACAGCTAAAATTTAGGATAGCACTATTATTTATAGGTGATGGGACGTTATGAGTCTATGCCGATGTCGTTTGAGTAGGGCATAGGACTAGACTGTTAGCAACATCAAAAAATTCGGTAAATTACCCTTGAGCACATGACACCAGAAAATCTTCGGGAATATGGTATAGATTACCTGTATCACATGACCCATATAAGTAATCTCGCTTCAATCATTAAGTATGGATTACTTTCTCACAATGTAGCCCATAGACTAAATCTAATACAATCGGATATCTCTGACCCAGATGTACAAAGTATTAGAGCAAGTTTAAAAGACAAGATTTATAACAGATCTTTGCATGAGTATGTCCCTTTGTATTTTTCACCTAGAAATCCCATGTTGTATAGGCGCAAAGAAATACAAGAGGATATAGTGATTTTAGGGCTTGATCCCAATCTTCTTTTTGAAAGCAAGATTGTTATTTCAGATGGGAATGCGGCATCAGGCGAAACCTTGTTTTATGGAAGTACTGAGTCTCTTCATGAATTAAAGTGGGAAATAGTCAGAGCAAAATTTTGGAATAATCTTGAAGATGGTAGACGAGTCAAATGCGCCGAGGTCCTTGTGCCAAATAATATCACACCAGATAAAATTCTACGGGTATTCTGCTATTCTAATAAACATCGTGAGACAATTATTTCGGCTAAACAAGGTACTCCGATAAAAGGACTAGTCAAACCAGATATGTACTTTAAACCAGATTTATACTTTTAAAAGCGACTATGCTTCGATACACAGACACTACAGTTTTTAATGTTGATGCACAGACAATAGTTAACACCGTTAATTGTGTAGGTGTTATGGGTGCTGGACTGGCTTTAGAGTTTCAGCTAAGATTTCCTGAAATGGAAAAAGACTATGTAGATCGGTGTAAAGACCAAAAAGTAGAGATTGGTAGACCTTATCTTTATAAACAATATGGTAATCCTTGGATTCTTAACTTTCCGACAAAGAATCATTGGAAGTATCCTTCTAAGGTTGAATGGATAGAACAAGGCTTAAAATATTTTGCTGCTAATTACCAGAAAGGCGGTATTACTTCTGCTGCATTCCCAAGATTAGGATGTAGTCGTGGTGGACTTGAGTGGAATGAAGTATCTCCACTGATGGAAAAGTATTTGCAAGAGCTTGATATTGATATATTTATTTGTGAGGACACAGAAAGAGAGGCTTCAGGGACTGAAGCAATTATGGTTCAGATGCTTAATAATATCGAATCTCTTTCGTGGTGTGGTGAACTTGGAATGAGATCCGACATTAAAAGAAAAATAGCTTCCGCAACTCCAATCTATAGATTTAGAGATTTAAGTAAATTAGAGGGAATTGGCAAGCAAACTTATAATGATGTGTTTAGATTTCTCTATTCATTAGCAAATCAAACTGACAACCAAGACTTTGTACAAAAGCCTGAATTGGTAAATCTTGATTTGTTTGCACAAACTGATGAATACTTGAATCAACCTCCAGAAATCATTCTACAAGTTAATCAAACTGTAAAGAGTGAAGAAGAAAAACTAGATATTTCTATAGAGATTATAGATTCAGACATTGATCAAATTTCTAGTGAAACCCAATCTTTAGAGACTATAGAAACAAATTTGTCCCAGCCTCAATATGATAATCTCTTTTATGTAGTACTACCATCTCTTGAAAAAGCACTCACTGTCCCGCAAACAACAGATGAGATTGCTGAAGGCTTTAATCATCCTAGAAAGATAGTCAGTAGTTGGTTAAAAGAAGCTGAGAAGCTCGGTAAAATCAAAAAAATTAAAAGTCGCCCAACTAAATACATTGCTGCATCTTCAGTCCCAGTTAAGCAGCTAGAATGTTTTGCTGTTTAGAATTTAAAATTACTGATAAAATTATCTGAATAATAAATTTTCTCGAAACAAATATGGATGTCAGCATAACCAAGCAAGCTTTAAAGAGGTTAGAAGAACAGAGTAAGCTTAGTTCTAATGCTGTGACAAGGTTTAGAAGAAAAATTTATCAGATAGTATCAGGACAAGTTTGTGCTGGTCAAATAGCAAAGATGCACGGTCATCAATGTATATTTCGGATTCGCTTTAATATAAGTTTACGAATTATAGCAACAGTTGTTAAGACTGACTCTAAAACACAATTTAGAATTCTAGATTTTGTAACTCATGATCAAATGGATCGTGATCAGTATGTCACTAATACTATTGAGTTTCAAGATTTTTTTATCGATAGTGAGTTAAATGATGAGCTAGAAATTACCAACTCCATAAATTCTATATGCTCCAATACAAAGCTTCAAATTGATGAGAGTGACTTTGAAGCACAGAGAGATGATTTCTATTTGCACATTCCTGATCCCGAAAGAAATCAAAATCCCGATCTATGGCTTTCATCAGAGCAGAAGCAATTTTTAGAGAAAGAGATGCCAGTTTTGCTGACTGGTAGTGCAGGAAGTGGCAAAACTACTATATTGATTTATCACGCTTTAAGGAAAAGTTTTGAAAATATTGATAATAGAGTTCTATATGTAACGTACAACAAGTTTCTTCAAAAAGAAGCAGAACGTATTGCAAAAGAAGTATTCCCAAACTATCCTCAAAACCTCAAATTCTGTCATTACCTAGAATTATGCACGGATTACGTTGAAGGAAGTCAGTTTAATGAAATAGCAGAGATAAATCAGCAACGTTTTATTAAAGAATTTTATAGAACTCATTCTAATATCTTTCGAGGTGTAGACCCTGTTTCTGTCTGGCAAGAAATCCGAAACTTGATAAAAGGTTCTGCATCTTCTACTGAAAATGACAGTGTATTACTTTCTATAGAGGAATATGCACAAAGTAGAAACGATAGTAGTCTATCAAATTGGGATATTCATAGAGATGTATATAATATTGCTAAAATATATCAGGGTTGGCTAACAAGCCAGAACTACTGGGATGAAATTGATATTACTCACAAAGTCCTAAAACAAATAGGTAGTATTGCAGACGAGAAGTACAGTGCTATATATTGTGATGAAATTCAAGATTTAACCAAGAATCAAATCAGTCTTTTACTGAAGCTTTTGGGACATGATTATGTAAATATTCCAGAGTTCTTTTTTACAGGTGATCCAGCACAAATAATAAATCCTAGTGGATTTAGTTGGAATAAAGTTAAAACCTTGATTTACTCTTTTTATAGGGATTTACCAAGATACCAACCTGTTAAACACGACGAACTAAAGCTAAATTTCCGTTCTGCGGAAAGCATTGTTAATTTAGGAAGCAAAATTCTTGAATTTAATGATGGTTATACTGAGTTACTATCTCAAGAAGCTCATAGGAAAGGCGGTGATATACCTTTGGTTGTTAACATTACCGAGCCAGATATTTTACGAGATAATGATGATTTCGGTTCACGCAATGCAATCATTGTTGCTAATGAACAAGAAAAGAGTAAGCTCAAGAAGCAATTTAGTAAAGATGGTATTGAATCAGAAAGAATTTTTCTTTTTACAGAAGTGAAGGGATTAGAGTTTGATGAGGTGTTAGTTTGGAAATTTTTTGAATATTTTAATAGTTGGAGGACAAATTCTCAGGATCTTGAAAGATTCAAATATAACTTATTGTATGTCTGTACTACGAGAGCAAGAGATAAACTATATTTTTATGAAGGAGAGAACGTCAATATATTCTGGGAAAATATAGCAATTAAACCTTGTATTTCTATTACTAAGGACTATCAAAGAATAAGCGAATTTTTTAAAAAATATGAAACTGAAGAACAAAAAATAGAAGCTGCTAAAGATTATGAAAGAATTGGCAAATATGAATTTGCAAAAGAAATATACAGGAGATGTAATCGTCAAAATGATGTAACCAGAATGGATGCGCTTATTTGTGAAGAAGCAAAACAGTTTAATGAAGCTGCCAAATATTGGGAAATAGCTGCGGTAGGTTACGAAAAGGATTCTAACTGGTCTGATGCTGAGAATTGTTGGCGTAAGTTATCAAACTGGGAAAAAGTTGTTCTAACTTGTGAGAAGCAAGAGAAGTGGTTAGATGCTGCTACAACCTATGAAGAGCTTAGTGATTTTGAGAATGCAGCACGCTGTTATACACATCTAGAAAATTGGGCTGAGGTTGAGAGGTGTTGGCGTAATTTATCAAACTGGGAGAAAGTTGCTTTAGCTTGTGAGAAGCAAGAGAAGTGGTTAGATGCTGCGATTGAATGGAAAAAAGTATCTGACTTTGAGAAAGCGGCGGATAATTATTGTCGCATTGATTTATATAAAGACGCAATACGTTGTTTGTTAGAAGTTGAGAATTGGCAACTCATAGAAGAAATTTACAGAAAGTCAAGCACACTATCTAAATTTGCTGACCTCTGCGAAAACCGCGAAAATTGGAAAACCCTTGAGAAGGTTTTAACAGAAATTTATACTCAAAAGGGTTGGAGGTCGGTAAGCGCAAATGAAGGTATGCGGTTGGCATCTGTCCAAGAAAAGAACGGTAACTTAAATAAAGCGATCGATACTTGGCTCACTTACGCGAGAAATCCTGAAAGGGCTGTAGAGTTACTACTGAAACAGAAAAAATGGCAAATGGCTCTGCAAAGTGCTGAAGAAATCAATAATACTCAGTTAAGAGAAAAGTATAAAAATATAGCAAATTTAGGTTTACAGGAAGAAAAGAAAGAGTTAGAAAGTTTGGTTCAATCTTATCAGCAAAACGAATGTGAACAGATAGAAGATTATACTGATCATGAGATAGAAGAATACAAAAGAAATTATCTAATGAATCAACAAGACTCAGATGAAACTGAGTTTAGTAACATAACGTCTAATTATCAAGCCTCAGATGATTATGACTTAGATGATGATTTGGAATGGGAAGACAATAACTATTATTATGAACCTCCAAGTGCATTTGATCATATAGACTATGGATACATAATGGATATGAGTTCCGACTATGAATCTGGACTATGGCGTTAAACAACAAAATCTACCAATCAAGAAAATGCTATCAATATAGCCATCTCCTATGATGAAACTATCTAAAATTATTATTCATCGGAATATTTAGCAGAAATTCAGGAAATCCGTGTCACGAAAAGGCGAATCAATTACACTATCTATCAAAGACCGCGACAAAGCTAATTTAGAAGCGATCGCGATCGAACTTGGCATGACATGGGGCGATCGCCCGAATATCTCTAAACTAGTCGAAGCGATCGCCCGCAAACAAATCCAAATTTCCAAAAATAATGACTGGGCAAGCGATCGCCTTGAAGCCCTATCAGGAACTTTTAGACTTTTAGTTGACTACGGTGATCGTGAAAAGGCGCAAATCATCGCCCATCTCTTATTAGAACGCAGTGAGCTCAACAAACCTTTGCGCCGTGAAATTGAACAATTTCTCAACAAGCCCCCCGAAATCTGGCGACACACGATTGACCGCTATATCAAGCAACAACAACCCTTTCGCCTGCAATATCTCGATGCGGCGGAGCGACATCATGAGTTCTCCATTTATTACGCACAAGTCACTCCCCACGATAAACGCCTCTACCTCGACTGTTGGTGTGAAGATATCGCCGCCAGTGATGATGTAATAGCACTCAACCATAACCGTTGTCTCAGGCTTGACCGCATCCCTGCGGAAGCTGCGATTACGCCAATTCAAGGTAAATGGCGAACGCAACTAGATCACATCTTCGTCACGTTCAATTTATCGGGGAAACTCGCCTTTGCCTATCAGCAACGCGAAGGAGATATTGACAATACTTGGTTAGATACCGATCCCCCAATGCGTCAAGTCATCCGCAAAATTACCAGTACATTTTGGTTCTATCGGGAAATTTTGCCCTACGCTGAAGATTGCGAAATCCTTGAGCCTGCTGATGTGCGTGAAAGGTTCAAAGCGAAAGTGCGATCACTATACATCAAATATTCAGGTTGATTTAATGTCCGTTCGAGTTAATCTTACAAATTTGGGTAGTCTTGCAATGTAATTGTGTTGCGGGCGCTTCGCGCCCGCAACACAATTACTAAAAAAATTACTTCGCTTGCTTGAAAAACGCTATATGAGGTAATGAAGTGCTGTAAAGAGTTATTCTTTGGCAACTCATTGATGGATTAGACTTTTCGAGATAAAAGGATACCTAAGTATTGATGTGCTTCTGCCCAATTGGGAACAAGGTTAACTGCTGATTGAAAGCAGGCGATCGCTTCGTCAAACTTGTCAATACTATTTAAGACAAGACCAAGGTTGAAGTAGGGCTGAGCAAAATTTGGGTCAATCTCGATTGCTTCTTTGTAAGCTAAGATGGCATCTTTTAATTGGTCACGGCGATGGAAAGTACTACCAAGATTACAGTGAGCATCAGCATAACTAGGATCAATCTGAATAGATTTTTCAAAACAAGTGATCGCATTTCTTTCCAGTTCTTCTTTGAGCGATTCTTGGACAGAACCAATGGAACTTATCTTTTGTAAATAGGCTATGCCAAGTGCATTGTAATCCATCGCTTGCAATAGTTCTGAGCTATGATTTTCAGCACGTTTATAAATGGTATTAACTGCATCAGGATCATTGCTTTGGAAATATATTTGGGCGATCGCTCGATAGCCATCAACATAATCAGGATTTAACGAAATGGCTCTTTCGTAGCTAGCAATTGCATCAGCGAGTCTACCTCGCTCCTTGAGACTATCACCCAACTTGCAGTGATATTCTGCCAAAAAGCGATCAGGATGTAGTTCTAATGCTTTCTGAAAATGTGTAATGGCTAATTCGCTCCATCCCATTTGTTGATAGGCATTTCCTAAGCCTAATTGAGATTCTAAAGATTGAGGATCGAGTTGAACAGCTTTACTAAAACTAGCGATCGCTTCCATGAAATTGCCTTGCTGGTGATATATCGACCCAATACGCTCATGGGCAGCCGCAAATTCAGAATTAATCGCTAAAGCACGCTGATAATTTTTGATTGCGAGGGGGAGATTATTGTCAGCAAGATAACGATCTCCAAATTTTAGATAGGTTTCGGGAGACTCAGGAGATAGGCTTACGGAATTGATAACATCACTCATGATAGGCATGGTCATATATTGTAGAAGAATGGGAAGAAAGATGCTTGGCGCTATGTCAAAAATTTAATAGCATAATTCCCTAAAACATTGCAGCAATTTCAGTCCTGATCTAGATCGCGGTTGCTCTAAGTAGCTAGACATAAGTAAACTAAAAACCGAGAAGTTTGTTCCGCCCGCGTAGCGGGCGGAACAAACTCTCGGTTTGGGTTTTAATTAAGTTGAGCTACTTATGTCAATTATGTCAGTCAACGGTAGTCATGCAATGTAATTGTGTTGCATGACTATAGCGGTTTTCATTTTGCCGTAGGCAAAATGAAAACTCAAAACTCTTAATGGGACTGATTTTTTGTTTTCAAATGAGTACACACTCATTTGAAAACCGCTATACCGAAAGAATATAACGTTTACCCGACTGATAAACGCTATATTCTTTCGGTTTGCTTAAGGGACTTACGATTAATTAAAGTGCCTACGGCTTCGACTTCGCTAAGCCAACGTTGGCTTAGCGAAGTCGAAGCCATACAAACTCGGTGGTACTTTTTTTCTCGTCAAGTCCCTAATCCTTATTCTTGATTTATTTCTTGAAGAGCTAATTTAGGAAAGAGAATCACGAAAAAAACCATCCATGCTGATATGGGAATTGCTACAAGAATTGTGAGCCAAAGCATCTTAAACAATAGCCAACTACCCGCAATAATTGAAAACCCAGTTAAAATAATTGACCAAGGTTGACACCACCAAGGCTTATAATCCCAAACGCTATCAGGCTTTTCTAAGGTCATTTTTTAAAGTCCTATTTGTTAAAAGGTCGTGCTGTAGTGTTTTCCATTCTAGTGAAGTACAGAGGAATGTTTTCCGACTGAAGGCAGGGAAACATTCCTCTACCTCGCTTGTTTGAAAAGTGCTAAGTAGCTAGACATAAGTAAAATAAAAACCGAGAAGTTTGTTCCGCCCGCGTAGCGGGCGGAACAAACTCTGGTTTTAGGTTTTAATTAAGTTGAGCTACTTACAATCACGAACTTTTTGTATTCTAACTTGAGTTCGATAATGCCATTTTTTCTCTTCGTTGAACTGACATTATTTTACATACGTTCTAAAACACGAATACCAAGTAGACTTAAGCCAAGCTTCAGAGCCTTAGCAGTGATGTCACAGAGACTTAAGCGGGAGAAGCGCTCGGATTCTTCCGCTTGTAGCACAGGGCATTGCTCAAAGAATTGATTGAACTTTTGACTGAGTTCAAAGAGATATTGGCAAAGACGATTGGGATAGAGTTCTTCTGCAACTGCATTGATCGCTTCCGCAAATTGCAACAAATGCTTAGCTAACACAATCTCTGGCTCTTGCGTGAGCTTGACTGTATCCACATTTAAATTAGCAAAATCGATATCCCCTTTACGTCCAATGCCTTGGACGCGCACATAGGCATATAGCATATAGGGAGCCGTATTGCCTTGCAGAGCAAGCATCTTATCGAAGCTGAAAATATAGTTGCTGGTACGATTTTGAGAGAGATCAGCATACTTTACTGCACCAAGTCCAACCGCTTCGGCAACATCCCGCTTAAACTCCTCTGATGCATCGGGATTTCGGCTTTCGATGTCGGCACGGGCGCGAGTAATTGCTTCTTCGAGTAAATTTTTGAGAGCAACGGTATCGCCCGATCGCGTTTTAAACTTTTTGCCATCATCACCCATTACCAAACCAAAGGGAACATGAGTAGTCTGTACCGTTTCAGGAATCCAATTGGCTCGTTTAGCAACTTGGAAGACTTGGGCAAAATGTCCCGATTGACCGATATCAGTAACATAAATAATGCGCGTGGCTTTGTCCTCACGAATGCGATAACGTAGGGCCGCGAGGTCAGTAGTCGCATAGTTATAGCCACCATCAGATTTCTGGACGATCAGGGGTAAAGCTTGACCATCTTTATTAGTAAATCCTTCTAAGAATACACATAATGCACCTTGATCTTCTTGCAATAAGCCAGTTTCACGCAGATCGGTAATTACATCTGAAAGAAAGGGATTGTAAAAAGATTCGCCACGTTCTTCTAAGTGGATATTCAGGGCATCGTAAATCTTTTGGAATTCACGACGGGACTGTTCACAAAGTAGTTGCCACGCTAGTTTTGCAGATGGTGCACCTGCCTGCAACTCCACAACGGCATTCCGTGATGTTTCCTTAAAGTTTTCATCTTCATCAAAGCGTTTTTTGGCGGCGCGATAGAGTTCTACCAAATCACCGATCGCGATCGCGTCAGCTTTGGTCAACGCATCGGGATAAACTTCGCGCAGGTAAGTAATCAACATCCCAAACTGGGTTCCCCAATCACCAACGTGGTTCAGACGGAGTACATCATGTCCCTGAAATTCTAAAATTCGCGCAATACTGTCACCGATAATCGTTGATCGCAAATGTCCGACATGCATTTCCTTAGCAATATTCGGACTAGAGAAATCGACAATCACACGCTCGGGTTGATCAACTTTAGCGATCGCTAACCGATCACTTTTTTGCATTTTTGCTAATTGGGTTTCTAAATAACTAAGTTTGAGCTTTAGGTTAATAAAGCCAGCCCCCGCAACCGTCGGAGTCTCAAAGATTTCATTTATCGATGCATTGGCTAGTAAATTTTCAATAATTTTGGCAGCTACATCTTGCGGCTTTTGTTTTAGTTTCTTGGTCAATCCCAGAGCTGCATTACATTGATAATCCCCAAATTTCGCATCCTTAGAAGGAGCCACGGCAGGATCATAGTTGGCATATTCTTCACCAAAGGCGGAAGCGATCGCCTTAGAAAAGCGAATTTTCAGATCAGATAGGACGGAAGTAGTCATGGGTTAATAATTGCTTTGAGCATAGGTCGATCAATTTGACACTCCCCGCACTGAAGTGACGGGGATTCCTGATTCAGCGAGACAACTTACCAGATAGACTTGCATCTATTTGGCAGAGGTCGAACTCTCCACAGGCGTTAATTTCCCTATGCCCTAGGGTATTTAGACCTTTAGCT
>JADBWH010000161.1 GCA_020404105.1 Pseudanabaena sp. M53BS1SP1A06MG | reverse complement strand
TTAGTTGGTAACTTCATCGGTACAATGCCTGCTACTGCTGGTACAAAGGCTAACTCCACAGGGCTAAACATCGGACCTACCTATGGTGGTAAGGGAGTTTCGATTAGAAGTGCAAGATTCCTTGGTTTTAGAGCAGTTACAGTCGCTACAGCACAGTCCGCAACAGAGTTAGCCGCAGCACCTGCTTCGCCCCCAGATCCCGCAGCGATCGGTGTTGACTCTTCTGCCTTGGTGACCGCAATGACTACGGTCGATCAGCCTGTGGTGGTTCCAGTTCTGCAACTTCACTCGCCGATCTCTCAAACAGTGCCATCATCTTCTCTTGAAACCCTGCCTCAACCTTCTTCTAATACTGCCCAGAAATATGGCAATGGTATTAACGGTATACCTAATGCTACCGATGGAACTGGTCAATGGACACAACGAGCGAGTACAACCACAGTTAATATCTACTTCGTAGCTGGTAACACGCCTTCGCGTTCCTATGTGCAATACCGCACATCACAAACAGCGGTTTCGCCTAATACTACCATCTATACGGCTGAGACGGGTGGAGGTTTATCTAACTTTGTCAGGTTCATGGAGAACTGGAGAGGACAAACCTTAAATATTTCAGGTGGATTTATCCAAAATATCCGTAGTGTCTTTGCTACTGCACCTTTCAACCCTACTGCTCCTTACACGAGCCTGTCACTGCCGGGATGCACTAATGGGCTATTATCCTATGCAACTCGTGACACATGTATTGAGACTAGTAGCGATATGCAGACTTGGTTTATGAATCCTACAAGTACTACAACAGCTGCTCATTCTCTCAGCAACTTCTCGAAGTACTATCAGTCCATTACTGGGCAGTCAGTTCCTTTCTACTCTCCGCCAACTAGAAAATGGGGATTTGATGTGGGCTTGCTAGTTCAACAGCCTGACTTGTTTGCACAACGCTTCTCGCAAGCATTGCCTAATTTCAATGAGTTCTTTAGAGAAGCACCTACAACAGATCCTTGGGTACAAACGATGCTTTGTGCCTTGCAGCCTGCACCAGCATCGCTTAGCACAAATAATCCTACAACCGTTACCGATCCTAATGCAATTAACTCAGGCTTTGAGCAACGGGTAGGTACTAAGCCTCCCAACTACACAGCCTATGCTTTAGGTAGGAATGAAAGAGCGTCTGCGGGTTGCCCAGCGACAGCTCCAGCCTTGATTTATAATCCTGCTAGTTAGTATTAATTGTTAAAGATGCTACTTTTATATAGCGTTTTTCAATCAAGTGAAGTATAGGTTTGTTTCACCGCCTTTGGCGGTGAAACAAACCTGTACTTCACCAGACTGGTAACGAACTTGCTGTGGAAACCCTCGGTTAAGTTAGCTGAGCGAAGTCGAAGCTGTAACTTTATGCGAAATATTTATATTTGGGTAATATTGTATTAGCGCTAGAATCTAAGGCAAATTTGACAAACTAGTATTAGCTGCTCCTAATTTAAGGTGATCCACTATGCGAAAAATAAATACTCGTTTATTCCTGATCAAGTATTTGCTGTCGAACCAATCAGGCTTTTCGCTACTAGAAGCACTGATGGCTATATTGGTTGTCAGCATTCTTATGACTGCAATTTTGCCGATGATCATTTTGTCAACAGCAACGCGGGTGCAATCACGGCGGGTTGACCTCGCAACTCAGGCAGCCCGTGGCTATATTGATGGGGTTCGTTCTGGTGTGATTGATATAACCACGGCTGGCGCTGCTTTCCCATTCATTAACAATAATCAGGATTTTCAAGGTTTAGCTGCACCAAGTAGTGTTAATATTGCGGACTTGAATGGGATTCAGGGAATTAAGGTTGATACTAATGGCAATGGCTTTAACGTGACAGATCCGCAAGACTTAGTGATTCAACCAATGCGAACTGGCGGTATAGCTAGTGGTGCAGAATTGGCAACACAGGGTTTTTATATGCAGGTACGAGTATATCGGGCTGATGCATTTACACAGGACGCTGCAGGTAATTTGAATGGAATTCAAGCGGGGCTAACATTGCAAACAGGAAATGGCGATACTTGTCCAAATGGTCGCGGAATTGTTACTAATACAGGTGGTGGCAAAAATTGTCCATTAGTAGTGATGAAGGTTGATATTAATCCATCGACAAGTACAATGAACCAGATTAAGAATCGTTTATAAATGTGAATATTGTTTCTAAGTCTGTATACTTCTGTTCTTCTTAAATGTTGTTAATTATAACTTCTATCCTAATTCTCGTGCACTGCCATGATATTCCCAATTCACAAGCTATTCAGGGCTAATCGTTCACATCGGAAATTCCAACGCGATCGCCTTGGACGATTGAAGTTTGAGTTAAAGATATTTTTAAAACGTTTGATAGGTAGGTTATTTGCATTCGGCGATCGCATGACTGCGAGGGTAAAAGGTTTTACTTTAATTGAACTGCTGATATCGATGCTAATAGCATCGGTAATTATCAGTACTTTGCTCGCCTTTACGGTCAATATTATGGAAACCGATCGCAAAGAGCAAGCAAAAGTAGAATCGCAGTCGGACGTGCAAGCGGCTCTGAACTATATAGCCGATGATATGCAGGAAACAGTCTATATCTATAACGCTGACAGCTTAAATGCAAACAGTCCAAATGGTATCCAAGATCAACTTCCCGCTTTTGCTAATAGTAGACCTATTTTGGTTTTTTGGAAGCGAAAATATTATGCGCCTACGGATACCGTAAATGTGGGTGGGGGAAATACTAAAGCCGTAGGGTGTTTGGAGTATGGCACAACTACAACTAATGGAACATGCAACCCCAATGCACCAATCGGTTCTGGGAAGTATGTTTATTCACTTGTTGCATACTATCTTATCTACGATAATGCTACTGGAGCAAATGCAACTTGGTCAAATGCCGCCAGATTAGGTCGATGGGAACTGAACGATGGTATTCGCGCATCTTGCCAATTGAGTGATATTACTACCTGTGCTGAGCCAAAACCATATGCTCGGATTAATGTTACACCACCAACAGCGATCCCAGACTCTAGTATGGTCAACTATTGGTCTGTTCCCGATGCGGGGTTTGCTCCATTTGCATCTACTGGTGGTACGGTAGATGCACTTATGAATAAATGGACTAAGGCTCCAGCAGCATATGCTACTACTGCGCCAACGGTTTTGATCGACTTCCTTGATGACTCGCCTTACTCTGCTGATCAAGATGATGGAACTTTGGGCAATACCCCAGCAGGCAATCCAGTAGTTGATATCCCAATCAGAGAGAATGTCGCAGGAGTTCCAGTAGGCTCTCCTTCAACTAATGCTGACTGTATGTCGAGTGATGTTGGCACTGGTGGTCCTTCTGCTTCGCAAAGAATTCCGAATTCTTTTGCTGGTATGCCTAGTAGTTTTTATGTATGCGTGAATTCAGCTCAAAACGTTGCAAGGATCTACTTAAGAGCAAATACTCTTGCGAGATTGAGACCTAACCAAGCTGAAACCCAAAGAAGAGTTTTTGATTCGACCTATTTGTCAACAGGTAATATTAGAGCTTTTGGTCGCGGTAAGGTTTTCGCTCAGTAGTCTTGATGAAGTCTGAGTCACTGGTAAAATGACAGTCTTTGGGTCTTATAGCGTTTTCAGGAGGTATACAAATGCTGTGGCTATCTAAAAAGCGAAATAATCAAAAATTACTACTGTGGATATTATTGCAGGATCGCGATCGCGGTTTTACGTTGGTTGAACTTCTAGTCATAGTTGTGATTGTTGGTGTTTTATCCGCGATCGTTGCCCCAGGGTGGCTGGGTTTTGTGAATAATAATCGCCTCAGTGCCTCTCAAAGCCGTGTATTTAGCACAATAAAAGATGCTCAAGCTGTAGCGAAGAGAAGTGGTACTGCGGTTAATTTTACAATTGGCAATGATCCTACTAATGGGGCTTATGTAGTCACTAGTAGATCTCAAGCTCAATATCTAGAGCAAGGTGTACAGGTTCTATCTGTTACTAAAAATTCTCCACCAACAGCAGTTACATTGCCATTAACTATTTCATTTGATTCTCAAGGTTTACCAGCATCAGTAAACACTACTACTAAATTTACTGAGTTTCCTCTAAGGATTACTTTAAATGTTGCTAATACACCTAATCGCAAACGTTGTACGACAATCACTACAATTTTAGGTTCTATGAAATCAGGCATAGATACTGATTGCCCTTAATAAAAAATATTAGATAACCGTATTTTAAATGCAAATAGTCTGATAATTTGTTAAACTGATAATTATCCGATAATTGCACTTAAAAATCGCAAAATCTTATGTTATGGGCTGTAAGAAAATATCGCCAAAGGAAACGCGATCGCTATAGTAAAAATCTTGGTTTTACACTGATTGAAATCTTAGTGGTTTTAACAATCATCGGTATCCTTGCCGCGATCGCTGCACCATCTTGGTTAGGTTTTGTCAGTAATCAAAGATTAAACACAGCCCAAAGCCGAGCCTATAGTGTGATGCGCTTAGCTCAGAGCAATGCTAAACGTAGCAACACTATGTGGCAAGCAACTTTTAGAAATACGCCCACTGTGTCTCAATATGCAGTGCATCCCACGCCTACGACAACTACCAATCAAGCATATTGGGATAATCTGCCTTGGCAAAATTTTGATGATGGGGTGCGAATTGTTGATAACAACGAACCACAGCCACGGACAACCTTAACAAAACTGACGGCAATTCCTGAACCTGATGTATATCGTGTGCAGTTTACATCTCAGGGTCATCCTAATGGACTTGGGGAATTAGGTCGCATTACCTTTGCTGCAAGAATTGGCGATCGCAAAAAATGTGTGATTATTTCGACATTACTCGGTTCATTAC
Source organism: Pseudanabaena sp. M53BS1SP1A06MG (assembly GCA_020404105.1). Taxonomy (GTDB): domain Bacteria; phylum Cyanobacteriota; class Cyanobacteriia; order Pseudanabaenales; family Pseudanabaenaceae; genus Pseudanabaena; species Pseudanabaena mucicola_A. The sequence goes on along the minus strand of JADBWH010000161.1, from coordinate 2,523 downwards.
GCCAAGCGGAAAATACGGCTTGTAATCAAACTTAACGTGAGTTTGATAATGTCATTTGTGCGGCGCTTTGCGCCGCACAAATGACATTATCTCTTTCTCGGTTTAGGAATAACTGTTTCAATGGGTAAATCTTCGCTGAGTAGATAAGTAACTGCTTTCTCGCTGAGCAGTATAGCTTTAGAAAGTAGCGATCGCGCAGTGTTGTATTCAGGTAAGTACAGTTTCAGGATTTTGTGTTTAATTAGGTGGGATTGGGGCGAAAATTTATTTCTCGCATTACGCCATTCGGCATCAGAGCGACAAAATAGGCGCAGGGCTAGATCTACGGTCGGTTGGCGACAATTGGTATCGTCATTATTTAAAAACGTATAGAGTCTTTCATAGCGGCGGCTGATTTCGGGGGCAAGACAGAGAATCAGTAAATCACGCTCGAAGTGACTTAGTTCTAAGCGATCGCATAGGGTAGGAATTGCTAAACGAATATTTTGGTGACGACTTGCCTCAAGGCGATCGCCATAGCGTCCGAGGGGATGCTGATTTTGAGGAGTTTGTGGCGGAACGAGGCTACCACCTTTGGAAGGATCGATCGCAATAAAGCCTTTCCACCAATGACTGGTTGAGCGATCGACGGGTGACTTGGCAACGCGATCAATTTCTTGATTGCTTTGGCGTTGCTTGGAGAGCGATCGCATTAATACGCGATCGAGCCAAGCCAGTTCTGCCTTGAGATATGACCAGTTATCGGCAAAAGGCTGCACGTCAGGAAAAGTAGGAACTTCACCTGTTTCTGCAATCATGCTACGCCTCGGCGCAATGTTCCACGGATGAATACACCCACAAATATACCAAAACTAAGTAAAGCGATCGCCGCCTTAGCGATCGACATATCACCCCAAGGCGCAGTAAATATCACACTATCCCAAGCCCAAGTACTATGGCTATACACATAACGAATCGGCTCGATCGCCCAAGATAGAGGATTGATGCTTGCGATCCATTGCAACCAAGTGGGCATGAAACCAAGGGGCGCGAGGGCTGTGCTGGAAAATAACAAAGGTAAATTGACTAAGAAAATAAAGGCAAGCATTTCTTGATGTCCAGGCATGGCAAAGGCAAGCCCTAGGCTGAGCATCGTGAAGTCTACAATTAAGAGAATTAAGATTAGTGCCATGACAACTAAGCCGCTAATACTGGGAAAGCCTGCTCCCATTAAGCCACTAACGGAAATGATCGCCACCGTTTGCACCATGCTCAACACAATAATAAAAATTGCGGAAGCAGTAATAATCGAAAATCGCGAGGCAAGTGGTGCGACTAAGATACGGTTGAGGAACCCAAATTCGCGATCGAATAGCATCGGTAAGCCTGAGTTGAGCGCACTACTAAAGGCTGTAAACACAATGATTCCCGCCGCCAAAAACTGCACATAGGTTTGACCATCGCCCACTAAACCTTTGGGCAAACCACTAAACAATGCGCCGAACAAGAGTAACCACATTAGAGGTTGCAATACCCCAGCGATCAGGGTTGTGGGTCGGCGGCGTAGTTGAATAAATAATCTTGTGGTCAAAGCCACCACTTCTTGACGAAAATCCGCAGTCCAAGAATTAGGAGGAGTAACAAATTGCTGAGGCTGTGATTCTTGTTTTTGTAAAGGAGGAAGGGAAGTCTGAGTCATATGATTATTTGGACACCGCTACAACCATCATAACGTTTAATCTGAGGGTGCAAAATTCTGGTTGTCAGTACTTACCGAAATTCATATAGCGGTTTTCAAATGAGTGTGTACTCATTTGAAAACAAAAAATCAGTCCCATTAAGAGTTTTGAGTTTTCATTTTGCCTACGGCAAAATGAAAACCGCTATATTTCCCAAAACTCAGGTGCAATTATGCATTGTCCACATGGTCAGAAACTCAGTCGCTTTTGTCTCATGGCAACATCGCAAGCAAATTTGTGCTGACCTCAAGGCGATTTACAGTGCGGCAGCCGAATCGGATGCTGAGTTTAACCTTGAACTCTTGGCTGAGAAGTGGGACAAGCAATATCCCTCGATCTCCAAGTCTTGGCGCAGTCATTGGGCGAATATTATCCCCTTCTTTGCTTTCCCTCCTGAGATTCGCAGGGCGATTTATACCACAAAGGCACTTGAGTCGATGAATAGCAGTTTGCGGAAGGTGATTAAATCTCAACAGATTTTTCCGACGGATGACGCTGTTTTCAAGCTGGTTTATTTGGCGATGCGGAATATTTCCTAGCATGGTGCTGTTGAGTCAGCTTTGCGTTTTTTGTCTCCCATCAAACAACATCAATCCCAATGTTTTCAAAATTACTTGCGGAAGCATCACCAACGTTTACCTGATTATCAACTCTATCAACAACTGGGCTTACCGATTGGTTCGGGCAAGGTGGAATCGACGATTAAGCAAATTGGCTTCAGGGTCAAACTGGCTGGTGCTTCTTGGAGTCAACGTAATGTTCCCAAGATCTTACGCTTGCGTACTGCTTTTCTTAATAATTCTCC
>JADBWH010000160.1 GCA_020404105.1 Pseudanabaena sp. M53BS1SP1A06MG | reverse complement strand
GCAAAACAGAATTTAGCAAGATCATAAAACCGCACTGTGAAATGACCAGTGAAGCCGTGGAAGAACAAGAAGTGGTGTTATGCATAGGAGATACCACCTATCTAGATTATGGCAAAATCAAAGCTAAACAGGAAGGGTATGGATCAACAGGAAATGGAGGCAACGGATTAATATCGAATCCATTGCTTTCCTTGGCGGCTATCTTGAGCATCGTCGTAAGTCTCCCATTGATATTCAAGTCCTCTGGCGTGGCTGGTCTAATTTACGCGACCTTTGTCAAGGCTGGCTTCTTGCCCAAATTAGTACTTAACGGGAAAAGTAAGAGCGATCGGTCTAGTGATTGGAATTGTCCGATATGTGGATGGCAGAGCGACTAATCCTTAAAAAACTGACGGCGCATTTTTCGATATTCTATCTGTAAAGCATCTGATTGAACGTGCAATTCGGCATTAAGGTCATAGGGGACAATCTGGGGATGTTGAGATTCGACAATCGGTTTATCTTGATTGAAAACCTTTAAGACCCGTTTACGTGAATCTACATCTGCCCAATTACCAGTAAAAAAGCTCCGTAGATTAATCCATTTACTTACGGTTGTCTGGTCATCAATCGGAACATGAGCGCTGTAAATAAGCAATCTACCAAATACTAAATTTACTTCTAGCACAGTAATATTCGGCATAAAGAAAGCTGTTCGAGTTTTGATTACTGAAGGTTGCTTCGATGCCAAAAAGCCCCAAATACCTTTAGGTGGTGACGCATTGACCATCACAGTTGCGCCTGCACCAGTTGGATAATTTTCTACTGTAAATTCAGCAATCTGCGGACGATCTTTATCGCCAAAGGAACCAGCATGAACGAAAGGTGCGTGAGCAACATCTAAGGCATTTTCCATAACACGGCTGTAGTGGGTATGCCAGAGAAAATCCCCATGAAGAGATTTGAGCTTAGGATCATCAAAGTTAGGTAATTCAGGAATGGAGATACGTTCTGATTCAAGTACATCACCCATGAATAACCATACCCATCCATACTTTTCTTGAGCTTCATAAACCTTGACCTTAGCTCTAATGGGGATAGGTGTATCAGGTAAATTTGCAGGAATATTTATGCAGGTTCCATCCGCATGATATTCCCAGCCGTGATAGGGGCAGACGATACATTCACCTTTGATTCGTCCACTAGATAAAGCTGCACCACGATGAGGGCATAGATCCTGCATAGCGACAATCTGCTGAGAATCCGTTCGATAGACCGCTAAATATTGATTCAGCACTTTAATACGCTTGGGTGTAGATGTAATTGCATCTGAGAATTCAACGGCATACCAGAAATTTTTTAGCATGAATTAATATTAGGGGCTTTAGTCTATTACTTTCTGCACTGATCAGGAATAGATTTAGTCATCAGAATCCTTTTGGCAACAGTTACCCAAACAATTACGCGAACTGCGAATACAGCCGGACTCAGCAAACCTCCGCCCATGTTTCTCAACTGTTGGTTTAGCCAACCAAAACAGCGGAATACCCGTTAACTTCCAAGTTAAGCGTCCAAAGGAATGTAAAACATCCCAAGCCTCATCTTGTGAAGGTTCAGCAAACAACTCGCTGAATTCAGAACAAAACGCATCCCAAAGCGATCGCACAGTTGGAGTATGGCACTGATCGTAAGCCTGCATTCCTAGCTTATAAGCCTCAGTTAGATTGCCACTCATTAGTCAAATTTAGTAAATGATATTAGAAAATCTAACACAAAGCCTAATTCGTCACAGATTTATCTTAGAACAAATAATGATCCATTATCTGTCATTAAATTTAAATCAATGAGTATTTATATTTAGTGCTGTCAACCCGTTTTCAAGGTTTCAGGGTTTTGCTCGGCGCGTTGTAATATATTGAAGGGGTATCTCTGCCCGTTGGTTGTCGTCATGCAAAAATGGGATCACGTAGTAAATAGACAAAAAACAACTCTAAGTCTGGAACTCTTGTCCAGTATGCATTGTAGACAAAATAGCCTTTCATAAAAAACGATAAAATTTTTGCGGCAAAAGATACCAACTTTTGTTTTTAAGTTGGTATCTTTTGTCAATCATCTCTTGATTCATGACCTTTCTGGGCATGGATCAAGAGGTAATCCAAGCATCGAAAGTTGGTAAAGTTAATTTTCTGAAGAACAAGTCTCATACATAATTCCCCAAAAACACGAAAATGGTAGGACTAAATAGCTTCTATTTTCTTAAAGTTGTTTTTTGTCCGTTTACTACGTGGTCCCCAAAAATGGTTTAATGCCATGTTCAATGTGGGTCTTAGTATATATTGAATATGACCTTCCCCTTCTTTGTACTACCCAGTACTTAATAGGTAGGAAACTTTAGAAACTATACTCTAAGTGCAAAAACTTAGCTAATATCAACGTCAAATGCACAATGATGCTGAAAAGGTTATTTCACTGAAATTAGGCTGAAGTCAAAAATATTAGGTAAAAACATTGCAGAGTAAGGAAAAGAGACTTCCTACTCTTCCTAAAATTTTAATGTTAATTAGAATTTTATTCGCTAGAAGATATACGGGCAAAAGAATGTAGACTTAGCTTGTAATTTCTGCTATTTGGTATCTACCTCTCTATTGAGGTTTAAGTTTCTCAAAATTAGTTGATGAAATATTCTCATTTTTCCTATCTTTGATGAATTTTAAGAATGTACATAGCTAGGCTAGTCAGGCTGTGCTATATCCATTATTCCGTTGGCGTAGGGTTTTCCTTTTTCTCTCGTGACCCCTATTAGCGTTCACTATTAAAATAAATGTCGATCGCTTGTTTGCGATCGCTGACTTCCAGCTTATGCAAAATTGCATGAATATGCACTCTTACTGTTCCTGATGAAATATACAGGATCTCCGCTATTTCTTGATTCGTCTTGTATTCAGACATTAAAGTGAGAATTTCTTTTTCTCTGCGCGTCAAAGCATCGATTTTTGATCTAGATGAATTTTCAAATAACTTGTTAGAAGTAAATTCAGAAGATTGATTTTGAAAAGTATGATGGATTTCGGCAGTAGCGGTAGCATCCCACCAAGAAGCGCCAGCAATCACTGAGCGCATCGCCAGAATTAACGTTGCCGCAGCGACTCCCTTGACACAATAGCCCTGTGCGCCTGCGGTGACTAAACGGGAAATAAGCGATCGCTCATTGCGTGAAGTGAGTACCAAAATCGGTAAGTTGGGATGATTGAGCTTTAGTTGGCGACAGGTTTCTAAACCGCCCAACCCTGGTAAACCAATATCAAGTAGGACGAGATCAAAAGGCTGCTGTTTGGCAAGATCGATCGCCGTTTCTCCATCATTTGCCTCTGCTAAAACTGCCATTTTAGTTTCCTTCTGCAAGCGCACCTGTAAACCGAGGCGAAAGAGTTCGTCGTCTTCAACTAACAGGATTTTGAGGTGATCTAAGGTCATTTTTTTAGAATAATCTTCGGTGTGGCGACCGTTTAGGTAATGTTATGGGATGAATAGGGCAAAGCTGGCAAGCGAAAACCAAAGATCGCACCTTGAGGATGTCGATTTTCTGCCCAAATTGTACCGCTATGCGCTTCGATAATTTGACGAGTTAGGTACAAACCTAGCCCCGAACCAGTAGCTAGGCGATCGCTTTGACCTTGATAGAATCGCTCAAATAAGTAGGGCTGCTCATCAGATTTAAGCCCTGCACCAACATCAATTACTTGGACAATCTGATGCGAAGATTGGGTTTCTAGCACTAATTCTACTTTTGCACCTCGCGGAGAATGATTAATTGCATTAGTCAATAAATTTGTAAAAACTCGGCGCAATTGAAAGGCATCACCATGAACCCAAAGGAATTTACGAAAGTCTGATTCTCCATAATTTAGATTTAAGTAAACACGGCGACTAGTAGATAAACTCAACAGTGAAGTTGCCACATCTTCCGCCAGAATGGCTAAATTAATTGGTTCTAATTGTAATTGCAAACCTTCCGTTTCATTCCGATAGACATCAAGGAGAGTTTCCACTAGTTGCAAACTATTCTGATGACTACGGATCATTGTGTTCACTACAGTTTTTTGTTTAGCGTCAATAGTTCCAAATTGTTCACGGTCAAAAGCTTGCAGAGTCTCGATCGCACCAAGTAAGGGAGTTTTTAAATCATGAGCTAATGTAGAGGCAAAGTCTTCGCGCACATTCATAATTTTCTCTTGCGCTTGAAGTTTGGCTTGTTGCTGCACTAAAATTTGCTGTGTTTGTCGATTGCGATCGCACAGGATCGCGGTCACGACTAGAGCAAATATAGTTACTAAACGATTGACAACCATAGAAGCTTGAATTATTTCATAATTAGGAATCCAAATATTAATGAGTGTCAAAATTGCAGCAGCTAGTGTGAACCCAAAAGTACTAGTACGGCTCAATTGTGAATTAGCGATCAGAATCGGACTGATGTAGAGATAACCCATCACATAGTCTGGTGGTGTAGAGAATTCTAAAACAATCACCGCCCCAATCAATCCTACAATCATCCAAAATGTAGGCGATCGCCAAGTTTGTTCTAAATGTCTCATATTTTTTAAGGGTTGATCGCTACTTTTTAAAGCGCAAGAATCTATAGTTTTGCTAGACTTACGTGGAGTAACTTTCACAAGTAGTCGTAAATAATACGACTATAGAGATCTGAATGGAAGTTTTAATTATCCATCTGCTTAAGTGGAAATTCCAACCAAATCTAAGGTGGCGTATTTGAGAATTAATAATTAAAGAACAGAGACTCCGTTTACAATCGCTACTTGACAATAGCCCTAGCCTCAAGCCACATTTAATTTCAATACTAGATAGAATTTATAAGTTGGCGGTAATCGCGGATGAGCGTGAGACAGGACTCAATACTTTTCCTGCTATTTGCCCTTCTGCGATCACGCAAATTCTTGAAGAATAGTAACGACTATGCTGATTTGTATCTTCGCTAATTCCAAATCAGCAGATTTTAAGCCAAGGCAAATTCTGTATATTGACGCAAGTCAGGTGGTTGATAGGCTAGGAGAATATTCTGTTTGGGAATGCCTCGCTCTACTAGCAAATTAGCAATGCCGACTTCAGTTCCATCGTTCTGAATACAGATTTTGTCACCTTTGAGATCGATATGGATGAGGGAGCCATAAATACGGCGTTTTTGGCTCCAGCCTGTACAAACGAGTTGATAGCGATCATGTTCTCGATCAAATATTAATTCCATGTCTACGTCACCATAGGCTGGTTGATGGGTGCTATATTCCCGCAGGATTTCCTGTACTATGTCTCGATAGCTTTCTATGGATACCATTGGACAATTCTCTCCTCTGATACGTCAAAAATAATGAGATTTATTTGATATTCGGCTATAGCTAGTTTAGCAAATTCTCGCCGAAAAAAGGTATTCCAAATAGTTTCTGGGATGGCTAGATATAGGATGCGTTGTGTATCTTCTAATTTTAGGGCTAGGCGGTAGTTGAGGCATTGACCAAGTACTGAGTGAAATTCAGAAATTGCAGATGGATTTAGAAAGGTTTTCACTTCAACTGCTATTTTGTTATTGTCTTTTTCTGCGGCAAATACTTGCTCTGCGCCGATATCGATATAAATTTCAACTTCCGCAATATTCAAGTAAAGCGGATCGTGGGTAATCGTCCAGCCGTCTTTGATTAAGGCTGTTTTTACGGCTTGATGGAAGAGATCTTTTGCCATAAAGTAGCAACAAGAAAATGAATATGTAGAACTATTAGAGCTATGATAGTAACATCGCATTTCATACAAAACAATACTTTTCCTGTGACGTGTCCCTTTGCGATCGCACAGATATTTATTCTTGCATTATTTGCTGTAGTTGTCGATGTCTCTTGTACAAACGAGTTAATAGCGATCACGTTCTCGATCAAATATCAATTCGGGAGCATCTCAATTAGGCACTGAGTAGAAATACTTAAGGCAAAAGAGAGATAAAATAGAAAAAAGTTATCTAGTCAAAGCAAATGACACCAGAAGAAAAAGAAAGACTCGAAGCCTGCACCAGAGAGATAG
>JADBWH010000016.1 GCA_020404105.1 Pseudanabaena sp. M53BS1SP1A06MG | reverse complement strand
TTAGGACTTACGCATTGGGTAGATGTGGTGCGGGCGAAGCCCGCACCACATCTACCCAATGCGTAAGTCCTAATTGTTTCATTTTAACGGAAGTTCCATACTTCGTAACGACGATTGCGGAGGGTGAGGATCTGTCCTTCGGTGCTACTTGGCAATATATCTAGCCAGATGCGACTGCCATTCAGATCACTAAATATCAGGGAGCCATCACTCGCAAAAACGATCGCTAAAGGATAATGGCGATCGCCTAAATCAACTTGCGATCGATCTAGTAGTAGTAAATATTCGGACTTACCTAAACCATCTAAATTCACTGATAAAAGAGACCATTGCTGTTGCACAAGGACACTAAAATCTTCAATACTCATGGAAAACTTTCCATTGCGTTGCAATTCGCTATAAATAGCCCGAATCAAACGTTCAATAACTTTCGGTGAGAGGGTGAACCAATCGACAGTGATTCCCTTGGAGGGAGCGAAAGTTCCACCACTGGTTACAAGAGCAGGAATAATACTCTTGTTCAATAAAGGGGCAAGACCTATTTCCCCTGAAGCTAGGATTTTTAACTGACCACCATTGCTAACCCACAAGGATTGGGCAGTTAAGAATGCAGTTTGAGTTCTGCCATAAGCATCATAGATCACTAGACCGAGATTGTTATTCATTGACAGTCCTAAAACTCGCCATAGGAAAATCGACGAGCGATCGCTTAATTCGGGGAATGGACCGTTGCGCCATTTATCGCCATCTTTAATTAGATCAATCTGAACTTCGTACCAAGCTTGCCCTGATTCTAACTTGGGTGGTGGCAGGAACCATTCTGAACCTGTACTTTCTTTGCCTAAATAGACAACACTGCCTAGCATTTGCTGGGGTTTGATGGCAATCGGAGCGAGATCAAGTCGCTGTAATAATTGATTAAAATCCTTTGGATCAACTTTTTGTTCTCTTAGCCAATGCTCAGCACGTCTCAATCCATTGCGCTGTGAAATTACTAGCCCTCCCCAGAGCTTGATTTCTATTGATCCTGAAAGGGGCAGCATGGCTGTCACTCTCTGCCAAATGTGCGGATGATACTTATTCAACATTTCGGCAATGCGATCGCCTTTATAGCTCGTATCATTAGCGATCGCTAGGGCCTCACTCCAGCGTCCATCTATAATATTTATTAGTGCTTTTTCGCCAATATTGGCATTGGGATTATCTGCTCTTTCGGAGGTGATTTTGGCATGAAAGGCAATCAGGTCATACTGTTCTTGCAAATAAGTTGGTAAGGTTTTGTCCTGCGATCGCAACTCATCGATCATCAATTGAAATTTACCTAATGCAGGTGACCATAGCCCAACACTTGCCATCACTAGAGCATCTTGGTAAGCCTTAGATTGATTTTTTGCCTCATTGAGATTGATTTGGCGTAACTGAATTTTATTGATCGAATTAGTAATCGACTCTTCAGGTTGATAAACCAAGTACATTGGCTCAAATTCCTGAGTTTGATTAATCACTAGTTGCGTAGAATTAGGATTACTCGTCAATATATTTCGCCATTTAGGAAGTTCCCCTGCGGCACTCGTCCAAGCATCGAGTTCAATTAGCTGAGACTGCTTATCCGTCACAAAATAATAAATTTGCCCATAGGCGATGCCATCAATATTTCCCGATGTACTAAACCAAATTCCATCTTTTTGATCACCAATTTGTTTAGGTGGATTATCTATTAGGGATAATTTTTTTAATGGTAGACGATTGCGGTTGGGCTGCATTCGTGCAGGAATAGAATAAGTCGCATATTTAAAAAGAGGAGATCGCACAAAATACTCATCAAGACCCGCGATCGTCTTGGTACTGACCAACAAAAATTTCTCGACCCCACGATCCCAAACCATCTGATAAAGACGAATTTCTCGGATGTTCTGGGTCTCTTTCTCCAGAATCGTGTAGATGACCTCGCCCGTTTTGAGATTGTAATTTTCGCCGAGCTTAAGCTGGTTACGCGCCAGTTCATCTTGAATTTGCTGAAGATTTTTAGGAATATTCCATAAAGATTTAGGGTAAAAGGCTGGTGCTTCGGAAGATGCTAACCATTTAATCGCTAAGGGATTAATTAGATAAATCGCCCCCATAGCAATGAGACAAGCTAGGAGAGGAATACTGCATACTATAACTACATTCGACCAAGTTATGTAATCGCGTGGATCTCTACTTTTACCTGTTAATAAAAGTTTTTGGGATTTTGAATTTGATTCTAAATTGGGTTGATCAGCTACTTGATCAACATCTATGAATTCGCGATCTTTTTTGACTGGATCGCCTAAAGATTTTGAAGATTCAGGCAAAGAGTCCATGCGTGATATCGGCAAATCTTGGACAGATGACATAGCCTAGCATATCTAGGCTGAGATTAATAAAACGTCAGTTCGGTTTAGACAAACCATTTTATCCCGAACTCGCGTTAATCAACATTCGTACTGGTAAGGAACTCGCCGAGAAAAAAGGTCTCACCGAGTTTGCATGGCTTCGGCTTTGCTCAGCCAAAGTTGGCTGAGCAAAGTCGAAGCCGTAGGTAATTTAATTAATCGCAAGTCCCTTATCACAGCCTAAATTAAACATCCGATCTGCTTTTTGTCCCAATACTCTCCCCGCATTTGTACCAGTCAGAGTCAAAACTTCCTTAGCAGTTAAATGAATATCGACAGCACCGATAGGGACTGGAAGAGTTTCGAGAATTTTGCCATTAATATTGCCAGTTCTTTTGCCATTTTGAGTTAAAGTCCAGAGCTTTGCTAGTCCATCATCACCACCACTGACCAAATAACAACCCTCTAGACTAAGTGCAACCGAGCGAACGGGTTTCCCCCCGTGAGCAATCCAACTATCAACTAATTGACATGGACTATTACTCTGCAAACAAGCACTGAGATCCCAGACCGAAATATTACCTTGATTGTCAGCAGTTGCCAGTAAATTACGTCGGCGATCGGGCACGGCAATACTCTGAATGTAATCATCCTGACCACCTGATTGAAGATTAAGGTTTTTCACGGAATCCTTAACCCAGTTCCATAGCAATAGTTGGTTATAACGACCCGCGATCGCTAAAATACTGTCATTTTGCCCAACTAAGGCGATTGAAGAGATCGCAAAATCAAACTTCTTCGCTTGGGTAGGTTGTGTTGGGGGATTGGTAAACAGATCTTGGAGATCCCATCTGAGCAAAGCACCACTGCCATGACCACTAAAGAGCGTTCTCGAATCGAGGGTATAGGCTAGCCCAAAGACACGATCATCAGCCTGAGTGCTAAAAGTTGCGAGAGGTCGGTTTGACTCATTGTTCGCATCCCAAATCTGAATTTCTCCATTTTCTAATCCAGCCGCAACCAGATCGTTATTTACAGGACGGATACGCGCTACTCGCATTGCTTTTTTAGAATTCGCGATTACTCCCATATCTTGATTGAGTCCAGGGTTATAAAATCCCTCTATGAACCATTTCCGTAAAGTGCGATCATTAGAGCTACTAATAGCAAACGTACCCTTACCGTCATATTGAACAGAAGTAACAGGCGCATTATGGGGTGGAAATGGATTATAAGGATTGAGAAAGGAAAAAAACCAAGTTACAAATAGAATTAATCCCGTTAAGATGACAACGAATATCAATGGAATGATTGGTTTGATAAATAATTTAATTGATTGAATTTCATCGTTAGTATTAACCTTGGGTTCTTGCCAGTTTGCTTTTACTAATAGATTTAACTTCTTTGCTTTACCAAACCATGGTCGAGCTTTATCTATTTGTAGATTAAAATTGAATTCATTAAATGCTTCAACTACTGCTTCATTGGGAGTGAATTCGTAGGAGAAATCTTCGTTTGTCGCAATGTTTTCGATATCAAAAGTAACCTTATGGGCAAAATTACTGGCATTCTTGGCAACTAGGGGAAAGATTGCAGGTGATGCTTGCCAAAATTTCCACCACGATTTCCATGCTTTCCATGATGAATTGGGAGGGACGGTGAGGGATTTCTCAGGGCAAATAAAGTCTAGCGACCCTTTAGGCAATACTTCTAAACTACATTCAGAATGAGATGGCAAGCCATTAGTATGAATGACATCGATAGTGAAGGGATAAATTTGGGAAACTGACTCAAGATCGAATGGTAAAGTACATAAAAATGATGTTTTAAATATTCCTCCAGGCTTAATCGCGAATTGTTGAATATGCCCCTTGGGAAACCATGATTCAGGCAAACCCTTACAAACTAAAGTGACATTTGTACTCTGTTGGGTTGTGTTGCCGATGACGATGGGAATTTCTACACTTTCTAAAGGTGTAACTTGCAGCTTTTGGGAGGGAATTTCTACTTTTAATTGCGATCGCGTACCACCTGCTTGCAAATTAATACGGATAATTTCGCGATTTTCTTCACGTAGCTCCATCGAAACAGCTTGCACCGTCACATTCATAACCCCCATAAACCCAGGAATAGGAGTTTCAATGATTGAGACCACAAACTCTACTAAATCCCCTGGAGGAATTTTGACACTGACATCTGGAGAGATTTTATACCACTCATATCCCACTGTTTGCACATCTGCACCAGCAGCAATCAGTTCAATTTGAAAACTGGCAAATTGATCGCTGTAATTAATGACAACTACAGAAAAAGAATTCTTGTCGGAGCCAATTTTAAAATTTAATTCTTTCTGAGGGATCTCTAAGCCAATTTGATTTGTTGACATTGATGTATTCTCCTATTTGCTGCTTATTGCGGTTTTCAAATGATTACGTACTCACTTGATAACAAAGAACAATCCTAGTAAAGGTTTTGAGTTTTTATTTTGTCTATGACAAAGTGAAAACTGCAATACTGCTATTTATTGCGAGCAGCTCTAGCACGGCTCAAAATTGATTTTAATGAATTAGAACCCATTGATAAACTCATGGCGGCTTTTTTCGCCTCGTCATTGTCCTCACGTAATTTGTTTAATTGCAGTTTCAGCCCTTGATTGCGTTCAGCAACTGTACTTCCCATTTCTTGAAATACCCTTGCCATTTTTCCCAATTCATCCTTACGTGTGGCAATTGCTTCTAATCCTTCAGGATTAAAGGAATCCTCTTCGATTTCTTTAGCGGCAACCATCAGATTTTTAATTGGGCGGAGTAGCCATGAAGAGATCGCTAAACCAACCACAATATTTATACCTAGCATGGTGATGGTAATAATTAATGTGACCCGATTGTTATCATCAATTTCTTTCATAAAAATAGATTTAGGCACAATTATGCCCACAGACCAATTTAGCTGTGAATCTTTGGATAATTTATGAGCACTCAAAATGTATTTCTCACCGTTAAACTCAAATTCGAGAACTTGAGAGGATTGATCTTGAATGTTTTTAAATTCTCCTAAATTCTCTTTGATAGATAAACCTGCTTTTTGAAGTTTAGGATTCTTGCTTTGCGAAATTTCAAAACGCTCAACTTTATTACCTTGAGTACTAAATATCGGTTCTTCAGTTGTTGATGCGACTAAGTTACCATTCTCTTCTACTAAAAACATTTGCCACTTATCTGTAGGACGGATTGAGAGCATATACTGCTTTATCTGCTTGAGGGAAATATTAATACCCGAGACTCCCTGTAAAAGACCATCAAAATTATAGATCGGGATCGCATAGGTCGTAGTAAGTTCACGATCAGTGGTACTCACAAAAATAGAACTCCAGATGGCTTTTCCAGATTGCTTAGCCGCCTCATACCAAGGACGATTCCGATGATCGTAGACTTCATTTGTGACTAATTTGCCTCGTTCACCACTACTACTGAGTTCATAGGTTGGTCGATTGGGGATTGTACTCTCATCTCGGATTCGCAAGAAGAATTTGGAACTTGATGGGGATTGTCTTTCAATTCCAACCATTGATCCTTTTTCACTACCAAAAAAAAGAATATTTTGTGTGTTAAATTCCCTAGATTTATCGAATATCTCTTTTTGAACTTGGTTAATATCATTAGGATTGACACTCCCATTACTCAAAGCAGTAGCTAGAGCTTGGTTAATCTGCACTGAATCCTTAAGATAGGAATCAATATGCTGTTCGACTCGTTGGCTTAAATTTTCACAAAGATTCTTAGTTAACTTTTGGACTGTATGTTCACTACTATAGAAGGAAATTACATTTGTAACCGCAACTGCAATTACAACTTGGATGCTGATGACAATTGGAACAACTTGACTAATTGAGGACATAGTTAGATACCTTAAATTAAGCTTAATAAATCAGTCACAAATCAGCTATAAGCCGATGCTAGAGGAGCTAGAGCAACTAGAGCAACATATTTGTAGTACGTCGTTGATCGCTTGGAGAAATATCATTGAGATCTTGCAGCTTAATTTGCATTCCCATAGACATAGCATAACGTTGAGTTGCATAGTTCAGAATATTAATGCCTAGTTCTTGGAAAACTCGAATGTTTTCTCTGGAAATCTCCTGATCCGTAATCATTCCTCCAAAAAGTGATGAGAGAGAACCAAATGTAATAATGAGACCACCACCTATGAGGATTTGAATGGGATGCTCCAGAATTATGGGTAAGGTTGAGAAGAGGAATGGTTGACTGCGGAGGGGATGAGTTCGCGCTAGCTCAGCAAAATTTAGCAATGGTGCTTCTATAGGTAAATTACTTTTTAGAGAGTTGAGCAATTCATCGGTTTGGGCAATGATTTCGATCGCGATCGCATCTATTTCTTGCTGTAACTCTAATTGCACAGCAGGATCGGAGGCATCAACAAATCTAGGTGTGATTTGTGGAGGTAAATTCTTGTGCAGTTTTGCTTTTGCACTTTGGAGTTCCGACTGAACCGCGAGTAAATCCTCTAGCTTGGTATTTTGAATCGGGATCTCAACCAAGATTGATCCTCCCTTAGCGACATATTCTCTTAAAGATAGTTGCGTGGTTTCATTTAAAGCATTGACCTGAGTACCATGTAAATAAATTAAGTGATAGGCAAGTATCTGATCGGTTGTTAATTCAGATTGGATATTCAGTTCGGGAATTGTTTCTACCATTCCAAGGCTAGGCGCTAAGCTAGTTAGGGCTTGTCCTAGAAATTTAAAATTTTGTTGGGTGTCGGCGGCTAAATTTGCATCTGCTCTAAAACAAGCTAAGTGAATCGTGTTTTGGGGACGTAGTTTAGCTTGTAGACGGTAGCGCAGATCTAACTCAGATATGCTAGGTGCAAATACATCGGCAGGCTTACGAATTGCTGATGTTTCTTGCGCGATCGCAATTCGACAAATTTCAATATCATTATCAGCAAGGGAATTGGATTTTTCGTTAACTCGAAAAGTCTCTACAATCACTTCATTAGCATTTGATCTCTTGAGCTTGATTGGATCAACATAGCTCAGGACGAGATATACCGTTGCAATCTCTTGATCAAAAGCTGATGTGGAAATCCGAAAATCTAATGGAGTGGGGACAACGATAAAATTGCCGTTGAGATCGATCGCGATTCCAGCTTGAATTTGTATCCAACGTCCATCGCGAAATTTAGCAGGTAAGTCCGCAGGAGCTTCGATTGGCACAACCCCCAAGCCGCAGATAATTCCAGGGAGAAATAGGGATTGATACTGGACATTTTGACGTTGATGATGATATTCGTGAGCTAATCGCCAACGCTCACTATTAATCATGAGTCCATCGGAAACTTGTAAGCGTTCAAAGGACTGAATTTTGGGATAGGGAAAGTCATTCATATAATTTCTAAGTCGTAGGTACAGAATGCAGGTTTCTCTCGTTCAATGATCTGATGAATCAATGCTAAATCGAGTCTATTTTGTGAATCGTTACGAATCCTCACAATGAAATGAAAAGGTCTACGTCCTCCCGCCGATGTATTGATTCCTATTTGGGCGGCTCCGAGTACAAAGCCTCGTCCAGTCACTTCAAAAACGCTAATATGTTTTTCGGATTCTGGTAAATGTTCATCAAGAGGAAGCCCTGTGAATAGATGAATGTAAAAACGAAGTCCGCGACGTGTTCCTCGCCAACGGTAGATTTGCATTGCTTGTTTGATCAGATAGCGTTGACGCTGCATATCGATCGCTGGAGTTAATTCCCAACCTACCCAATGCGCTAAAAATGGCAACATCGTCTCTGGGGAAAGCATGGGGTCGAGGTAAGCCCATAAAGCATCGGAAATCTGGACATCAGGCTCAAAGCATTCTTCAAAAATTTTAAGTAGTCGTCCGACAAAATCAACTTCGCGATAGACATCGGGCAAGAAATCTAAATACAGGCTAGTTGGGCGCACATAGAGGCGAAAGGATTCAAGATCAAATAGTTCTAGATGGGAAACTAGCGTTGAAGTTGTTAATGATATATCTGCGTTTTCATTAGGATCTGGACTTTGGGTATAGCCACCATAAACCTGTAAGATGCCGTGGTAGTTAATGGTTAACGTTTGATTTGGAGCGATCGCATCTTGTCTTTCAAAGAAATCCGCAGGTATGAGGAAATAGAGCACCGCTTCCATTTCCGCATAGGGCGGCAGTTCATTACCCTCCATGCCAATTTGACACCATCCTTCAGGGAAATTACCCTCAACTCGTAAATCAGTCAGGAGGGTTCGATTACTGGAATTTTTGAGCTTTACGACGATTTCACTTGGCTCATTCGGATGGATCAGTAAATTGCAAGGTCTAGGCGATCGCATGGCATTTAACTTTGACTCACCCTGTTGCTGAGTGTGGAGATCGGCACTAGCTAGAGACTCCTCGTTAGCTTCGGGAGTTTTCATAGAAATAAGACGGATACTGAGAGCCTGCAGCTTACTTTTGGGAGCCATAGCAAATTGATTGGTATTGATGGTTACACGATGTTGATGACGTGACTAGATCGCAATCGCGGACTGCGCCAAGAACAAATTAACCCCGTTGGACTCGGATCAATAATTGGCTGGGGTGAGAGTCTTCTTATCCATTCTCCATTCTCATAGTGCAGTTCAAATAACTGGACAGTCCCTAAAAATCTCACTCCTTGAAAATTCTGCAATAGTTTGACAATATCAGAGGGATAGACAGGGCGACCAAATTCCCAGCCCTTTCCCTGCACACCTCCCGTAATGGGGTTGAGGAATCGATATAACATCACCTTCAATTGATTAATAATGTCCTGCTGTACTTGAGGATTGCTATAGGCTGTTTCTAGGGTGATTTCTGTTTGAACGCATACACCAACATATTTGGGCGATTCTAGCTGAATCTGGACTCCTAACATCTTACGTTCATCGAGATAGTTCAAGATGCGATCGCTTAACTGAGGTGTTAGTACAAACTCCTCAGGTGCAATTCCCTCCCCCTGTTCGATTCCAACAGTACGCACTCTTGGCACAATTAACAGCTTAACAATCCCAGCATCTTCCTTTCTCTTGACTGGGGTACAGAGTACTCTTGCCACAGTTCCTTCGCCAGCCAGCATAGTCAAATATTCAAAATCCTCTTGGTTAACTGCGCGATCCCGAGTCTTTAACATTTGCGGGACACGGATAGCCACATCGTCAAGAGATTCAGCATCCGCACCATTATATGCAGAGAGGTGATTGGTGAGGCTTGCTACATAGGGGATGGCACTTTTAGCAATTTGAATACTACCGCGTTGTACATTGCCACGAAAGCCGCCGCCCGTGCGATATTTCACCATTTGAATGATTGAACCTTTGGGCGGGATTGCGCCATATTGCGCGCCACTAGAACGAGAAACGATCGTTGCTGCATCGGCATTGAGAGCGATCGCTTTATTGCCATCAGGGATCACCCTTTGCATTGGATCACCTTGTAACCTCATGCGTTGTAATATTTGCTGACTCTGATAGTTGGGAGTTTGGACAAAAGGTCCAAACTGAATCATGCCCGAAGTAGAATCAATTACATAATGCAAATCATTGGCTCCCGACTCCGAAAAGTTGCTCACTTCTCGCCATATTTGCGGCAAGCCTACAGGTGGACTCACTAAGAGATATTCATTCTCTTGACGGGGTAATACAGGTTTATTGAGTAAATAAAACACCTGACCTGATTTGCCATTACTTTCGCCCACCACTTCATTGGCGATCGCATAACATTGAGTCACTCTCACGGTTCCTCCGAGCGCACGGGCACTCATGCCGATAATACGTGGCGATCGGCTATATCCCGATTGATTGTCCGTCGGTTGCACATAGCTACAACGTAACCAGCGTCCGCGATAGGTTGCAAACTGTGACACGTTCCAAGTTAGCGGTAGATGGAAGATAATCTCGGCTCCTTGTAAAGGGTTTATTCCCTCATTGGCTAACTCACTAAAGCTAAATCCTTTGGTGTGATCATCACTATCTTTGAGCAATACGGGCTGCCATACATAGCCATCCCACGCCTCCCAATACCTTGGTGGATTGTTGGGATTAATACCTGTAGTAGTTGCTGATTCCCCTTTAAACTTGACTGCTATCACGTTGCCATCAATCGGTTGTTCTTCATCAAAAACTACATAAAAGCAATTATTTGGCTGGGGCGGATCACTAAATAAAGCAATTTCTTGTCCCGACCATTCCTCGTCATTATCTTCAGACCAGACATCCTGCAAAAGATCCCGCAGAGATTCAGGCTTTTCTTCAATTGTTGAGGCTGCAAGCAGATTAGAAATGCGTGGCTTGGCAATTACCAGAGGTTGATCGGTGCTAAAAATAATCGCCTCCTCTTCCTCCGTGCGTACTGTTGCCACCTCGCTCCCCGCAGGAATTGTATAGATTTCAGGCAAAGAGGCACTCAAATAAAAGGTAACTTCAGTTTGAGCAGGGGCTGGTGGTTGTAACCGAATCCCTAATAGTTCTAAGAAAGCAACATAATTCCGACGTGGCACTTGGTTAAACCGCATCAACATTTGATCGGTTAACCAAGCAAATAATTCAATCAGCGTTACACCAGGATCGCTAGGGTTGTAATTTGTCCACTCAGGACAATATCGAGGAATTCGCAGCAGACATTCATTCACTAACTCCGCAAAGGTGCGATCATCAAGATCGGATTTGGGTAAATTGGGGAGAAAATCAAACTCTCTGGTCATTACACAAAGCTCTCTAGTGAATTATACCTTGCTGAATTTTACTAGCTAGACCTGCGTTTTAATTATTAACTACCAAATTATTTAAAAATGCTTAAACCTAAATTAAATGACTTAACTTTCGCGATTGCACTTTTCTCTCCAAAAATCAACATTAATAATACTAATAACTGATGTTACGTGGAACAAATATCACCCTCACCCCCCTGCCCCCTCTCCCTTGATGGGAGAGGGGGAGCTAGACTAATTTCTTGTTCCCCTCTCCCTTAATGGGAGAGGGGGAGCTAGACTAATTTCT
>JADBWH010000159.1 GCA_020404105.1 Pseudanabaena sp. M53BS1SP1A06MG | reverse complement strand
TTGTTAGTTCATTATAGATACGTGAGGCGTTTTGGGTCATTTGTCCTATGCTCCTTTTTCTTCAAAAAACAGCATACGCCTCTTTTTTACTCAAATTCAATCTCTGTATACTTTCTTGCTACTTTTGTCAGTCAATCAGGTGGAAGCGTCTAGGTTCTTGGATAGTAGTAAAGCTTTGGCTGCATAATATATAGAATAATAGGAACGCGATAGGCAAGTGCGATAGTGTTCTCTCTCTAATAAAAGTGATGCTATTTCTAGTTCTTCCAGTGATAAAGAAAGTAGTTTTTCGTGTTCGCTCATAATTCAATTCCTTCTTTTCTGATGTTTCTTAAAAAACTAACATTCCTTTTACTAAAGTCTTCTTCGGTGATGGGGATAATAGAGACTAGTTCATCACGTTCTAGTAATATTTTGACACGCAGGTCGGACATGTAGGATATTTCTTGAACTTGAGATACTGGGCTTTTGAGTACGGCGAGTAAGTCAATATCTGAATCGGGATTGGCTTCGCCTCTGGCATGTGAACCGAATAGGATTAACTTAACAAGGCGATCGCCATAAAGCTCTTGCAACTCCTGCTTGAGTTCGTTAAGTATTGGCTTAATGCTAATTAAACTTGTAGTCATTTTCTAAGGAAAGTAACGATAAAATTCTTTGCGGTGTAATGTGCGGATAACTTCTACTGTGTTGCCAGAAATTTCTATGCCAATGCGATAGTCACCGACTCGAATACGATAACGGGTTGAATATCCTTGCATGGCTTTGATGTTCGATAGTTCCTGTAAGTTCTGAGCTTCAGGCAAAGTTGTAAAGGCAATTTCATAGATGCGTTGATATACTGATGAGCCTTTCAGGTTTTTGAGGTCTTTTAAAAATGACTGGCGATACTTTACTTCCATTTTAGTCTTCCAATTTAATCCTCTAAAAAGGCTAGAGCTTCGGAACGGGAGTAAAGAGGAGTGTTTTTACCTTCATCCATCGCTTTATTGAGGCAATAATCTTCTATGGCTTCGCTAAGATTTTCTAGAGATATGTTGTCGGTGGGTAAAAGTTGCCTCCAAATCTCGATGGGGATGACAACTGCGGTGGGTTGTCCTTCTTGGTTGGTTATATACTCAAGGTTTAATAGGGGCATTACATTTACCTTAGTGAAGGTTTGGCATGAAATCTGCTTTCATTGTATCAAAAGTCTTTGTGTTACTCATGCGCTTAACTATTCTCTTAAATCGCATCAACTATTTGAGTATTCATTACATTCCTCCTTGCTCAAAGGCTTTGTTAACTCTCTCGATTTGTTTCGGTGCTTCCATTTGCTCGAAAAGTTCTATTGCTTTTGCTTTATATTCTTCTGCTTGGTCATGTTCTCCCATTGCCTGATATGTTAGCCCAAGTTGAAAATATGCTTCAGCAAGATCAGAATTTGCACCTATTTTTATTAGTAATTTCATTGCAGCTAAATTATGTAAAATAGATGCCTTAAATTTTTTATGCTTGCGTAAGATTACAGCTAATCCATAAAAAGCTTTTCCTTTCACTTGAGTAAATGTGGTTTCATTAGCAAGAGAAATAGCCCTTGAGTACATATCTACTGATTTAGGGATATTATTGAGCTTTTCGTATGTTTCTCCAAGAAAAACAAATTTATACCCTCCAGTCCAGTATCCCAAATCTTTATGGATTTGACTATAAGCTATCTCTGTATATGACTCAGCTTGATCTTTCATCTCTAATCTAACACTAGTAACTGCTAAGCAAAAATTTGCACTTAGATTTGCACTATAGAAATCAGTATTTTCAGATATAGATTTAAGTTCTAAAAACAGATTATATGCTTCTTCCAATTCCCATAAGTCTAACTTACAAAGTCCTGTATTCAATAAATAAGATCTACTTAATTGTTCAACCCATCTAATATGAGTAGGCTCAAATGTGCTTAGATTATTTGTTTTTTCTAAATATATATTAGATAGTGTTTTTGAGGATTGATGACAATCAATTGCTTTAGAGGGCTTACCATTTAACCAGTAACAATCTCCAAGTATATTATAAAGTTGACTTCTGCATATTTCTATATTTACTTGATTAACTATCAAATTAATACTTAATATAGTTTTTTCCAATAATCCCAATCTGTATAGTGAGCGCCCAAGTAATTCGCCTTGATAGTGAGGTGAGCTATAAAATCCATCACTGCGCGGCGTTATAATTACTTCACCCGCTAAATTATAGGCATTAATACAAAAATAGTGATGGTAAGCTTCAAAAGCTCTTACTGCATCTTTTAAAGCCGCAGTAATTTTAGTACTATTAGTCCAATATGTAGCAGCTTGTTGATTTGCTTTTTCCCAGTCTATTTGATTTTCAAGTAAACGTAATTTTGCTATTTCTCGAATAGCGGGATGTAAATAATATTCTCCTTTAACTTCAATCAGAGAAGTTCTACTTAAATAATCTATAACCCTAACTTTTTGGGATTCAGATACATCCCATAACAAACAAATCAAACCCTCAAAAGGAACCGTTTTTACATCCTGATAGCGATAGCAACCCATCCGACAGAGCAACTTATAAGCATCAGGTTGATTGTCTCGCAACCAATCCATCTCCACCGAAATCAAAGTTTCTAATTCTGAATCTGCGAGCAAAGCATCCTTGTATCGATTCCAATAGGCTCCAATATTGCCATCAAAACGGTTTTTAATCGCACCATGCAGAATATCCATTACCTTCGCATTCCCGTTATATGCATCACGCATCTGCAATAGCGCCTTCAAATCTCCCCCATTCTCGCAATCATGGAAATATTGTCGCCATGCCGTAATGTCTAGCCCCTCCAGTGAATACTCATTTACCTTCGCTCGTGGTGCGATCAGCGATCGCCGACTGGTGATCAGCGTAAACGAAAAGACATCGCGATCGCCCAACACCGCTAACAAAGCATCATAGCCGCGCAAATTCTCCCGAAAGCGATAATTCTCATCCAGCGCAGGTTCGAGATTATCGAGCAGTACTCCAATAGGATTTGCCCGATCCGCTAACTTCTCTCGCAAAATATCCAAATTAATCCCAAAATCTCGACTAGGCTCCTCATCAAGATCCTTTCGCAAGATTTGCGACACCTTCTCTTCCGCAGGCGTAACGTTCCCCGACTCCAAACCCATCTCTATCCGAATCACTTTTTTAAACTGCGTCTGCAAAAACTCCCGCGCTAATGTTGATTTGCCTACACCCGCCCCAGCCTTAATTAAGACGATCTTGGCTTGTCTGCTGAGGTTTGTGAGATTAGTGAGATCGCGATCGCGTCCTATAAAGTCAAGGGGTGTTAATTCTGGGATTGGTTCGGGAGTATGGATATTTTGGGGATTAGTTGGGGGTTGGGGGCTCTGTACTAATGCTTTAGATTTTTCATCGATTAGCGATCCGTCTAAGGAGTTTTTCTGCTTTCGATAACTTGCTAAGACGAATTTGGCATTTTTATAGGTAACTGTATTACTTGGCTCTTGAGTCAAATTTTCTATAAGCCGATACAAATTAGAAAATGCTGGTCTAAGACTACTTTCTTGGATACCTAATAGTGTAGCGACTTTTTTTGGACTAAAACTTAATAAAATTGCCTTCAGATTTCTCTTTTGGTGACGCGCCAAATGTTCAATCTTTTCAAGATCACTAACTAACCTGTCAAAATCCCATTCATCATAGGCTTTGTCAAAAAAATCATCATTATTTTGTTGTGATGAACGATCCATATAACTAACTAATTTAGTATTTCCACTAACGTATTGTTCTACTTTCACTAACAGGTGAGTCTTACATTATCACTAATTGAGTAGGACGCGAAATAAATGATGTTGTGCAAATCTATACCTACGCTCCAAACACTAAATCAAAAGTTTGAGCCAAACACCAAATAGCAATAAGTACATCAATAGCTAGGAGATTGTAAAAAATGAACCTTTCAAAAATTATTTCTGGTGCTTCTGGTGGAGCGATCGCTCTATCTGTCTTGACCTTTTCTGGCTCTATTCTAGGCTCCACCACATTTGTTCCCTCAGCAGAGGCTAACGTTCTTTGTAACTGTGTTCTTTACGCTAAGCAGCAAGTTCCTTCCTTGCCAACTGGCTTATGGACTCTACAAGACAAAATCCGTATCATTAACAGCCGACAACCATCTGTTGGTGCTGTTGCCATTATTGACAATAAAGTTAATAGATGGGGACATGTTGCCGTTGTTAGAAAGATTAACCCTAACGGCACTATCACAATTCAGGAAAGTAATTGGGGTGGCTGTGGTATTCGTTTTCGTACCAATACGCCAGCTAGACTCAACATTCTTGGCTACTTTAAGCCTTAATTGAAAGCTGATTTTCCTTCAAGGCGATCACCTATTATGTCCTCATAATAGCGATCGCTATCTACTTTATGAGGATTTTTAAAATTAGTCATTACTTGTAGCCATGCGAAAAATTGGAATTTCTTTATCTTTACTTTTGTTTGGCGTTCCAATTAGTTCAGCGATCGCTGAGGAAATTTTAAAAGAAGTAAATACTAATGCATCAGCACTTACGGGAACAACTCCTGCGACAACTTCCTTTGAAAATAACGGTAATGGAATTCAACAAATTAATGGTAACAACTTTAGCGGAACTTTAAGCACGCCAACTTGTACAAGTCGCGTTTGTCCTTTTGCGATTGGGCGCATAACTCCTAATGGATCAGAACTAATACTTGGCATCATCGCTAACTTAGGAGGTTCGGCTGATGAAGATCGTGCAGCAGCCGAGAAATTAAGGGTTGAGATGGAGGGAGCAAAAAATACTAACGACTATAAACTGCAACTTCTAGATAAGCTCGCTACTGCGATTGATAGCGGTAACTCAGTAAGAATTAGAGCGATCGCGATCGCGCCATTGGAAGGGTACAAAGATTTTCGAGAATATCTCAAGGCTTTACTTAACGAGAATAGCTAAATTTTATGGGAGCATCCCAAGTTTGCGCTAAGTATTTATAATTAGGGAAGGAGAATTATTAAGAAAAGCAGTACGCAAGCGTAAGATCTTGGGAACATTACGTTGACTCCAAGAAGCACCAGCCAGTTTGACCCTGAAGCCAATTTGCTTAATCGTCGATTCCACCTTGCCCGAACCAATCGGTAAGCCC
>JADBWH010000158.1 GCA_020404105.1 Pseudanabaena sp. M53BS1SP1A06MG | reverse complement strand
CCAACACTTGGCTAGAGATCAACGCTAAATTGCAGTAATGGTATCGTGTCAGTGAAGGAAGAGAAGCTATGCCTTGTGCAGGATGTATTGACAGTCAATCAACTAAAATTGCTAGTCGATTAGCTTGCCCAGAGGAAGTTGATACTGATGTCAACAAATTCGTCAATGGTCGCAAACGTCATCTGCTTGAGGATACTCTGGGATTGATGATGATGGTCGTAGTTACGGCAGCAAATGTCAGTGGCACTGGTCAGTTAATGAGGGTTAGTTGTTGAAACGCCCACTTCAAACCGATAAAAAAAGCCGTAATATGTTGATCACGTTTTGTAGCAAATTCCTAAGTACAGGACAAAAAACTTGAAACGCGCTCCCAGCAAGGATTTGACTTAATAAGTCCAAAAGCTTTACCTAGTAACGGTTTCAGGGTGTTTTGGCGTTCTATTTTTAAATTTTTGTCCTGTACTTAGAGCAAATTCTGATCAAACCCGCCACAAAAGAAGCTACCTAAAAGGCTCAAAGCAGATGTCACAATGATGAAACCAATTAAGAGTATCTTCATCAGTAATAGCATTAATAGCCTTAGTGATAGCTGCATCAAGAGCCTCAATTGTACGAGCTTTATCTGAGCGAATAATTTCTTTCAACTTTGACCAACACAGCTCAATAGGTGATAAATCAGGGAAATAAGGAGGTAAAATCTTGACCTTAGTGCCAACAGATCCAATCAGAGTTTTTGCAATTTCCGCGTAATAGACTGGCAAATTGTCCATAGCAACAATTGCTCCAACCCATAATTGAGGCAATAATATTTTCTCTATAAAAACTAAGAAACAGGCAGTTACTCTTGCTCCCCCTTCACCTCTACCATAAAGCCTTGTCATCGACAGATTTAGTCCTGTCTCATCAATGAATACAAGGTTTTTTACATCTATTGTATCGAGCCAACTCTGAAGCTCATAGCGCAATTTCTGGACTCTCTCTGTGGCTTGTTCACTGGCTACTAAAAATTTTTTTTTGCGCCCTAAATCCAATCGCTTGAGAGTACGGCTTAGACTCAATACACTCACCTTGATTTCTTTGGTTTCGAAGTTTAGCTTTGCGATAAA
Source organism: Pseudanabaena sp. M53BS1SP1A06MG (assembly GCA_020404105.1). GTDB lineage: Bacteria > Cyanobacteriota > Cyanobacteriia > Pseudanabaenales > Pseudanabaenaceae > Pseudanabaena > Pseudanabaena mucicola_A. The sequence continues at coordinate 6,871 of JADBWH010000158.1, read as the reverse complement.
TTGTAGGCTATGAGCTTAAACTCTTACTTGGCGATTAGAACGGAACGAAAACCTTTGCGTTGAGAGATTACCAGTGGCGATCGCATTTCTAATTGATTCGGCACGTTCCCGTGATTTAGTCATCGTGTTTGCCCCACCATAGGTTTCACGCAAAATCAAATAGTTTTGAATGATTAAAGATTCATTATCCCTAGAACCTTGGGCAATTTGAGCAGCCGTTAACCCTGATCGCGCGATCGCATCAGCAACACAACCAATCACATGACTAGGACGATTGACATGGTGATCGAGTAACAGAGCAACGGCAAACTCGGAGGTGAGTAACTGCGAAAGCGCAAAGCCCTGTAAAGTCTGGGAGGGTCGAAAATAGAACTGATCGAGTCGGGAAATTGCATGGAGAACTTGGACTGACTGCACTAGCGCATCCATACCTGCGATCGCAAAGCGTAACGCCCAAATCGGTTGACGCATAATGTTTTTATCAGCAGCGTTAACAAGTTGCTTACCATTGAGGGAGAGCCAACCCGTCACGCCATCCATTGATATGGCATCGACACCAAACTGTCCAAAATAATACTGAAACTCAGTAGGATATCGCCTTTTTAAATTACTCAACAAAGCAGGTAACTCACCAGTTTGTCCTGCGGAGCCTAAAGTCCATTGGAAGATCCCAAAGCTCAAATATTGATTGTCCCAAGTATTAATCGCATCCAGACTTCCTTCATTAGCGGCTGTTACTAGCATCACATTGATTTCTGAGGAACTCATTTGCAATTGTTGCAGCAACCCCGAACTATAGATAATGAAATCCCGTAGCTTAAAAATGCCGAACCGATATAGTCCCAGATCCCTAATTTTAGCAAATCGCTCCTGCTGACCAGTATTGAGTAAGTTCGCAATTAGATCATTACCCACCTTCGTAAAGGAAATCGTCATCTTATTAGGCGGATAAACTCCCTGCAAAGTGTTTCGCACCATTACCACTTCGGGATTTTGGGTGATCGGTGGTGTAGCAGGATTAGGAATAAGTAAGCGCTGACCAATTTGCAAACTTGCAGGATTAGTAATGTTATTAATCCTTGCAATCTCTCGCCAATCTCCATTTGCGCCCAAAAACCGCCTAGCTATACTAGAAAGTGTGTCTCCAGCTTGAACAATATATTCCTGCATGGCTAACTCTATAGCTTAAAAATTGAATGTCTCAAACTCTACTGGTTTGAATAACATATTGCGATCAATCGCAGAAAAAACTTTATGATTTGTTTTCTCTGAATTTACGCATTTGCAAACTAGCTTAGCAACATCCGCACGATGAATAATCCCCGATATCGTAGGATCTTCCGTAAGCACAGCATTACCTGTTGCTGGTTCCGATTTTAGCCCTCCTGGACGAATAATCGTATAGGTCAAGCCACTCGCCACGAGATGCTGCTCCGCCTTTTCCTTTTCCTTAAGAATTGCCCCCAATGTCACTAAGACCTGTGGAGCCAGCGCAATCACACTATTGCCGCTACCAATCGAAGAAACGAGAATAAATTTCTGAACTCCCGTCTTCACGGCTAGATCGATCAGATTTTTATTGCCTTCACAATCTGCCCTTTCGCCGCGATCGCTCGGCAGACCACCCATCGTCGTAATCACAATATCGATATCTCCTAATTTAGCGATCGCTGCCTCCAGTTCCACAACATTGAGTGCATCACCAAAGACTACGTTTGCCCCTAAAGCTTCTAGCTCCACCGCATAAGTAGGATTGCGTAAAAGGACAGTTAAATTGACCGATGGTGGTTCATTTTCCAGCAAAAGCTTGGCAACTTCTCGCCCAACGCCGCGACTGGAACCTGCTAAAAAAATATGCTGCATAGTCTTGAGTTTTAATGATCCCAAAACGCTGCGCCGCAGCGCCTTGGAAATGAACTAGATTTTGTTGCGATCGGTAAAAATTTCATAGCCAGTCTCAGTGACCAAAACCGTATGTTCAAACTGAGCCGAAAGCTGATTGTCAACTGTTACAGCCGTCCACTTATCAGCCAAAATTCTGACACGCTTAGTTCCCGCATTCAAGATTGGCTCGATTGCTAAGGTCATTCCTGGTCGAAAACGTACATTCGGTAATTGATGAGTACGGAAATTAAATACAGATGGCTCCTCATGGAGATTTCGACCAACACCATGTCCCGTAAAGTCTTCAACAATCACAAAACCATTAGCCTTGACATGATCCTCGATCGCTCCAGCTAAATCGAGCATACAGTTGCCTGGTTTGACCTGCTCAATTCCCTTATATAGTGCTTCCTCAGCTACGCGCATCAACTTAGCTGCCTTTTCACTAATTGTGCCTACACCCACCGTGATGCAAGAATCGCCATGAAAACCATTTTTAAAAGCACCAGTATCGATCTTTACCAGATCACCTAGCTTAATTACCTTTTTGGCGCTAGGAATACCATGAACAACCTCGTGATTAATACTAGAACAAATGCTAGCAGGAAAGCCACAATAACCCTTGAAACTAGGGACTGCATCCATTTCTCGAATGCGTTTTTCAGCATAAGCGTCGAGATCCATTGTTGTCATTCCAGGGGCAATGATTTCCGATATCTCCTTAAGTACCGTAGCAACAATGCGAGATGATTCACGCATATGGTCTAACTCACGTTGCGACTTGATTTCAATACCTTTAGTTTGCTTGGGGTTCGCTTGCTTAGAAGCTTTTTTGCTTTCTGCGCTCGGTTTTGAGCGCAGGGCACTAAGAATATTCATTAATTATTTGAGGATAGTATTTACAACAGCTAATATATTTTTAGCCTATGAGGTAACAGGATTGGTTATTTTTAGGTCAAATCACACAATTTGACTAACAAAACTCGCATCACTAAACCTGCTGCCTAATAAAAATGTTTAAGAACGAGGTTCAACTATGACGCAATCTGGGATACCTCCCTTACCGCAACCCTCCCCAGGGAGTGGTATAACACAACAGCCACGTAATCCCGCCGCCCAACCAACCCCCCAGCAGCGTGTCGCTCCTCCCAGCAATCCTCAAATACCTCCTAACCCCGCAGATCAACAGCGTGTTAATCCCTCTGCTCAAGGAGTTGCAGGTCAAGTTAAAGCTGCTCCCAATCCTGCCCAACAACAGGCTGCTTATCAAGCACAGTTACAACAAGCTCAAATACAAGCAAAACAGTCTCAGGCAGCAGCACGTCAAGCCCAAATAGCAATCCCCACAGATACCCAGATTAAAAGCGTTCCCCCTCCCCCTAACCCCCGCCCTCCAATTCGTCCAGGTCCACCACCCAACCTACCAGGACTAGGTTTACCCGCAATTTTACAGCGTAGTTCAGGGCAGCCCACCCTTGCTCAAATTGTCAAGGATGCCTACGAACAAGGATGCTCTGATGTTCATGCAGGAGTGAATGAACCAGTCCGTTTTCGCAGTCGGGGCTTGATGGTCACACAGGAGCAATATCCTATTCCAGACAAGCAAACCTTTGATACTTGGCTGACGGAAATTATGGATGATAAACAAATCCAGCAATTTCGCGACACTTTAGAATTTGATGGAGCGACTCAGTACGACTTTGCCCGTTGTCGGATTAATGTTTTTGATTCGTTACGCGGAACTGCGATGGTTTTGCGACTGATCCCACTCAAAATTCTGTCGATTGATCAACTTGGCTTACCTGAGGTATTTCGTGAGCTTTGTTATACTCACAAAGGTTTGATCCTTGTCACGGGTCCTACGGGTTCAGGAAAATCTACGACCCTAGCCGCAATGGTTGACTTCATCAATACGGAAATGCAGAAGCACTTAATTTCCATCGAAGACCCCATTGAATTTGTCCACCAAAGTAAAAAAGCACTGATCAAACAACGGGAAGTAGGTATTCATACTCTCAAGTTTGATAATGCACTGAAGGCAGCTTTGCGTGAAGATCCCGATATCATTCTGATTGGGGAAATGCGCGACAAAGAAACGGTGAACACAGCGCTGAAAGCCGCCCAAACTGGTCACTTAGTATTCGGAACACTCCACACAAATAGTGCAGTTAAAACCATTGAGCGGATTCTGAATCTCTATGAACCTGAACAACAGGGACCAATGCGGATTCAGGTGGCGGAGTCATTGGTGGGTGTTATTGCTCAGTCTCTAGTTCGGACGACCGATGGCAAGCGTGCGGCAATTCATGAAATCATGATTAATACTGATGCAGTACGTGACTATATCAAACGTGGTGAAGTAGACGAAATTGAGGCAATCATTCCTAAATGTACCTATGAGGGAATGGTCAATATGAACCAGTCTCTCTATAAGCTTTATGAGGATGGTCGTATTACCGAAGAAACTGCCGTAGAGAACTCGCCGAAGCCCAACGAAATGGCGCAAATGTTGCGTGGTCGGATGTAGTTTTGAGGTGGATAGCTTGTGCTGTCCATATAGCCGATCATACAAGCATATAAAGCACTGTGCAAAGCACGGTGCTTTATCGTATGTTTAGAGGTTTTAGGCTAGAATAGGATTCTGTTGGTCAGGTCTGTCAGGCAATGAGCGAGATCAAGAATTCGATTAATTCAGCTAATCAAGTCCAGTTTCTAGACGAATTTGAAGTCGTCGTCGTTGGTGCAGGTCATGCAGGTTGTGAAGCTGCCCTTGCCTCAGCGAGAATGGGATGCAAAACTTTACTTCTCACACTCAACCTCGATCGCATTGCATGGCAGCCATGTAATCCCGCCGTTGGGGGGCCCGCCAAATCGCAACTCGTCCATGAAGTCGACGCCCTCGGCGGCGAAATTGGCAAAATCACCGATCGCACCTATTTACAAAAAAGAATTCTCAATAGTTCGCGGGGACCTGCGGTATGGGCTTTGCGAGCGCAGACCGATAAGCGCGAATATGCTGCCGAAATGAAGCAGGTAGTAGAGAATCAACCTAATCTCTCAGTTCGTGAGGGAACGGTGATTAATGTTTTATTAGATGCCAATCAAGGGATTTATGGCGTTGAAACTCAATTTGGGGTGGGCTATGGCTGTAAAGCTGTCATTTTAACGACAGGTACATTTCTCAATGGCAAGATCTGGGTGGGCAATCGCTCAATGTCCGCAGGTCGGGCAGGTGAATTTGCAGTCACAGGGCTTACGGAAACCTTGAATGCTTTGGGCTTTGTCACCGATCGCTTAAAAACGGGAACACCCGCACGAGTCGATCGCCGCAGCGTAGACTACAGCAAAATGGAAGTTCAGCCGTCGGATCCAGAACAGAACTGGTTTAGTTTTGATCCTTCCGCATGGGTGGAACGGGAGCAGATGAACTGCTATTTAACGCGCACCACTGCGGCAACTCATCGGATCATTCGCGAAAATCTTCATCTTACACCTGTTTATGGTGGCTTCATCGATGCCAAAGGTCCGCGTTATTGTCCTAGTATCGAAGATAAGATTGTGCGCTTTGCGGATAAAGAGAGCCATCAAATTTTTATCGAACCCGAAGGCAGGTCTATTCCTGAGCTTTATATTCAAGGCTTCTCTACGGGAATGCCTGAGAATATTCAACTGCAAATGTTGCGTACCCTGCCTGGATTAGAGAATTGCCAGATGCTCCGTGCAGCCTATGCGGTGGAATATGACTATATTCCTGCAACCCAGTGCTATCCGACGTTGATGACCAAATTGATTGAAGGACTATTTTGTGCAGGTCAGATTAATGGAACGACGGGTTACGAGGAAGCTGCCGCGCAAGGACTAGTTGCTGGGATGAATGCGTCTCTCTATGCGAAAGGGAAAGAGATGGTGGTATTGCCTCGTGCCAGTAGCTACATCGGTACACTTATCGATGATCTATGTACCAAGGAATTGCGCGAACCCTATCGGATGTTGACCAGCCGTTCTGAATATCGCTTGATTTTGCGATCAGATAATGCCGATCGCCGACTAACACCAATCGGTCGAGAAATCGGACTAGTCGATGCTCGCCGTTGGCAATTATTTTGTGAAAAGCAGGAACGCATTCATGCGGAAGTACAACGCCTCAATGAAACCCGTATCAAGGAGAAGGATGAACTCGGTCAAAGGATTACTGCTGAGACTGGCGAAGTAATTCGTGGGGCAATTACGTTGTCTGAACTATTGCGTCGTCCTAAGTTTAATTATGCAGAATTAATTCATTATGGTTTAGCTGATAAGAATTTGAATCGTTTTGAACGTCTTGCAGCCGAAATTGAAGTAAAGTATGTCGGCTATATCCAACGTCAAGAGCATCAGATTGAGGAAGTTGCCAAACATAGCGATCGCAAGTTGCCACCAAGTATTGACTATAATGCGATCGAGACCCTTTCTAAAGAATCAAGGGAGAAACTCAGTAAAATTCGACCGATGACGATTGGACAAGCCAGCCGTATTGGCGGTGTCAACCCTGCGGATATCAATGCCTTACTTGTTTATCTAGAGATTCAACATCGACTTGCGGCAAAGTCTAAGTAATGTCAGTTCGGGTTAAGCTGGCAAATTTTAAAATCCCAAAAGTAAAAGCCTTGCTAAGCAAGGCTTTTACTTTTAGGATTTGAGAGAGGGTTTGCTACGCAAACCCTCTCTCAAATCCTTCTTCAAATTATCCCGAACTCGCGTTAAGTAGAAATAATCGAGAGCTTGTTCTCGATTATTTCTATCCCACATTCCGCTCGTAATGGAAGGAGAAAAACAATTAGGAAAGAGGATCAGGGAGCAAATAATAGCGTTGGCAGGAGGGAGAAAAGAAATTCAAAATATGAAGGCGAAGAGGAGACAAATTTGCAACTTGAGTCAGGTTCTGAAAAGAAACTAAATGAACTGCCATAAAACACTGAAAAACCCATCGCAAAGTTGGAGAATTAGT
>JADBWH010000157.1 GCA_020404105.1 Pseudanabaena sp. M53BS1SP1A06MG | reverse complement strand
GCAAACTCAAACTCTTTGGCAAGTACAGCACAATACTTATTGAGATCGTACTTGTCGCTATCCTTTACATCCATCCATAGCCTTAAAGCCTTATTACGCACAAACAGAGCAGTACGAATTGCCTCATCGATGAGGTTGTACTGTCCTGTTTTGCCTTTTAGTTTTGCTTCGAGGACTAACATGGATTTAGTAAGTCTTATGCTGTATATTGTAGTATACATTAATACAAAGCCGTCCTTCTAGGACGGGGTTTTAGACCCAATTTCCCGATAAAAAAGCGATTCACTCGAAAATTTATTGTTGATTTTTAGATCTCTTACAGCATTACATGAGATTCCTAATTGTCATGTAACTATTATAGCGGTTTTCATTTTGCCTACAGCAAAATGAAAACTCAAAACTCTTACTGGGACTGATTTTTTGTTTTCAAATGAGTGTGTACTCATTTGAAAACCGCTATATTATTGTGCAACTTTTATTGTGCAACTATGCTGTTAACAACTTAATTAATGACATCAGTTTTAACAAATATGTCCCCTTAGGTTTCTGCGATTTAATCGGAATCTACTTCTATTGGTAAAGGCTCTCGTAGAATTACCTTATTTTGTAACTTACCAATACCTTCAATTTCGATACAAACGCGATCACCCTCTTGAATTGGACCCACACCTTCAGGTGTCCCCGTAATCACAATATCCCCGGGTAGCAAAGTCATAATCTGGCTAATGTAGGAAACAATATAGTCTGGGGAAAAGACCATTTCATCGATCGCCGCAGACTGGACAGGCTTTTTACTTTCATTCACAAAAGTTTGCAGCATTGCCGATGGATTGATCTCACGCACAATCCAGGGACCAAGGGGACAGAAAGTATCAAACCCCTTGCCTCTCGTCCATTGGCTATCACTTCTTTGCAAATCTCTAGCGGTGACATCATTAGCGATCGTATAACCCCAAATTGCCGCGATCGCCTGATTTGGGGTTAGGTTAAAACAACGCTCACCAATCACTAGAGCCAATTCACCTTCATACTCTACCCGTTTGGACTGTGGCGGTAAGGCAATCTCTTCTTCAGGAGAAATTAAAGTGGTAGTAGGCTTTAAAAATAGAACTGGCTCTCTAGGGACTTCTCCGCCCATTTCTACAGCATGGGCAGAGTAATTCTTACCAACAGCAACAATTTTGCTTGGTTCACAGGGATATAAAAGCTGATAAGTATCTGGAGCAAGTAATTCACCATTTGGCTCCCCTCCTAACCAAGGTGCTGTACTTAGTACCTTTACGGATTGATTTAACTCTAGTAATCCGTAATAAACCTTTCCTTGGGTAGTTTTTACGCGAACATAACGATCCGCCATAACATTTTTTTCGTATTTAAAATTTGCGCGGGGTAACTTAGCTGCATTAATCTAGCAGAATCGATTATATAGCAATCTCTATAAACCTAGATTCAAGGATTTGCAATTTGCCCCACTTAACTAGCAACTCTGTAACATCCTTGTGAATTGATATGTAACAATCCTAAATAAGTTGCGAACATCATTGGCTTCGGATGCGCTCAACCACCCATAAATCGATGGCTAAGCGCATCCGAAGACACTCGCAACTCATTTAGGAATCTATAGGCTGTTGAGGATTAGAGTAATACTAAGAGTTTTTAGAAAGGGTAGCTAAGCTTCGCTTCCAATGATTTTAAATCGCCATATGACAGGGATCGTCGTTCATACTGGACTTTCTGTTTGTCTCTATTAAGCTAACTTAAGCTAGGTTCACCACTGTCTCAGCAAAATGTATTTCCGCATCACTAGCCAACGCTTCTCACCCTAACAAATTAGAATATGAATCTATCTACGTTTATCCTGATTTCCCTTGTTATTGGTGTTGTCTTCGGAACCATACTTAATACAACTTTCCCTGAACATATAGCCATCATTAATCAAAATCTGCTGGCTCCTATTGGCGAATCCTTTTTAAGGTTAATTCAATTTGTCGTAGTTCCCATTGTTTTCTCTTCATTAATCATAGGATTAACGCGCATCCAAGGCGCAGGACAAGTCGGACGGTATACAGTCAAATTGATGACGAGCTATGTTGTGACTAGCTCGATCGCTCTTGGTGTAGGCATGGGCACGGCTTATTTATTGCGACCAGGGAGTGGGGTCACTGGGTTTACAGTATCCGAAGCAATTAATGTTACTGAATCTCCTTCACTGGTAACTTGGTTAGTGAGTCTCATTCCTGTCAATCCCTTAGAAGCTCTTAGCACTGGTAATCTATTACAAATCATTTTTTCAGCAGTCTTTTTAGGTATTGGGGTACAACTCGCGGCAGATAAAGCGAAACCATTTGTAGAATTTACCGAAAGTATCTATCACATTAGCGAGAAAACACTCTCAGTTATTCTGTATGCGGCTCCTCTAGGAGTCTTTGCCCTAATGAGTTCGACGATCGCTACTCAAGGACTAGATCTCATCGCTAAATTATTTCTCTATGTTTTGGGATTAGTGATTGCATCTTCGATCATGCTGAGTTTCGATATGATTATACTTTTGCTACTCAAAGCTAATCCTACTAAATTTTTGCGTAGTCTCTCAGAGGCGATCGCCTTAGCCTTTGGTACTGCTAGCTCGAATGCCGCTTTACCTGTGGTATTGCAGAATATTCAAGAGAACTATGGCTTGCGAGAAGAGATTGCCAGTTTTGCGATTCCCTTGGGGACTGCGCTCAAGCGTGATGGTGCAGCTATTTTACAGGGATTTAATGCGCTATTTGTTACGCAAATTTATCAGGTTCCTTTAACGCCTTCTCTCTTAACAGCGATCGCAGTCAGTAGCTTATTAGTTTCCTTTAGTACCCCAGGAGTGCCAGGTTCCGCCTTAATTACGATGGCAACGGTTCTATCCGCCGCAGGATTGCCCTTAGAAGCGATCGCACTGGTAGCAGGTATTGACCGCATTACCGATGGTTTAAAAACAGTGGTGAATATCATTGGTAATAGTGTCAATGCGATTATTCTCAGTCATTGGGAAGCAGAGAAAAACTCAGAGGTCGAAGGACTACCTGTTCTCAAAAGCTAAATAATATCCATACAATTATGATAGTAATCAAACTATAATCAGCGATCAGTTAACCTAAGACTAGCGATCGCCACAACATTCACACGAGCATCATGACTGCAAGCACACAAAAACATCCCACATTCTTACTCGTTGACGGGCATTCCCTCGCGTTTCGGGCTTTTTATGCCTTTGGCAAACATCCCGAAGGTGGCTTGCGAACCTCGACAGGAATCCCCACCAGTGTTTGTTTTGGCTTTTTGAAGTCATTAATTGAGATGCTCGATCGCGAAAAACCTGCTGCTGTAGCGATCGCCTTTGACCTTGCCCAGCCTACCTTTCGCCATGAAATTGACGATACTTACAAGGCAAATCGCTCGGAAACACCTGAAAGCTTCATTCCTGATATTCAGAATCTCCAAAAGGTTCTTGCTGCCATGAATTTACCCGCAATTACCCAAGCAGGTTTTGAAGCGGATGACGTTTTAGGAACGCTCTCACAGACGGCGAGTGCCGAGGGTTATACGGTCAAGATTTTAAGTGGCGATCGCGATTTGTTTCAGCTAATTGATTCTGAAAAGCGGATTTCGGTATTGAACTTAGGACAAAAAGATAAGATTGTGGAATACCATGCCGATCAGGTGAAAGAGAGGCTAGGCGTACTACCGACGCAGGTAGTTGACTACAAAGCTCTGGTGGGCGATGCTTCGGATAACATTCGCGGTGTGCAGGGTATTGGTGAAAAGACCGCAGTGAAGCTCATTAATGAATATGGCTCCTTAGAGAATATTTTGGCAGCTTTACCTAATATGAAGGGAGCCGTTAAAACTAAGCTAGAAAATGGGATTGAGGATGCTAAACATTCACAATTCATGGCAACGATTAAGACAGATGTACCACTTCCTGTAGCGATCGCCGACTGTAAGTTGACAGGTTTTGATACGGAGCATTTAATTCCGCTATTAGAGGAATTGGAATTAAAAGATTTTATCAAGCGAGTTGATCAGATTCAGGCTAAGTTATCGGGAAATTATGAGAAGTCCTCACCCCCAGCCCATCTCCTTAGGGGAGAGGGAAATAAACATGATTCTGCGAATCAAGAAAATAGTGAAGATGAGGAGTTGTGGTTTGATTTTGCTAAGCAAGAAGCGGATCAGGCGATCGCAGCTACAGCTTCTCTAAAATTAGAGGTGCAGATTATCGATACAATTCCTAAATTAGAAGCTTTATGCAAAATCCTGATTAATAAGCAACCGATCGCTTGGGATACGGAAACTTCAGATTTGAATCCCTTTGTAGCAGAGTTAGTAGGTATTGGTTGCTGTTGGGGTGATGCCATTAATAAGGTTGCCTACATTCCCTTAAGCCATAGTTCAGGACAAAATTTGCAATGGGAAGAAGTTAAGCCATTTCTCAAGCCTATTCTCGAAGATGAGAGCTATCCTAAATATTTGCAAAATGCAAAATTTGATCGCTTGATGTTGAAGTCCGCAGGGATTGAACTGGCAGGTGTGGTATTTGATACGATGATTGCTAGTTATGTCATTGATCCAGAGGCAAGTCATAAGCTGGATGATCTAGCGTTGGACTTGCTACAAATCCGCACCGTTAGCTATAAAACCCTTGTTGGTAAACTCAAATCGATCGCTGAAGTAGATATTCCCTCTGTCGCCCAATATTGTGGCATGGATACCTATATCACCTATCGCATTCAACCAATTTTACAGGAGAAATTAAAAGTTGTTCCTGAATTATGGAAATTATTCCAAAATGTGGAAATGCCTCTAGAGTCAATCCTTGCAGAGATGGAATGGCATGGAATTAGAATTGATAAAGATTATTTGGGTGTTTTCTCAAAGGAATTAGAGAAAGACTTAGATGCTTTAGCGATCGCTGCCTATGCTGAAGCAGGACAAGAATTTAACCTTAACTCACCTAAGCAATTAAGCGAAATTTTAGTCGAACTGCTCGGCGAAAAATTCACTAAGAAATCGCGCAAAAGCAAAACAGGCTATTCCACCGATGTCGCTGTTCTCAATAAATTAGAAGGTGAACATCCCCTTATTGATACAATTCTGGAAAATCGCACTCTTGCAAAACTTAAATCTACCTATGTCGACGCTTTGCCTTCACTGATTCAGACCAAAACTGGGCGCGTGCATACTGATTTCAATCAAACGGTGACTGCTACAGGTCGCCTTAGCAGTTCTAATCCGAACTTGCAAAATATTCCCATCCGTACAGCCTTTAGTCGGCGCATTCGAGCAGGATTTTTACCGCAGGAAGATTGGATTTTAATGGCTGCCGACTATTCTCAAATTGAGTTACGGATTCTTGCCCATTTAAGCCAAGAACCAGAATTGATGCGAGCATTTAACGCTGGTGAGGATGTGCATAGAGTCACAGCGCAACTGCTGCTAGAAAAAGAAGAAGTCAATAGTGAAGAACGTCGCCTTGCTAAAATCATTAACTATGGGGTGATCTACGGCATGGGAGCACAAAAATTTAGCCGTGATATCGGTGTGCCTGTTAAACAAGCAAAGCAATTTATTGAGAAATTCAACCAGCGCTATGAAAGGATTTTCACCTATATGCAGAGCGTGGAAGTGGAAGCAGAACGGGATGGCTATGTTAAAACCGTATTGGGGCGACGACGCTATTTCCGCAATCTCAAAGACATGACTGGTTACCAAAAAGCGGCTTTATTGCGATCGGCAGTCAATGCTCCGATACAGGGAACCAGTGCAGACATTGTGAAACTGGCGATGCTACGTGTCCATGAAATTTTAAAAGACTATCAAGCACAATTACTTTTGCAAGTCCACGATGAATTGGTATTTGAGGTTCCTCCTGATGAAATTGAGGAACTACAACCAAAAATTAAAGCAGCAATGGAATCAGCGCTAGATCTTTCTGTAAAGCTAGAAGTGGATATTCACACTGGCAAAAATTGGATGGAAGCAAAGTAAATCAATTTAATTAATCTTTAGATACAGGGCTTAATTTTTTATCAGATGGAATATGTAACAAATTGTTAATCAGAAGAAAATAGCGAAAATAACAAATTAATGACGTAGCAAATAAATCTCTGTGCTCCTCACTATAACGGTTTTAATCAATTAAACAGATTTTTGTGATCTTTGAATCACTGATTAATATGTTAATGTCTTTAACGTTGTCAATAGTTTTATATCTTGCTAAAGCCTGTATTTCATCTAAGCCAAACATAGAAATATTCAATATATTTAGATAGATCTAATCAAAATAAGTAATTGCCGCTACATTCGGATAAATTGAACGTAAAATCAGTTACATTCTGAGGCTTGATATTTAAATAAATGTCTAAATAAATGTCTAAAGTTTTAAACAAGGACTACGTGTTTCTTGCGCCAGTGGTAATTTCGGCTACTGTTGCTGCTTCATCTCTTATGGTTGGTGCTGTTAATGCCGAGACCCAGACTTCTACCAAAGTGGATAGCAATGTAAATAAATCAGATATTGTTCGCTCTATCAACTCTGAAATCCTTACTAATGATCTTCAGTTAAATCCTAATGCTGTATCTCAAAATGTTACATCAGTATCACAGATTAGTGATGTTCGTCCTACCGACTGGGCTTTCACTGCATTACAGTCCTTGGTGGAGCGCTATGGTTGCATCGCTGGTTATCCTGATCGCACTTTCCGTGGTAAACAAGCAACCAGTCGCTACGAATTTGCCGCAGGTTTGAATGCTTGTTTAGACAAAATCAATGAAGTTATTTCCGCAGGGCTCGTTGACAAAGTTAGCAAAGAAGACCTCGCAACTCTAAAAAAGCTTCAGGAAGAATTCGCGGCTGAATTAGCATCCCTGCGCGGTCGTGTTGATGCCCTTGATGCCAAGGTTGCTAAGCTCGAAGCTCAACAATTCTCTACTACTACCAAACTAAGCGGCGAGGCGATCTTCGGTGTAGCTGCTGCTTCTGACGGTATCATTGGTAATAATGGTACTCTTCTTCCTAATGGTGGAGCCGATAGAACTAACACCATTTTTAGCTCCCGTGTTCGCTTGAACTTAGATACCAGCTTTACTGGTAAGGACTTGTTGAGAACTCGTTTGCAGGCAAGCAATACTCCTAACATTGCTGGTACTATCAGTGGCACTGCTGCTGCTCCTGTCATCAATGGATTAGGTGTTCCTAACTCTAGCCGCTTATCCTTTGACAGTGAATCGACACCCAATACTTTTGAAATCAATCGCCTGTACTACAAATTCCCAATTGGTGGTAGTTTCACTGCTTACATTGCTCCCATCGGTCAAGTAGAAGATGTTCTTAATCCTCTTAATCCCCTTGAAAGCGATAGTCAAGGTACGATTTCTCGCTTTGGTCGTTTCAGTCCTTTAATCCGCATCGCCTCTGGTGGTGGAACGACTGGTTTAGCAGTTACAGGTTTTGACTGGAAGATCTCAGATAAAATTAATTTCCAAGCGGCTTACAGTGCATCTAATACTGCTGCTGCAACTGGTTCTGGTGGCGTAACTGGTGGTGATACCAAGATTGCGGCTCAGTTTGTTCTCAATCCTGCTGATAAACTCACCTTTGGTATTGGTTATGCTAATGCATACACCATAGGTGAACAGCTTAATTCAGGATTGAACGCAGATTCTGTTCCTCTAGGTCCTATAGCTCCTGGACTAGCAGCTACTGGATTCAAGAGCAATACCGTTGTTGGTAGTGTGATTTGGGACATCACCAAGCAATTTACCTTCAATGCTTGGGGTTCTTGGACTTTTATTGATGGTATTGTTGGCAGTACTGGCGCAACTGCTGCTTCCACAACCAATACTAGCTGGTTAGCTTCTCTATCTGGTAAAGACTTGTTCAGAGAAGGTGACTTGGCAGCTATTTCCTTTGGTCAGCCACTATTTACTACCAGTGCAAGTTCAGGGGCTGTTGCCCTTCCTGTCGGTTTCATAGGATTAACAAGTCCTAGCACTCCTTACCAACTGGAAGCCTTCTATCGTATCCCTGTATCGAAGAATATCACCATTACCCCTGGAGTATTCTTTGTATTTAACCAAGGAAGCAATGCTCTTAACGGCACTGCAACTGTTGGTGTAGCCCGTACCACGTTCTCTTTCTAGCAATCGATATAGTAACAAAAAAGCGGTGCAAAGTACCGCTTTTTTGTTGCTTATTTCTTCTGAGCAATGCGTAACTTTGCCGATCGCGATCGCGGATTAGCACGAATTTCTTCATCAGTGGCGATAATTACTTTTTTGGTGATGACTTGGAGGCGATCATCCGCACGAAAGGTATGTTTGACAATGCGATCTTCTAGACTATGAAAAGTAATCACCGCAATTTTGCCACCTATTTTTAACCAATTGGGTGCAACTGCTAGCCATTTTTCAAGGCTTTCTAACTCGCGATTAACGGCGATGCGTAAAGCTTGAAAGGTTCGTGTAGCAGGGTGAATCCTGCCATGACGATAGGTCGCAGGCACACAGGCTGTAATAGCATTAGCTAGTTCTAATGTAGTTTTAAAAGGACGCTTCTCGATAATTTGCCGCGCAATCCTTCGCGATAATCTTTCTTCTCCAAGCGTAAAAAAGATATCTGCAAGTTCTTTTTCTTGGTAGTGATTGATAATTTCGGCAGCAGTCAGGGTCTGGCGATTATCCATCCGCATATCGAGATCGCCCGCTTCCCGAAAACTAAAACCTCGCTCAGCAACATCAAACTGCGTTGAGCTTACCCCCAAGTCCGCAAGAATGCCATCAAATTTGAAATCTGGTGCGGGTTTATATTCACAAAAGTTACCCCGCCAAAAACTGACTCTATCTGCATAGTCTTGAAGATTTGCCCTAGCCGCAGCGATCGCCATGTCATCGCGATCAATCCCCACTAATCTTACGTCCGCCGCCGCTTGCAAAATTAAGTCGCTATGCCCACCACCACCCACCGTGCAATCGAGATATATCCCACCTGCAACAATTTCTAAACCAGCGATCGTAGGTTCGGCAAGGACAGGAACATGATGAAACTGAACAGTCATACTTTTGATGTTTAGCTGAATTAAATTTTTTGGCGAATCTTTTTTTAGTAGCTTATCTAAGTACAGGACAAAAATTTAATTGAGTTGAAGAAAGCCTCGGAATTGAGATGGATGTCAAAGATGATATGACGCAGGTAATCAAAGCCAAGACGAAAAATGCTCTTAGGTAAGCGACCGTGCTTTTTAGGTTTGAGGGGATTGATCTGAGCAAGCCAAAGCCCCGAAGAAAAAGCCCAACATAAAGCGAGGGTGAGTAAAGCAATAAGCTTAGAAAGGCGTTCAGGGTCTTGAAGGTGAGTCGCCTCCAAACAAAAGCCACGAGATTT
>JADBWH010000156.1 GCA_020404105.1 Pseudanabaena sp. M53BS1SP1A06MG | reverse complement strand
GATCGGGGCATAACACATCATTGGAGCGGACTAAATTCTAATATTTCAGTTGAGAGCGAAAGTTCTCATCCGCTCAATTAAGCCGTTATGCCTAACCGAAACGCTCATTAAAGTTGTCTATTATCAGCCAAGTTTAAGCAAGCAAAAATTATCTGCTTCGTTGATGAGTTCCGATAGATTGTTGGCGATCGCAAAGATAAATAATTGATAAGCGATCAGTGCATAACACAGCATTGGAGCGGACAATAATCAGAGTAAATCGTGCTTAGTTAGAGTCGATCAATTGCCGATCAATTAAGCCGTTAGCCCTCCTTGGAGACCTCTGTGCGGCATCTAGTTTCTGTCATGCTTGTCATTGTCGCCGTCATCCACCTATTGCCGCTAAGCGGCATATTGGGGGCGGCACGCTTGAGTGATTTGTATGGCATCACCTTTGATGAGCCGAATATCGCAATCCTTATGCGCCACCGAGCGGTGCTTTTTGGCTTGTTGGGGTCGTTTCTTCTAGTTGCGGCCTTTCGGTCAGAATTCCAAATTGCTGCGTTTATCGCAGGCTTCGTCAGCGTAGCGTCGTTCATGTATCTGGCGTGGTCAGTGGGCTCCTATAACACCCACATTGCTCGCGTTTTTGCAGCCGACATTGGTGCGCTTGTGTGCCTTGTTATTGGGGCTGCTGGCTATGTCTATTTGGCTATCAGGCAAGAGGGCTAACCCCTCGTTCAATCGGACGTGCTTCGGGGTGGCTGCGCTGGGTGTCATTTCATTCTCACCCAGCGCAGCCACTCTAGCGCACGCTGGTTAACTCAAACGTTAGGCTCCAGAAACTAAAAAAGAAGCAATGCACCAAGTTATCCATAACCAATGCAAGCAGTCAGAGGGGACTACTTGCAAAATCTTAATTCTGATGTATCTCTAAGATATGCTGATCAACAAGATATGCTGATCAACTGCAAATTCGACCTACGTTGACAAGCTATGATGCAGGATGGAACAGCGCTAGTTTGGAATATTTGCACCTTCCAGCAGGAGAAACCCCAAAATCTTGCTTAGATCACTATTTAATTGCAATCTATTTGGGCAAAGGCTCACACTACGCAGATTTGCAGGTTGACGGGATTGCAAAAAGGCGATCGCAAAGACAAATGTTTTCTGATGGTGCGATGGCACTAGTACCAATGAAACATAGCAATCAAGCGCGTTGGGAGCAACAAATCGAAGTGATGATGCTCAATTTAGATTCACAATTATTGAGCCGTAACGCAGAAGAATTATTTGAAATTGATCAGATTGAGCTACTGCCTTATGCCCAAATTTACGATTCACTGATTTTACAAATTGGGATGGCACTTAAGGCTGATTTGGAGTCTCATAAACTGGGTGGACGACTTTATGCAGAAACGCTGACAAATGCTTTAGCAGTTCATTTACTAAGGAACTATTCATCCCACAATTACAAGCTTGTTTGTTATCTCGGAGG
This sequence comes from Pseudanabaena sp. M53BS1SP1A06MG, assembly GCA_020404105.1. Lineage (GTDB taxonomy): Bacteria > Cyanobacteriota > Cyanobacteriia > Pseudanabaenales > Pseudanabaenaceae > Pseudanabaena > Pseudanabaena mucicola_A. Next base: position 19,726 of record JADBWH010000156.1, on the reverse strand, counting down.
TTTGTCTCCTACACAACTGGCGCTGATAAAGGACTACATCAATGATCGTCTAGACCAAGAGTTAAACTTAGAAGAACTAGCTGCGATCGCCCAACTCAGCGCCTATCACTTTTGCCGTTCTTTTAAACGATCAACTGGCTTCACCCCCCACCAATATGTAATCCGCCAGCGAGTAGAGCGGGCAAAGCTGATGTTGAAAGGAGGAAAGATGGCGATCGCAGAAGTGGCGATCGCTTGTGGATTTACGCATCAAAGTCATCTAAATCGACACTTTAAGCGACTGACAGGTGTGACACCAAAAAAATTTTCCAATTCATAGCAATTTTGTGCAACAACAGCAATAAAGTGCAAGATTGAATCGATATAAGTATTTACACTTATTTATGTCTTTATGCTCCCATATCAAGACAGAGAAAAAATTTAGTATTCAGACGAGTAAAATGAAAATCAGCAAAATCAATCTATTCACCTTTTGTACTTTCGCAGTCGTTAGTACATTTATGTTCGGTAGCTCTGCTTCTGCGGAACAGTGTGTTTATAACCAATCTGGCTATGTAGCTAAAGTTAGATGGTACAGTCCTGATGACATTAAACTGACTCAAGATCAAGGCAAAAATACCTATGCTGATTTAAAGGATGGAAACGTCCGCCCCATTATTGAGCAAGTTATTTCCCTTGGGAAACAAACCTGCATCAACGTACCAAAACCAGCAATTGCCGTTATCTCAGTTCAAGGAGGCAAATACGCGAGAACAGCAGCTACTGTCAGCATAAAAACGTTGGTAACAGCAGGAGTTGGTGTTGCCTGTGCCGCATCTGCTGGCACTGCCTGCCCACTAGTATCAGCGGCAGCAGGAGCGACTACTAATTTCATCGTCAACTCTACTATTCCTGATGCTAAGGAAACTTTCTACATTGATGTCGTTCCAAATAAAGATGGGAGAAGGAGACTAATTCTATTTGGAACAGTATTTGACCCTAAGACACGTTTTGGCAGAGTCATTTAGAAATCAAACTTTGGTTGACTGGCAAATTTAGTTGTCTTGAAAGGTGCGTTATAATGTAGCGCACCTCATTTTTGCTTTACTAACTTTGAGTTTAGTACTGAGAAAAAATTGTTAGCATCTCTTGATCCCAAAAAATGGGATCAAGTTATTATTACTAGTATGCGTATCTTGTCCCGTAGCACCCTACGAAATTTCTGGGAGAAACATCCAGATATCGAAGAAGCACTGAAGACTTGGTACTACGAAGCGTCTCACGCTAGTTGGAAGAGTCCAATTGACGTTAAGGCTGATCATCGTAGTGCTAGTATCATTGCGAACAATCGTGCTGTTTTCAATATCAAAGGAAACACCTATCGGTTAATTGTGGCGATTCGTTATGACATTGGCATTGTTTTTATCCGATTTATTGGCACTCATGCTGAGTATGACAAGGTAGATGCAGAAACAATATGAAAGGAGTCCAATTTATGGAGATACGTCCAATTAGAACCCAAACTGATTATGAGCAAGTTCTTCAAGAGATTGAGATACTATTTGATGCAGTCCCAAATACGCCTCAACATGATCGACTAGATATCCTCAGTACTCTAGTAGAAGTTTATGAGAAGAAACGCTTTCCAATCGAGCTACCTGATCCAATCGAGGCAATTCATTACTACATGGACACCCGTGGGTGGTCTCAGCGTGATTTGGAGCCATGTTTAGGTAGTCGAGCTAGAGTGTCAGAGGTTCTGTCTCGTAAACGTTCATTGACCTTAGAGATGATTCGGAAGCTGAATCAAGAGTTGGGAGTTCCTGCTGAGATTCTCATTCAGCCTTATGAGTCGGTACAAATCCCCGCCTAACACTGCGTTGGAGCCGACCATATCAAGGTTATTTCTAAAAGTCAAAGTTTATCTGAGGCGGTTCAACTCAAACGTTATGCCGCAAAGCACGCAGCAGACTAAGGGCTCGACACAACATGAAAAATAAATCTGTTCAGGCGCTGCTTGAAGATATCCGTCTTGTGAGCGAACAAAACTATGAGATCGTCGAGGCCGTTCGAGCCTTAGTACAGAAGACTTTTGAAACAACTTTGGAAGAGGTTAAGTACGGCGGCATCCTATTTCGGTCGGGAGTTCAATTTGGTGGGGTCTTCGCCTACAAAACGCACGTAACTGTCGAATTCAGGAACGGCGCAAAGATCACTGACATTTTCGGGTTTCTTGAAGGGTCAGGAAAGGGGCGTCGGCACGTCAAGTTGATGTCTGTCGCTCAGATCAAGGACAAAAAGTTAGCTCAATACTTATCGCTTGCTCTGCAGGCATCCAAACAGGACGACTCATGAAACTAGGCTACACAATAATCTACGTCCCTAACGTCGCTGAATCGTTGTCGTTCTTTGAAAATGCATTCGGCTTATCACGCCGTTTTTTGCATGAGTCGGGCGACTATGGCGAACTTGAAACGGGAGAAACAACGCTCGCCTTTGCATCGCACGAGCTTGGGAATGCGAACTTTCCAACGGGTTTTGTCGCTGCAAGTGAATCCAGCAAGCCTATTGGCATCGAAATAGCGTTGGTTACGCCGTATGTTGTCGAGGCGCACGCTAAAGCCCTAGCAGCTGGAGCCACCGAGTTGAAAGAACCTGAGACCAAGCCATGGGGGCAAGTTGTCTCCTACGTCCGATGTCCAGACGGAACTTTGGTCGAAGTATGCTCGCCGGTTGGTGGCTAAATTGCGGCATAACAAGTCATTCCAGCCGACCGTCAAAAAGCTGCGCTTTTTGCCGTCGGCTGAATTCCAACGCTAGCCACACGAGATCTCAATGAAAGAGGACGCTTTCCAATCAGCTTTTCTGGATCTGATGGCCAGAAACCATCCCGATCGGGTTTACGCACCACATCTTCAATTAAGATATGACATTGGAAAGTATTCCAAGGGGAAGGATTTCACAATGCCAGACACGATTCCCGACGTCATAGAGTTTGATGAGGAAAACAACTTTCACCTTTGGGAGCTCAAGCTTATAACTTCAAGCGAGGTCTGGAATGGCAAGTTCTTTGGTCAAATGATGCTATATCACTTCCTATTTACTACCGAACCCTGGAATGAGCTTGTGGGTCGATTTACTTTTTCTGGTCAAAAGCCGGACTTTAAGGGTGAGGTTAGCAAGATATTAATGCATTTAAGCGGCTATGGCAGTGGCGAAGTCGCCGAAGAGTCTGACCCAAATGCAAACTTCAAGACATGGAATCTTTGCATTTGTGGCGGCAACGGCTACGAGCTGGCAGCTGGTTACAATCCTGTTGCATGGTCATTCTGGATTATTGCTGAAGAGTACTTTAAAGAGGTCATGCCAGACTTTAAGATCTGGCACCTTTTTTCAACCCAGAATGGCTTTGTAATCAAGGAGATGTCGGTGCTCTCTCTAGATGAGCCATCCAGCCTCCATCCTGAGTCACTTCAGGCGTATCATGCATTGCAAGATAGCGAAGAAGAGTAGCTGTCTCCTCACTGCCGAATCATGGCGGCTAACATCCAGATGCAGAAGACGGGAGCGGGTGCTGTTTGCCATGGCGATGCGACCTGCCCGCTTCTGATCTGGAGCGTTAGGTTGTCTATTTTGGGGTTAATCAGAACGTATGTCATAGAGTGACAAAGGACTCTTGAAGTATTATTGCTCTAGAGTTCTAAGCTAGTTAAAAGTGATGGAAGCTATAAATGACAGGTATAACAAAGATACTAATAGAAGAATTTCTAATAAAAGGACTGATTATTGCAGTCATAGGTGGAATTATCACGACATATCTGAATGAAAATATTAAGCTTCTTAGAACTTCCTTCTTGATTGCAAGTGCAACTCGAAAAATCCAAACAAAAAAACCTAAGACAATCAAGCGAGGGGTCAATATACTTGTTCAAATTGCAACCGATTTGCCCTATAGAAGGCAGGAGATGATCAATATCATCATAAATGAGTGCATCCGAAAAAAATTCCGTAGACAAGAAAATCCTCCTGTTACGTCATCAGAGATGGTAGAAGTTTTTATAGATTCACTTAATTCTATTTTGAATATCCCACGTGAAAACGAGAACCGTCATCGTCTAGATATCAATCTCCATCAAATAGCTTTGGTTGCAGAAAAGGGGAACTCGATATACCTTGAAAACATGGATTTTAGAGATGTGGTTCTATGGGGAAGTGAATTTGTGAATGTAGATTTTTCACGATCTAATTTTGAAAATTCCGATCTTGGAGGTGTTCTATTTAAACATTGTGGTTTAGAGGATCTGAACTTGAAGAATGCAAAGATGAGTTTTAGCTTCCTAGATCCGAGACGACCAACAATGCTCATCAACTCATATGCAGCTCGTTCAACAATTGATGAAGCGCTGATTATTACAGGAAATCAAATTCAGTTGGTGATTACTAACACTGAAATAGATCTGGAAAAGCGTGAAAAGCTAAAGCAACAAACTCCAATGGTAAGGTTAGACAATTACTAATAACCCTGACGGTCAAATCCACCTAACAACCGCGCTGCACCGGAATTTACTAGGCTTTTGACTGAGCGCGAAAGTTACACATATCCGGTGAGCGGGAACGTTATGTTGATGAGGAGTCAAACAACAATGGCTGTAGTAATCATTATTTTGGTGTTGATCATTATTTTTCTTTCGATATTATTGGGAGGGGGAAATAAGAATTAAAGTTTTGTTTCAGCAGTTTATATTTAGTACCGACAAAGATAAAAATTGTTAGAATATGGCAACTTAGCTAGGTAAAAACAAAACATTATGTTAACCCTCAGTTATCCACACATCGAAAAAAGTGACCATCAAGCCGCACGTTTGCAACGCTTGCCGCGCATTAGAATTGCCCAAATTGTCATGGACTATATTGCCTATGGTTGGTCAGTAGAGGAGATCTGTCGTCAGCACCTTTACTTAACCCTAGCCGAAGCTCACGCAGCAATGGGCTACTATTTTGACCATCAAGAAGAAATTGACCAGGAAATCAGACAGGAATGGCAGCAAGTTCAAGCAAATATTACTCAAGCCCCTAAGTCACCTTTCTACATTCGTATGAAAGCTAAAGGACTCCTGTAAATGGCTATTCCGTTGTACATGGATGTTCATGTTCCTCAAGCAATTACCGAGCAGTTGCGTCGCCGAGGCATAGACGTATTGACAGCATTTGAGGACAGAACTACAGAGCTACCTGACGATCAGCTTTTGGTAAGAGTAACGGAGCTTAAGCGTGTTCTCTTTACCCAAGATATTCGCTTTAGAGTTTTAGCCGAAACTTGGCAGATAAAAGGCAAACAGTTTTCAGGCTTAATTTTTGGTCATCAACTTGGAGGCACAATTGGTCAATTTGTTAAGGATTTAGAATTGATTGCTAAGGCTTCTGAACCTAATGAATGGATTAACGCGGTTGAGTATATTCCCTTCAAGTGAGAGAAAAACACATAACACTGCGTTGGAGCCGACTTAAGCAAAAGTGATCTTTAAAAGCCAAAGTTTGACTGAGGCGGCTCAACTAGACCGTTATGCCTAACCGATACGTTCATTAAAGTTGTCTATTATCAGCCAAGTTTAAGCAAGCAAAAATTATCTGCTTCGTTGATGAGTTCCGATAGATTGTTGGCGATCGCAAAGATAAATAATTGATAAGCGATCAGCGCATAACACATCATTGGATCAGACAATAATCAGAGTAAATTGTGCTTAGTTAGAGGCGATCAATTGCCGCTCAATTAAGCCGTTAGAACACATGAGCTAGTTGGGATGTACAGCCCCATACAGGACGGTATCGATAAATCAGTTCGATCTGTGCAGTATTCAGAAGCACCGCCGCCCAGCAGCCTCGTTGGATTAGTACATTGCTTTTGGGAACTCAAAACAATCACCGATCTGCCAGAGGATTTTCACTACCATGCATTGCCCGATGCTTGCGTGAACATTCTGTTCAACCAAATCGAAACGGACATAGCGGGAGTCACTGCACTTCGCACCAAGGCTGAAGTATTAAACCTTGGAAAATCATTTCACTATGTTGGTATTCAGTTTTATCCGGGGGTATGGCAGGGTAAAACGGAGGAGATAGTTGATCGCTACGTAGGGACACCCTATTTAGGCAGTTTGCCACTGATCCAAGTCAGCGAAAAGATCAAAGATATGGATTTCAATCGTAAACTACCAGCCCTTTCAGACTTGGTTCAGTGGTTTCTCAAAGAAGAGTTGGTAAAACATAATGCTTTGACAGAGGAAATTCTGACGCAGCTTGATCAAATACATACTGTGGCGGACATGGCAAGACTTACGGAATTTTCACCTCGTCAACTTCAGCGAAAACTGAAGCAAATAACTGGCTTCTCACCACATGATTTTCTTAAAGTATTGCGTGTGCAACAGTCATTCAGAAGGCACTACCTTGAATTGTACGCAGATCAGTCGCACTATGTTCATTCATTTCGCAAGGTCACGGGCTACACACCCGCAAAGTACATCGCCAAGTTCGATGTCTGATTTCTACAATACGAGCAGCAATGTGCTGGCTATACTGAGTGCTCCACAATCAATTTGGAGGATGTCATGGAAAAGCCTAATGCAATCGGCTGGTTTGATATTTACGTAGAAGATATGGATCGAGCTGTTACGTTCTATGAGAGTGTACTTGGTCAGAAACTGGAGAAGATCATTGACCCGACAGGCGCAACACAAATGATGAGCTTTCCTGCAAACATGAAAGCGTATGGTGCATCTGGTACTTTAGTAAAATCGAAACATTCCCGCCCTGGAGTGGGTGGCACGGTGGTTTACTTCAGTGTTGAAGATTGTTCCGTACAAGAGTCCCGAATCATTGCGGCAAACGGTAAGATTGTCAGGTCAAAGTTCTCGATTGGGGAGTTTGGTTGGGTGACTCTGTGCGTAGACACTGAGGGCAATATGTTTGGTCTTAACTCAATGAACTGACTGGTGTGAACGACCAATTTCTGGTCAATTGCTATCCAAGATGCTTCCCGATGCGATTGGTGAGTTCTAACAATCCCGTTGCACGCCGACCGTTTTGAGTCTCTTCGTTGAGTTCGAGAGGTTATTAGCGGCGGGTGAACGGGGTCGTTAGACCACAAATATAGTTATGCGTCATGGCAATGAAAATATCTTCAAAGGTTTTTGCAGCTTCTACATTCTTTGTATCTCTAATTTTTCTCAATTCATCCACTACCATCGCAGCACATCTAAAAGAAACTTTTTTAAATCCACAGATTGAAGGGAAGTACATTGATGCTTGTCTTAACTCCTTCAGGTTTCAGGATGGCTGTAATAAACCTGCCCAAAATGAGGTTGCTAATCAATTCTGTCGTTGGAGACGGTATTCAAGTGCAATTCAGTGGCAAAGTCAGGATTTTGGGTGGAAAAATCGAACAATAAATTGGAAATGGACAGAGAGATATACGGATGGGGAATTGCAAGCTAATTTCTTCTCCAATGAAGGTGCTAATCGCTTCACAGTAATTGAATGCAGATAGCTATATTACTCCAACACTATTAGCCGATCTTGTAGGGTGCGTTGATGAAATGTAACGCACCTTGTTTCTGTTTGTATTGACACTAATTTGAACACAGTTACAATTTTTTAGTTAGACTAGAGTAAGCCCTTGCGCTACGCAACTAAATTATAACTTTCAATCTAGGAGCAGCCATGCTAGACACAGCAACTCTTGAACGACGCTTGATAACCCTTGAACAAGTGGTTTTTGATCTCCAGCATAAATTTGACAGTAAGCCTAGCTCCGACAATTGGCTCGAAAGACTCATAGGTTCTATCTCTGATGACGCAGCTTTTCTAGAAGCTCAAGAATATGGACGCGAGTTTCGACAGTCTGACAGACCGATTGATGACACTGGCAAATAATCGTGAAATATTTGCTTGATACCGACCATATCAGTTTTCTACAGCGCCGTTCCAGTTTGGAGTTTAGTCGATTAGCTTTGCGGATGTCGCAACATCCGATCACAGACTTTGCTTTATCGGTTATTAGTTTTCATGAGCAAGTAATTGGCGCTCACAGCTTCATCAATCGCGACCAGAACAATACTGATATGGCTCGTGGATATACACTGTTGTTAGAAACTCTTAACGGTTTTGCAAAAGCTCCAGTTTTACCATTTGATGCTAAAGTGATCGCAATATTTGATGAGATGCGAAGTCAGAAGGTTCGTGTGGCTACAATGGACTTGAGAATTGCAGCAATCGCCATTTCCAACAATTTAATTTTGCTTACCCGAAATACTGGCGATTTCAGTAAAGTTCCGAACTTAATAACCGAAGATTGGACAGTGTAGCGCAGAAGGTCTAACTAGACCGTTAGACAGACCTCCTGGACAAAGTATTTCTCTCCAGTAGAATGATTCTCATGAGGGCTATGTCGAATACTAAAGGCTCCAAACACGACGAAATAGAGGCGCATTAAGAATGATTTATTTTCGCATTTGTACTAAAGTCAATAATGAAAAACTTGCACTTTCAGCTCTTCCTAGCAAGGATAAGCTAACTTCTGAGGCAGTGCAGAGTGAAGGTGAAGATCTTGATGCTCAGCTTTGGACTCCAGTGCTGCTCCCAAACATTGGCAGTGATGCCTATGTACTACTCAATAAACTTTCTAATATTCTTGCTTGTGTTGAAAGCACTGGTTTCTTATCTTTTGGATTAGGGAAAAAGAAGCCTTCAACAAAGTTAGATGAATATCTAATATTTTTCCCGAAAAACACAGGAGATAATGCAGGAAATATTATGCAAGGTTTGATAGAGATGCAACTCAATCAATATGATGATTGCATAATTGGATGGAAGAATGCGATGAATCAAAAAGCACTAGTTGGCGCGATTTCATCTGGGAATAAAGTTGAAGTATTGATGGGAATTAAAGAATTTAGTTTAGAAGCATTAAAAGCATACCAAGAGGGAATACCTATCAACTTTTCTGGTTTATGGAAATTTGAGAGATTTGTGTAAATGGATCTTGTCAAATTGTCTAACCATTCATTGGAGCGGATGTCCGAAAAATACGGGTGAGTGGCTTGTTTTACGGGCCACCGCTCAATTCAAAGCCGTTATCCTGAACAAAACCAAAACAAATGTCGGTTCGAACAATTGTCGGCTTTGTTGCCGACTTCTCAACTGAACCCATCGGCAACGATCCGTCCGGAAAAGAGCTCGCGGCCTTTGTTGCTCAACGTCTCAAGGATGCTGGATTCGCCGTTGAAGCCCCTAACAACCGCGAAGACTGGGCGTGGGACTTCTACACCAAAGATGATGAACTCAAAATCCAAACCATCGTCGGCTTGGTCGATGACATGGATTCCGACCCGCCACGCCAATGGCTCATTACGAACGACTGCTGCGAACTAGGATTCTTTCAGCGTTTGTTTGGCACCAATCACCTTGCGGAAAAACGCAAACAAATGCTTCGCAGAATCTGCGAAGCTCTGCATCAGATCATTTCAGCAGATTCTCGCTTTTCGCACATTGTATGGTACGACGAAGACACGTTCGACAACCCGGATGATCAACCTGGAGCGTCGCCTTGACTCGTCGGTGCAAGGTCAGGATAACAAAGCGGTGAACGGGAGCCGCCGATGACGCGGGTTTTGAAATCTTAGTCTTTTTGTCGGCGGCTCCGTTACCGCCGACGTTAGCTTGACAGAAATACAAAGGAGCAATGGCGATATGTCAGGAGATGGATGGAGCGATAGAGAAGAATTTTGGTTTGACCATGATATTGTGCAGGACAAACTTTATTTGAATCCTATTTTCGCTGAAGGTGTCTTGTACCGCGCTCACAATCTTATGCGAGATTTCAAGAGTCTTACGTGGAGAAGAACAAAGATGAGTGGAAAGAAGATCATTACACATGGTTATCTCAACACACTGATTTGATTAATTCTGAGATTAAACTGATTTTCGATAAATTGAAATCACATGGCGAAAAAATTGCTAGAAGCTAAAAATGGCTGATCGACTCTATTATTCCGCCAACCTCTCTAACGAAGAAGTGCCATTCAAGGATTATTTTGAGCATCTATCTCAAGAATTTGACTATGATGGATATGAAATTTGGATAAAAAATACAGATTTCCAAAGATCTATTGGTGTTGGGATCGTAAACAGAAGAGCTAATCCTCCTGTTGCTGCCACAGTTTGGCTTAAATATGGAAGCTCTATAATTGATGCCCCTGTTACGGCAGACTTAATTAACGTGATTAGAGAAAATTTGAGAAGCGGGATTGAGTGTGAGTTTAATAAACATATCATTCAAAACCATTAATGGCAGGTCAATTCAGTCGTTAGTCCTCATAAAATTAGTATTAGAAAACCTCATTGGAGTACTTATGAGCCGTCAGACTGTCAAGACCGCTATTTCGACTGCTTTGCTTGGCATCATTTCATATTTAATGATAGACACGCCATCTCCTAACAAAGCCTATGCTTATACTCCCGCAAACCTCGTTAGTTGTTCTATTCAAGTTAGCCCTCAGTACGGGACTTACTACCGTGGGATTTACAGAACAATGGATGGGTCTAGATTTGCATTAGCATTTCGCTCCTACTGTCCATCAATGATTGATGCAGATGATTACTTTGTTCGCTAGATACGCGGCTATGATGGCTTTAAAATGAGGATTGTTTACAAATGAGTGATATTCCAATTCAGCTACTTCAGCATCTTGGTAAACATGGTGTTCGCATGAAGCAATTTCTAGGTGATAACTTCAGCAATGTAGATGAATCTCAACGTAGAGAAATGGCTAAAGAAGCACGCCAAATTAGTGCTTGGGCTGCCGCAGCTATTGCGCCTATGCCGATACCGTTTGCCGACATCTGGACAATTACACCTGTGCAAATGCTTATGGTTCGCGCTATTGGTAATATTTATGGGTACAAACTTGACGCTAAAACAGTCAAGGAAATGCTTGCAGTTGTTGGAGGTGGAATGCTTGGTCAACAAATTTGTCTTGCGTTATTCAAAATTGGTTTGCCAGGGGCTGGAGGTTTTGGAGGTGCTGCATTCGTATTTTTCTGGACACATGGCATTGGTAATGCAGCAGAACTTTATTTTCAGAGTGGTATGACTGCTACTGACGAGGATCTCGCAGCAGCCCGTAAGGAAGGAATGAAGCAAGCGAAAAATGAAAACCCAATAAGCGAGTAGCAATTATCTTGGTTGTTTTTTTACATTAGAATTTTTATTTGTTTTTCAGCAAGTCTGAAACATCACCGCTTTTTGGTTTGTTGGTGAGACAATACTCTAATATTTTTTACAGGCAGGAAACTAACTCAAGACCTATGTAGTTTATGATACTGCTGTTTGTCTTAGCCAAAATACCAATATATGCAGTCGGAGCAGCTACGATCCGTCCAAATCGTTACAATTTACAAAGCTCCTCAAAAAGGTAAAGGTCAGAAATTGCTGGATGATGGATTTCAACCTGTTGATTTCCCCTATAATCCTCCTTATGTCGATGGAAGTTGCTACTTTGCTGGTCCAAATGACAGAAGTATTGCCGAGGAATTTAATCAAAGCTACCAAGACGGGATTCTTGAGGTTTTGATTGATCAAGTAAGCTACGATAAATATTTCAAACCACTTGAATATCGCTATGATGAAAAGGATAACTGCGAACGAGTTGAGGTGGTTATTCCTCAAAGCCTATTTCCCGTTCTAAATCAATTTCCACGAGTCCTTAAATCACGGTAAACACCATGGATAGCAAAAGTTGGGAGCAAATTAAATCAAAATACAAGCTAGGTCAGTTTGTGCAAGGCAAAGTTGAATTTCATATGCCTTTCGGTGTTTTTGTAAAGATTGATGAATCTTTGGTCAAGGGTCTAATTAAAATCCCTGATTTTTTGGATGAAGGTAAGATGAGTCAAGAAATGTATCCTGAAATTGGCACAACAATTGGGGCTGTCGTGGTTGGATATAACGAGAGCAATTTCCGTGAGATATATCTAAATGCCAAGCCCAGTGTGCTTCACAAAGCTCTTGTCCCTCTAAAAACTCTTGCTTTAGCTTGTTAATCCCTCCGTATAAGCGGCGCAAGCTAACACTGCGTTGGAGCCGACCTGTCAAAAGTGACTTAAAAGCAAAAGTTTATCTTTGGCGGCTCAACTAGACCGTTATACGTCCACCGAAACAATTGTGGGACTATGGAGGTGCGATGAGTACTACTGAAGGATGGGGGGGGGTGGTAGCCCTATCGCGTGGAGGACTGGCGAGGATTGCGCGTCTATTACTCACGTGAGGACAATAGTGCGATCGCCGATCTTGTAGGGTGAGTTGTTAGAGTCGAGGTTGGGTATTACCCCAAGCCCCTCTCCTACAGATCCGTGCTTGCAACTTTCACTGCACACGGCTCCCAGATATAAGAGGGAATTACCCCATGCTCATGTGCAGATACTGGTGACAGGAATGATGTATTGCTACAAGATTTTTTGTTGTCCAGTTATCGTGATTTCCATCTAGATGATGTAAATGCACTTTTTCTTCTCCGATGAAATTGAGTCCGCAGAAGTTACATGAATGGTTTTGCCGTTTTAGGGCTTTAGAGGTCGTACTGTTATAGAGCTTGCTGTTACGTTCGCTCCAATAAACTAAATCTCCGTCATAGGGAGATTTAGTTCCAGTGACATTGTTGTATCTATTTTCGGAGTAAGGAACCACTGGAAAAGCTTTTTTAATAAGTTTTGTAACTGAGAGCTTATCTAAATTTGCTTCCTTGTTAAATACCTTCCATGCTCTGTGATTGATATGCCAAAGTGAATTCCTTGACCCATCCATCTTGCAGTATTTATGGTACTCTCTCCAACCTCTAACCAGAGGGGCTAATTTCTCAGCCTTGACTTTGGCTCCATAGTTCGAGTTATTAACAATGAATTTTACCTTCTTACGAAAAGCATTGAAGTTGTCCACGGACGGGACACATCGAAACTTTCCGTTGTTTTGCACTTTGAAATGCCAACCAAGGAAGTCAAATCCATCTGTCGTAGCGGTTATCTTGGTTTTCTTTTCACTGACGTTCATACCTTTTGGGGCTAAAAATTCACTAATCTTTTCAAGTATTGCCATTGCATCTTCGTTCGGTTTTAGTATTATTACCATGTCATCCGCGTAGCGGATTGATGGTTCTGATATTTTCCCTGTTTTGTCTTTCGACTTATGGATACTTTCGATTCCATTTAGTGCAATGTTGGCTAACAGTGGACTTACCACTCCACCTTGCGGTGTTCCTTGGTCGGGAAATCCTATCTTTGTTCCAGCTTTTAGGCATCTAAAAATACCAAGCTTTAGCCCTTTTGGGGCAATAAGATTGTCCATGATTGCAGAGTGGTTAATCCTATCGAAGCATTTTTCAATATCAAGTTCGATTACTCGTTTGTTTATGCCATTACTCATGCTTCTTAGGTTGTTGAATAGGACTTTTTGAGCATCATGAGCCGAACGTCCTGTTCTAAATCCATAGCTTCTAGCATGAAAGGTTGCTTCGTGTGCTGGTTCGAGAGCGTATTTTGCTAGGCATTGCCAAGCTCTATCTGCTATTGTAGGCACTTTTAGTATTCGAGTCGTTCCGTCCTTTTTAGGAATTGGAATTTCTCTTAGTCCTTGGTGTTTCCAGTTAGAATAGTTCTGACTTATTAGGGCTGATAAGGCGAGGCGTTCTTCAAAGTTGAGGGACGCTTTGCCATCTATTCCAGCCGTTTTCTTCCCAGCGTTTAACTGTGTTACTTGTCGAATTGCTAGTAATCTAGCCGCCTGAGATTTTAGAATCAGTTTCTGAAGTGTCCGAGCTTTACGCTTGTCTCCAATTTGAACTGCTTTGAACACTCGTCTTTGTAGTCGGAATAAAGTCTTTTGGAATTTCTTCCAAGGTAGCTTTTCCCATAGTTCACTAGTGTTAATACCGTGTCTAACCATAATCTACTCTAAGTTGTGTTTTCTTTATATCTTGCAGCAATTACGCCACATCCTACCCGAATCTACGGATTTGCACCTCTCGTCTGGTTTACCAAGGGTTCGACCGTCCTCAGACCTTAGATTCGTTTTTATTCGTTCCATCTTTTCGATTGATTGTCCCTTTAGATGTAGCCAATTCAACTACCAGAACCCCTTACTCTTACCGTTTGCTTCATTATTACGGCGGGATACTAATCTCTGGTGTGGTCAGACTCTAAGTTTTCTTAGTGTTGCGTCTGCCATTACATAAGTTGCTTTTATAGGCTCGGTTTCATCATGGGGACTCCCTGTTAACGCCAGTGTCATCTGCAATTGATGTCTGATTGCGTCCTGTTCCCAGCTTCACCCTCACAATTTCCGAGTTGTGTCAGTGTGGGCTGATTAGGAGTAACCTTTGAGTTTAAGGTGGGGGACTTGCACCCTCATCATTAAGATAGTTAAGTTAGTCTTGGGAGACTTGACTCTAGCGTTTATTTATGGATTTTTACCCTGATTCACGCTAAACGAATCGCACAATCAAATGTAACGCACCTTGCTTTCATTGTCTGATGATAGAGTTGAGGCATACCGATATTCAGATTTGTTTAGTTCCAAATGCCATTACCTCAAATCGTTATTGATACCAACGTCATTGTTGCTGGGTTAAGATCTAGACGTGGTAGTGCATTTCAGCTATTGACACTCATTGACACAGGACATTTTGATATACATTTGTCAGTACCTTTGGTACTCGAATATACAGAAGTTTTGCTGCGAGAATTACCAAACCTTTACATGAGTCGAGAAGAAGTAGATGATCTAATTGATTTTTACTGTGCAGTAGGGGTACAGCATGAAATTTTTTTTCTTTGGCGACCATTTCTGCGCGATCCCAAAGATGAAATGGTGTTAGAGCTTGCAGTCAAAGCAGGATGTCAGAGTATAATCACATATAACACTCGTGACTTTGCAGGTGTAGAGCAGTTTGGGTTAAATTTGCTTGAGCCTTTAGAGTTCTTACGCTTTATAGGAAAGTTGCCATGAGTATCGTTCAAATCCAAATTCCTGACTCATTACAAAAAAGCTTGTATGATCTTGCAAGTCGTGATGGAATTTCTATCGATCAATTTATATCAACTGCAATAGCAGAAAAGCTCTCTGCTTTAATGACTGAGAATTACCTCAAAGAAAGAGCTAAAAGAGGTAGTCGGTTAAAATATGAAGCAATTTTAGCAAAAGTTCCCGATGTGGAGCCAGAACCGTATGACAGGATATCGACCGTCTAACACTGCGTTGGAGCCGACTTTATCAAAAGTGATCTTTACAAGCTGAAAATTGACTGCGGCGGCTCAACTAGACCGTTAGCTGTAATCAGTCCAACAATGAAACGTTAATAACCAAACAAAAGGAGCAATCATGTTAACCATCAATTCTGTGCCAATAAAGCAAATCGGTTACGGTGCTATGGGATTGGAGGGCTATTATGGTCAAAGCGAAGAAAATTCAGCGATAGAAACACTTATTCACGCAATCGATCAGAATATGATGATCGATACAGCTGATGCCTATGGTGCTGGGCATAATGAAATATTGATTAAACAAGCCATGAAGCAATCTACTAAAGATACTTTTGTGGCGACTAAATTCGGGATTGTATTTGAGAAAGACCAAGCGGGCAGCCAATTAGATACAGGCTGGGGGTTCCCTCTGACAATAAACGGTACAAGGTCCTACGTAAGACGAGCCATTGATAACAGTCTCGAACGCCTTGGTGTTGAGCGAATCGATTTGCTTTATGCTCACTATCTTGATCCCAACACTCCGCTTGAAGAGACGGTCTCAGCGATGGCTGAAGCAGTCAAGCAAGGCAAGGTGAAGGCTATTGGCTTGTCAAATGTGACAGCCGATGAAATCATTAGAGCAAATGAAGTGCATACTATTTCAGCAGTTCAATACGAATATTCATTGTTTCGGCGTGAGGCTGAAAAGGAGATCCTACCTGCTGTGAATAGTATCGGTGCAGCACTTGTTTGCTGGTCGCCACTTGGTGCTGGCTTCTTAACCGGAACAGTTAAAGAATTAGATGACGGTGATTTCCGTAAGAACAACCCAAAGATGCAAGGTGAAAACTTCACTAGTAACCTACAGCGTCTTGAGCATATTAGAAATATTTCTGTTGGTCTGAGTGTTACTCCGGCACAACTTGCTCTGGCTTGGCTGATAGCGCAAGGTGACAACATTATTCCCATTCCGGGCAGTCGAAAAAAGTCTCGCATAGACGAAAACCTTGCGGCTCTTGATATTAAATTAAGCATCGAAATTTTAAATGAACTTGACTCTATTGCGCCAATTGGTGCATTCAAAGGGGCAACCTTGGTTTAGTGACGATCGCTTACAGCTAACAATTCGCTTGCACCGAACCGTTGAGCATTTATTCGTTGGGTATTTAAGGCTATATGCGGCGGGTGAAGCGAACCATTAGGCACTAGAGGAGGAGGCATGCCATCGATCAAGCTACCTACGGGTTCCGTTCACTACACCGAGCATGGGCAGGGTGTCCCGCTTGTTTTGCTCCACGCCAACCCCGGCGACAGCAAAGATTTTGAAGCCGTTGTTCCCGCACTCTCAAAAACCTACCGCGTTCTCGCACTTGACTGGCCCGGGTACGGTCAATCGGCTCCTCCACAACAGCCTGAATTGGTCGGGGTGTTGTTCTTCTACCAAGCCCTGCGTGAGTTTTTGGCAGCGCTGGCATTGCCGCCCGCTTTCTTCATTGGAAATTCCCTCGGCGGCAATGCCGCTGCACGTCTAGCCGCAGAGTCACCTGAACTTGTCCGCGGTTTGGTGCTGGTTGCCCCGGGGGGATTCACGACCCCGAGTTTAGTTTCGCGCAACTTCTGCAAGCTGCAGGGCAGCCGGTTTTCTCTTTCGCCCCATTGCTTTGCAAGTCTGTATCTCAAACATCGCACAGCCACGACACGGGCTATGCTGGAGCGCGCATCCACAACACAGGCCGCAGCACCACAGATCATTCTCAATCGTGCCGTCTGGCGTGGCTTCACCACTCCGGACAACGACCTTCGAACCGTTGCACCGAAGATTAAGGCGCCTACATTGCTGCTCTTTGGCAAAAGCGATCCCGTTATTCCAGCCGGCAGAGACGGTAAGGTGGCAGCGCAGTGCATGCCTTCAGCACAGTTTAACGCACTGCCATGTGGCCACGCTTCATTTGCAGAGGTGCCAGAGCTATTTCTGGAAGAAGTACAACCATTTTTGGCGGCATGTAGTGCCTAACAATTCATTCAAGCCGATGCCGCTTCGCAGCGCGGCTTAATTCAAAAGTTAGCCAGCCAGTCCGTAGTGTCTTTTGAATCAATGAAAGAGCCTCGAAAATGCCATTAGATACAGCAGTTGAGAGATCTAGAGATCGTATTTCCTCCTCATCACGCTGCATTTTGTATTTAGGTTGCAACATTGAGCCGTTGATCGTTACCAATAACGATCAACGACTCACGTTTAAGTAAAGAAGGCACGATCGCTGCGTCGCTGCTTTAAGCAAAATTCTTACGGTTTGTGTCGTAATTCATCAACTCACTTCAATTCAAACAAGTAATCAAACACAGCTTTGACATAGTTGTGGAGGTTATCAGTTGTCGAGATGCTCGTACCTTCATCTCCAGTTACAGATGTTTCTTAGGAGTTCGATATCGGTATTTGAGCCTTGCTTTGCAAGGCTCAAATACCAAAAAATGGTAAGAATCGCTTAGCGATTCTTACCATTTTTTGGATTCGTCAGGCTTAGCGAGAAGGACCTAAACCAAGAGCACCAGCATATACAGCTTGACTGCCAAGTTCTGCTTCAATTCTGAGTAACCGATTGTATTTGGCAACGCGCTCACTGCGACAGAGAGAACCTGTTTTGATTTGACCTGCGCGGGTAGCAACGGCAAGATCAGCGATCGTGGTGTCTTCAGTTTCGCCAGAACGATGACTGATCACTGAGCGATAACCATTTCGGTCAGCAGTAGCGATCGCTTCTAGGGTCTCGGTTAAGCTACCAATTTGATTTAACTTAATCAAGATGGCGCTAGCGCAACCTTCACGAATACCACGCTCTAGACGGGTCTTATTGGTTACAAACAGGTCATCACCAACTAACTGCGTATTGGTGAGTTGATCGGTCATAGCTTTCCAGCTAGCCCATTGATCTTCTTCCAATCCATCCTCGATAGAGACGATAGGATATTTGGAGATCAAACCTTCGTAATAGTTAACGAACTCTTGGGGACTGAGGGTTTTGCCATCGATCACATAGTTCCCATCTTTGAATAGCTCATTAGATGCTACGTCTAGCGCTAAAGCCACTTGTTCCCCAGGTTTATAACCTGCTTTGGTGATTGCATCGATTAGTAATTCTAGAGCTGCTTGATTGGACTCAAGGTTGGGGGCAAATCCACCTTCATCACCCACGGCAGTTGATAAGCCCTTTTCATGGAGTACGGAGCTAAGAGCCGCGAATACTTCTGCACCATAGCGCAAAGCTTCCTTAAAGGTAGGTGCGCCCACAGGCACAATCATGAACTCTTGAATATCAACGTTATTATCGGCGTGAGCACCACCATTAAGAACGTTCATTAGAGGCACAGGCAACACATTCGATAGAGGATTGCCAAGATAGCGATACAAGGGTTGTCCGATCGCTTTTGCCGCAGCTTTTGCTGTAGCAAGTGAAACCGCCAAGATTGCATTTGCCCCAATCTCAGATTTGTTGGGTGTGCCGTCACGCTTGATCATGAGGCGATCAACTAATTCTTGATTCAGCGAATCGACCCCCTTCAGTTCGGGTAGCAGTTTTTCGTGAATGTTGCGAACTGCGATTAAAACTCCTTTTCCTCCATAGCGTTTTTTATCTCCGTCCCGTAGCTCGTGGGCTTCAAAACTACCTGTAGATGCACCACTGGGAACCTGTGCGAGACCGATTGCGCCGTTGGCAAGTTTGACTTCCGCTTCAACGGTTGGTTTACCACGCGAATCGAGGATTTCTCGTGCAGCGATCGCAATGATTTCTGTTCCTTTAGTCACTGTGAACTATTCCTTGTAATGATTAAGTGAAACTATTCGCAACAATCTTACAGTTTCGCGATGCTCCATTTCTCAAATGTTAGGTTTTGATTAAAAAGTTTGACAAGATTAAAATTATTTTGCTAGTTGCTTAGGCTATTACAGATAGCACTACAAGGTATAGATAGTGTAAATCAAAACCCCAAATTAAAGTGGCGGTACTTTGCGCCGTCACTTTAATTTGGGGTTTACGTACTAAGCAACTTTTACGGTACTTTACCGTAGATTTTCATGTTAATTTTAGGTAATATAGCGCTTTTCAAGCAAACGAGGTACATAGGTTTGTTTCCCCGCCTTTGGTGGGGAAACAAACCAGTACTTCACCAGACTGGTAAACGCTATATCCTCCCCTAAAGACATAACTAAATTGTTAGATGAGATCAAGCATTGTTGCAGAATCTCAATTGAGTTAACATCACCTTAGATTCTTCTTAAGAGCGTGTTTGAGAAGTTAAGCAAGACGTTTGAGGAGGATCTGGATCAAGCCGACATAGAAAAAAGCCTCAGAAGTTTCAGGTAAAAGTCCGTAATCTCTGTTCAAACAGCCAAAGCGAGAAAACCAAGCAAAAGAACGCTCAAACACCCACCGCTTTTGTTGAACAACAAAGCCTTTTT
>JADBWH010000155.1 GCA_020404105.1 Pseudanabaena sp. M53BS1SP1A06MG | reverse complement strand
ACAATACTTATTGAGATCGTACTTGTCGCTATCCTTTACATCCATCCATAGCCTTAAAGCCTTATTACGCACAAACAAAGCAGTACGAATCGCCTCATCTATGAGGTTGTACTGCTCTGTCTTGCCTTTAAGTTTTGCTTCGAGGACTAACATCGATTTGTAGAATCTTATGCTGTATATTGTAGCATAGATTAATATAAAGCCGTCCTAGAAGGACGGGGTTTTAGACCCAATTTCCCGATAAATTAATGTATAAAAACATTGAGGAGAGCTACGCAAAGCATAGCTCTCAATGTTTGTTTTAATTTGTCAGCTTAGTCTGAACTGACGTTACAGCACTTTGCGCTTACTTAAAACCCAGAGATATTTTTGAAGTTGTCATTAAGCATCACTCTCAAAAATATTCCTATAAGTAGCTAGACATAAGTAAACTAAAAACCGAAAAGTTTGTTCCGCCCGCTACTCGGGCGGAACAAACTCTGGTTTTAGGTTTTAATTAAGTCGAGCTACTTACTACTCAAAGTCTCAATACCATCAAAAATCTGTTTTTTTATTGGATAAATGTAAACTTGCCACTATTACCGTCAGCTTCCATTTTGATTTGTGCAACATAAAACTTCTTCTGCACGATTTCACCTTCAGGGGTGAAGGAAATCTCGCCTAGAGGAGTTTCATATTTACCTGCGAGCAAAGTGTCATTGAGTTGGGTGCGAAGTTGAGGCAATGACAAAGTACTAATTTTAGTAGTTTTATCGAGAGTCCGCAGAGCCTCTACAAATACTTGTACACCTGTAAATGCTTGAGCACTAAACTGAGGCGGTTCTTTCTTGCTTTGCTCAGTATAGAGTTTACGGAATTCAGCATTGATGTCATTCTTTAGCTCAGGGCTGTAGGCTTGAGCAATAATGATGCCATCACAAAGAGCCTTGCAAACGGGGAGAATATTGGAAGTATTTAAGCCATTACCACCAATGATTAGACCTTTGTAACCAAGTTCTCGTAACTGCTTAACGAGGTTGCCTCCATCAGCAGATAGACCAGAAATGATAATCAAATCAGGCTTGATATTAATTGCGTTGGTTACTTGAGATTGAAAATCAGTATCTGTAGTTTGGAATGTTTGCACAGTTGCCAGATCTAACCCTTTTTGCTTAACAGTCTCTTGGAAAGTGCCCGTTTCTGATTTGCTAAAAGCATCATTCTGAGCATAGAAGACTGCGACCTTCTTAATTTGTGGATTTATTTTCAGGGCAGCTTCGATCGCATTGGGTGCAACGACAGCTACTGGAGCAGATACTCGCGAAATATATTTACCGATTTGGGGAATCCCCTTAGCAGTATTTGATGGTGCAATGACAGGTAAACCTGCACGCTCAGCGATCGGGTCAGCGCTAAAGGCTTGTTGAGATAATGTGGGACCAACAATACCGACAACTTTATCTTGAGAAATTAACGTATTGAAAGCGTTGATTGCACCCTGTTCATCACCTGCGGTATCTTGAAAAACTAGGCGAATTGGTGTGCCATTAACCCCACCTTGCTTATTGAAATAGGTCTCCGCAATCTTTGCCCCTGTAACTTGCTCTTGCCCTAGAAGAGCAACATTACTGGTTTGAGCAACAGCAATACCAATGGAAATTGGTGCTTGATTGCCAGTGGTAGAACTAGTGGCATTGTTATTTGAGGGAGCATTGCTTGGTGTACAAGCTACAGCTAGTAAGCAGGACATTAAAGCCGCGATCGCCAAGCTACAAAATTGTTTGATTGTTTTTTTCATCAATGTTGAAGTCTCAATTATTTTTTCTAAAATTAGTCTATTACTTTAATATTGTGTTTCCCAGTCTAGTGAAGTACGGGTTTATTTCCTCACACATAGGAGCAAAACAAACTGAAAAGCAGCATATTGTAATTTTCTTGTTAGTATATTTAATGTGAAAATTGCAACCTAAATTATTAATACATTACTAAGTAAAGCGCCTTGTGCTTACTTAAAACCCAGAAACGTTTTTGAAAGTGGCGCTTCGCAACACTTTCAAAAATGTTTCAGTTCTAATCTAAGTATCAATAGAAGCTAACAACGTTGATTTAAGATCACCACACGCTCAGTTAAGTATTGGATGAAGCTTACAAACTGGTAGCACATACCTAATAAAAAATTCCTGAATGGTATTATTTATTAGGTATGTTACAAAATCAAAAAAATGGTAAGAAGATCGTCAAAATTTCGCCATCATAGGCGGCACTACTTGAATGCATTCTGACAGTGAGTTTGCCGCCTAGAGCCTTTAATAAAGTCTTAGTAGTCGGTAAGCTCAAACTTAACGTTCCTGTCTCAGGTTGTAACATTAGCCATTGCCCTACTGCTTTAAGCAATGGTAAGTCACCACTACTTTGGCTAGTCACCTGCGATTGGAATTGTAGTTTGAGATATTCCCCAGCACTAGTCAGAATTAATTGAATATGACTATCAGGGGGAAAAGTCCGTACTAAGCGATCCACTAGACCATTCAGTACTTGAGATAGAAGTAAAGCATTGCTAGAAATAGCAGGAATTTCCGTTGGCAAAATCATTTCTAAGGATATTTGTCTTCTCCCTGCATGTTCTTGCCAACGCATAAATCCATCACTAAGGATTTCTTCAATTTGCGTAGCCTCTAACATAATGGGATAGCTATCTAGTTGTGCCGCCTCAAAAATTAAATTAAATCTTTCAATCTGTTCTGTACATTCAGCATCTACTCGATCTAAGCGGGTTTTAACTTCTGCGGAAACATCTTTACGACGTTTCAACGATCGCACTAACATGCGGATTGTAGTTAACGGAGTGCGAACCTCATGGGTAATTGCTTTGATAATATCGACTTCTTGGATCTCAGGAACTGGCAATTCTTGATGAATGGAACTCTGTGCCATTAAAATTGCGCCAAATCTTGCCATGATCTGATAGGGGGGCATGATTGGTGGAAATTGCTGCAATTTAGCTTGTAATGCAGTCTGTTGTTCAGAACGCCGAATACGTGTTAATAAAGTAGTGATTGCAGTTTGAATCGCTTGGGGATGAAGTGACCAGAGACAGCTATGGCTTTTAGTAGAGGAAACCACTAAGATACCGAAGGTTTCAGTGATGAGGAGACAGAACCATTCCTGATTCAGAGCATCTGACTTAGGTAGAGAAACTACTTGAGTATTGCCAATTGGTAAAGTCCCTGTAGGGAATAAAGAAGATTTACTAGTGGTAAATACCCAAGTTTGTAACTCAGTTTGGCGAAGAGCAGCATTAGGGATGATGTAGGGGTGATGTGTAAGGAGTATCCCCTTCAACTGTCTCTGCATTGAAAACTGCTGTAAAACAGCGATCGCCCGATGCCAAAATTCCTTTGCGTCAGTTTGGTGCAACTCCTCGAAAAACTCACGGGTTTGGGGGGCTTGGTGCAATGCCTCGTATATAGTTACCAATCCTGTCACCAATGTTTGTCATCCTCGCGCTATAGAGGTTTTCAAATGATCGCATACTCATCTAAAAACAAAAAGGTAGTCATGCAATGTAATTGTGTTGCGGGCGCTTCGCGCCCGCAACACAATTACTAAAAAATTACTTTGCAGCACTACCAACAAAAAATTAATCTCATTAATTGCTCAGAGTTTTCATTTTGCTTATAGTAGAAAATCGCTAAATCAAGGCTCGAGGAATGTCGCAAAGCGGCGTTCCTCAAACATAAGAACAATCCCCTTGCTAACGTCCTTGTGCAAGCGCTGCTTCAGCACGATCAAACTCTTGCAGCAAGCGATCGCGTACCTTGGCAGGTACTGCCCGCTTGGCAGTGCCGTTGTAGTATCCTGCCAAAGTATTAAGGGCTGTTAACATTGTTGTGTAGGAATAAAATCCATTCTTGTCGCGATCAGCTCGATAACGCGAGACATAAGCGTTAATTTTATAACGTGCTGATGCTTTTACTGCTGCGCGATTATCAGCATTTTCGGGCAAATTAATTGCTTCCCGCAGAGCTTTGATGGTATCTGTCGTATCAGCAACATAGTTGCCTGTCAAACCTGCATTAACAAGGGTCTGAATTTCTTTGGTAGTCAAGCTTTCGTTCTTTCTCGAAAATAAGGCTGCATCTGCTTCTGAGGTAAAACTACCGATTACAACTAATAATGCCAAAGCAAATGTGATCGCTGAACGACACAAGTCTTGTAAAGAACCTTCCAAAGATTTATTTAAAGACTTAAATAAAGACCCGTATTTTGTCTTCATAGTTATAGGTTTATGAAATTACACATTTTGTTGTCCCTCTAATCTTATGGCTTTTGGGACAACCTCCCCTAGTATCCAGAGGAGGGGATCGTAATGTTATAGTTTCATGACATTGCGATCCCCATGAAAATTAGCCATTGTGATCGCCACAACAATGACAGGTATTTGGTTTTGGCTAAGTATTTGTACTGCAAAAGCTCCATAAATTAGCCTGAACCATTAGAAGATGAACCTTTCAGTCATTGACCATTCAAAAAATTTTGGCAAAATGGACATAGCTACAATCCGATTCCACAGTTTTATGAAATTGTGGAAAATTTAATTACAAGCAGTTGGAGGTTAATTGTATGGCGAGGGAACGTCCTCCCTTAGAAGAAATGACCTTGCGTCAACTTCGTAAAGTAGCAGCAGAGCTAGAAATTTCTCGTTATAGTCGAATGCGAAAATCTCAGCTACTTGCTGATATTCAAACCATTCTTTCCGCTCAAGGCGCAGCCTCAACCCAAGCAGATAGCATTAACTCGGAGACTCAAGAAATCGTGGAAGCATCAAAGTTTAATTTGGGTAGTGAAGAAACAGAAGAAAACTTAGAATCACTTGCCGCTATTGATAAGAACATTGGCGATATTCCTACTGGTTATGGAGAAAGCCGCATCGTCTTACTACCTCGCGATCCCCAGTGGGCTTATGTTTATTGGGATGTACCTAATTCTCATAAGGAAGAGTTGAGAAATCAAGGTGGGCAACAGTTAGCGCTTCGTTTGTACGATGCTACTGATATCAACTTAGACTATCAAACTCCCAATAACTTACAAGAATACAATAGTGACGAACTCGCTCGTGAATGGTATTTGCCAATTCCGATTAGCGATCGCGACTATGTGGCGGAGCTTGGCTATCGTTGTGCTGATGGTCGTTGGTTAGTCCTCACCCGTTCTAAGGTCGTCCATGTTCCCCCTGTATTCCCATCGGAATGGGTGGAAGATAATTTTATTACTGTACCTTGGGATCAAAGTCTTAAAGGGCAAACCTTCTTCACGCTTGTACCTCCTGCCAAAAAAGCAGCACCTGCTCCCGAAGAAGCATCTACTACCGATACTTCCTACGACGAAATCTTCAACATCGCTCGTGAAGCCGAGATCCAACGTATTTCTGGTTCACTCTATGGCTCGATGCAGCATGAATCTGGAATCGGTATGGCTCCTGAATCCATTAGCTCCTACATCTTCCCATCGGGTGCAGGCTTGTTTGCTGGAGCAGCAGGTGCGCTTAGTGCTAGCGGCATCAACTACTCTGGCATTGGTCTAGAGTCTAGCTATAGCTTCTTCTCTAGCGAATCTCCCATCCGTCCTCGCCAATTCTGGTTGGTTGCAGATGCAGAGTTGATCGTCTATGGTGCAACTGAGCCTGATGCTTCTGTCACCATCGGTGGTCGTCCTATTAAGCTCAACTCCGATGGTACGTTCCGCTTCCACACATCTTTCCAAGATGGTATCCAAGATTATCCAATCTTTGCGGTGGCAGCAGATGGCGAACAAAATCGCGCCATTCACATGAAGTTCGAGCGTCAAACCCTTGAGCGTCGTACTAATACTAAGGAAGAAGCAATTCCTGAATGGATTAGTTAAACTTCAATACTCTTAAAACAAAAAGCCCTGCAATGCAGGGCTTTTTGTTTTATGTCTAGGCTCAAAATAATAAAAATCGCTCTGCGATTTTTATTATTTTGAAGTTTCTCTATTCCTCAAACTGCCAGCGATCTTGAGATGCATTTTCGTCAAAGAAGCGTTTGGGACGCAATGTTAACGTAACTTTGCCGAGAATTGCTACGTCTGGCTGGGAGTCAAACCATGCAAATTTGAGATTGCCATCTTGATCTGCGATCGCAAAATAGCTACTTTCATCCCAATTCCTTTGGGCGCGATCGACTAATATCAGGATATCCTCAGCGCGATCGCGATCGGCGCTAAGTACTTCTTGAGAAATGGCAACTTGCAAGGTATCAGTATTACAAGAAACAATCACACCATCTTCTGCTTTATGTACCACAAACCAACCAGGAAGAGTTGCCCAAGTAGCCTCACTATGGGAATGCACAATACCAAAGGGAGTTAGTTCTGTTACTTGAGTAACTGCTTGAAACTGGGCTGCCGACAAAGGCAGAGTACCTGCCACAGGTAAGATACGCGGAATATTGTCCTCACCATCGTAACGAAATGTGGGTAAGCTTGGGGCTTTCTTTTTTGAAGGATTTGCCATGTCGGTGAGCAACCGCTCGATCGCAGCACGAGCTTTGTCACCATGGGCAAAACGTAGACCTCTTGCAATCAATCTTGTCCGTTCCTGTGGATCGATTTTGCCCTGAGTAGCTTTGAGAATTTGTAAAACTACTGCATCACCTGGATGTCGGGTGAATCCTTCTGGCAAGTTCGCAACTGTTGCAGCCTCCTTAATTGCTTTAACGATATCCTTTGCTTCCAATACATCAAGATTTTTCTCAAGGGCAAAGGTTGCCATGGTGACCCGTTCCGATTGATTGAGTACGCGCAACTCATAGAGAATGTCACTTCCTTTTTGTTCAAAGTGGGCTAGGACAATATCTGAGGCATTACCTGCTTGCAAACTAGCATAAACCTGTGAAGCAACAACAATCTGATTTTGTTGAATTGGCTCAAAACCAGTATTTTCAAAGATAGCAAGAGAATTTTCGCCCATTTTCTGGAGCATTTGGCATGCTATTCCCCACTGCACCCAAGTTCCTTCCTTATGGCGTAAGAGTCTCAATAGTCCTTCAGAGTCAGTGGGAAGTTCTGGTACGGGTGTTGGCATAGTTGTAATAGAAAGTTAACTAGAAATGTGAGTGATGCGATCGCTCCAAACATATACATATATCATCGCACTTTAGAGACTAGATCACCCGCCTTTGACATCTCAAAGATAGAAACGACATCCTTGCTTAGCAAGGATGTCGTTTCTATCTTTGAGAGAGAATTTGTGTCACCCATGATTTAGAAGACTGAGACGGGATCAAGCCGCAACTTGCTTACTATTTTTATGTTCGCGCATGGAGTTGACAAAACGCTCGAAGAGATAATCGGCATCGTGAGGACCAGGGCTAGCTTCTGGGTGGTATTGCACTGAGAAGATAGGCAAGGTTTTGTGCTCTAAGCCTGCAACAGTATGATCATTGAGATTGATATGGGTTAGCATCGCGGGAGATTGCTCAAAGGATTCTCCTGTCAGCGCAAAACCGTGATTTTGACTCGTGATTTCTACACGACGATCAGCATTTTTAGCTTGGTTTTGGGAAGGTTGATTGAGTCCGCGATGTCCAAACTTGAGCTTGAAAGTGTCGCCACCCATTGATAATCCTAAAATTTGGTGTCCTAAGCAAATACCAAACATAGGCTTATTTGCTGCTAGTAAAGCTTTAGCAGTTTCAATGCCTTGGGTTACGGCTGCGGGATCGCCAGGTCCGTTAGAAAGGAAAATACCGTCGGGATTGTAGGAAAGAATCTTTTCCGATGGGGTATCAGCAGGAACAACTATCACGCGGCAACCATAACTAGCAAGGCGACGGAGAATATTGCGCTTAACGCCAAAATCGATCGCGACAACAGTCAACTGTTCACCTGTTAACTGTGATGGCTCCACAAATTCCCATTCAGAGATAGTTTTTTCTGTCCATTCATAAATGCGATCGGTGGAAGCTTCTTGAGCGAGGTTCTGACCTTGCATTGATGGCGCTGCTTTTACTTGAGCCAATAACACTTCGGGATCGAGGATTTCAGTAGAGATGCCGCCATTCATCGCACCAAGCGATCGCAGTTTGCGGGTGAGCGCACGAGTATCAATGCCCGTAATACCAACAACATTATGGGCTTTGAGGTAATCGGGTAAGGACTGACGCGATCGCCAATTACTAGGTACTACCGTAATATTTCGCGCAATTACACCACGCACCTGTGGGCGATCGGATTCATCATCTTCAGGCGTTACGCCCGTATTGCCAAGTTCAGGACAGGTAAAAGTAACAATTTGTCCTCGGTAGCTGGGATCGGTCATTACCTCTTGGTAGCCAGTCATACCTGTATTAAATACCACTTCGCCGATCGCGGTTCCAGACGCGCCAAACGCATAGCCACGGTAACAAGTACCATCCGCCAAGACCAAAATCGCTGCTTGCTTTGTTGCCATATCTTCAAATACTCGTTCGTTGCTGTCCACTATTCAGATACTTATTTTGGACACTAGCGATCATTCTAAACGTTATCTAGGTCACAAGATCAAAAAAAGAGGACTTGGAATGCAAGTCCTCTTTCGGGTTTAGCTGATGACTTCAGCAATTTCAATTACCTGTCCATCAGGATCTTTGACTAAAAAGTTAAGCGGCTTTTCGCTACGGACTTTGTGCTTAATGCCTTTAATTTGAATTTGCAACAAGAGTTGTTCTACACAGTCGCGATTAAAACAAATATGCCGACTGCGATTGGAATCTGTGGTATTTGCTCCCGGAACGATATGCAGTTGCACATTTTTCTTTAGTTGATACCATGCGCCTTCCATATCTGCTGAATATTTAGATTTAGCGGTTCGGGCTGTGGCAGGAATATAAATAGGATCAGCAGGTGCGCCCATACCGTATTCATAGCCATAGTAGTAATGTAGAGGCACATCGGCGATCGGCAATTTTAACTCGCCTTCATAAAAATATCGTGCTTGATCGAGGTCAGAAACCATGATCGTATGTACTTTTGGTGCGCTGGTAAGAAACATCCACATGGCAACAGCGTATGCACCGAGCAGCATAACCATGATGCCTTGAGTAGAAAACAGTGACTCCATCGTAAAGCAACTACATATTTAAGAGACTTAGCCTCTTAGTTTAACGCAAATGTCATGGGTTTAAGTTAGTGTAGTAACACTTTGAGATTAGCGCTCTATTTCATAAGTGAAATATATCTCAAATCGCTTATAACATTTAGACTTATATTTCCATTATTTCCATCGCTTTGTACATAAAAAAGCTTGGAAGCTTTTATAGCGTTTACCAGTCTGGTGAAGTACAGGCTTGATTGCTCGCCTCTAGCGGGGAATCAAGCCTAGGGACTTACTTACGATTAATTAAAGTAACTAAGCTCCTTACGAGTTTGTATACTTTTTTATCCAGTACTAAGGATACGACACAAAAATTTTTGACCATGCAATTGGCAATCGCGATTACTTTCTAAACTTCCAAGTTCTGATTAACAAAGTTCCTATAGTTATCAATCCCCAGAGAATCGTCAAAATCCAATTCCGTGGAGTCAAAGTCATAGCACCGAGATAATTAGAACCGATCGCAATTGTATGTACTGACGCAAGTAATAAGGCAGGGACTGAGAGTAAATGTAAATAGCGCCAATACCTACCGAGTCTTTTAACCATCCAATCGGAACTAGTGAGCGCCGCAGGAGTCATCAAGGCGATCGCGATCGCGCCAATCCAGATCGAAACTTGATGTTGCGGAATCATGAAGGATAAAGCATCAAAGTTCCATTGGAAAGAATGCTCGACCATATGGAAGGTATGGGCAATAGAAAGAACGAATGCTCCAACACCAATCGCCCGTCGATAGAGCATCAGAGGCGCACAGAATTTAAGTAAATGACTGAGGGGACGGGCGGCAAGGGTAAGGATTAACAAAATCAAACCGCCATGTCCTGTATAGTCCATCATGTCGCTAGTGCGAAGTAATGTCAAAATCCCGATGATGAGCGTAATCCATCCGCCCAATTGAAATAATTGACTACGGTGATCGCGACTTAATAAACCTGCAAAGACACCTATTCCTAGCATCGAAGGTAATGTTCCCAATCCAAAGGCAAACATTGTCAGCGCACCCTGCCATATGCTACTGGTTTCGGCAGCCTTAATTTGAGCAGTATAGAGAAATCCACAAGGAATCAAGCCCCATGTCATGCCCAGTAAGGTAGGGGAAAGTGGATGGGAATTGAATGACAACTTTATCATCGCCTTATTGAGACGTTGATGGAGTGCTATCATTGCCATCGGATTGAGAAAGGGAATATTCGGCAAGCTTTCGGGCTTGATCTGAATCATTCCCATCCAAATTAAAAGTATTCCTGTCAAAATTGCCAACCAACGCCGCAGATCACTCTCAATACCTGCTAATTGTCCGCCAGCAACTAGCACCGAACCGATCGCCCCAATCACCGCCCCAGCGATCGTATAGCTAAGAATTCTGCCAATATTTAAAAGGGTATGAAAATATAAATGCTGTTGCCAATTGCGAGAAATATCTGGAGGATATTTATCCTTACCTGAAAGCGAAAAGGCGACGGTCAGAGGTCCACACATGCCTACACAATGACCAAAGCTCCCCAAAAATCCTAAAGCGGCAACAAGCAATAAATCTAGCATTCTTTATTTATAGCGCTTTCTGCCCTATCTGCCTACATTAGTCGTAAAGGTCAATTCAAATGGTGCAAAACCGCCATCATCCTTCGGTGAACCTTTGAGATTGAGTTCATATCGTCCAATTTGCGGAAATGTAACTTCGAGACTCGATAGTCCCAAAAATCGATCAATAATTTTTGAGGAGTTGGATACCGTAAATTTAAGATTACGATCTGTTAGCGATCGCACTTCCATCTGACAATTACATTTTGCATAGGGAATGACTTCGCCTCCGCGTTTAGTGAGAGCAATCCAGATGCGCGTTTTTTGACCAGCAATAGGTCGATCATTAGGTTCAATATGAATTGTGCCGCCAATGTCTTGAGAAGTTCTCACTTCATGGGAAATACGCACTGGTGATCCTTCTGAATGAGCATCAGTGCTAGTAATATTAGATAAATGTAAGTTTAATAAGATAGAAGATAATTCAAGCATGTGTTCAGACTGTTTTTAAGGTTTAATGATTCCACAAGCAATCCGAGTCTTATAATCTACATTGGGAATCGTTGATTTCCCATTTGCACCTGCGTGGATAATAATCAACGTACCACCCTGTCTCAGCAAAGAGTTTTTTCCTGAACCCAAAGTTAATTTTGGCAATAGGGCTGTTAGAGTGCCTTTCCTATCTAAGTTAACGATAATATTGGGTAAATCGCCAGCAGGTTTGTGTTTGACATCTTCATGCTTGTTATGGAGGTGATTGCTAACTTCCGTCTCACCATCCAATGGATCGAAATGATTGCCAGATGTCTTAAAGTCGGGTGCGTCACATTTGCCTTTTTCATGTAAATGCACCATATGTTCTCCCTGTGCTAGGTTTTGCACATTGAGATCAACTTTCACACCTAAAGGTGTTTGGGTAAATGTGGCAGTTCCGACAAGTTCTCCTTTGACGTTGAAAATGCGAGAACTTGTCTTAATTTGTGTTGTCTGGGCTATTGCTACCGTAGTTGTTGCGAGCATGGTAATCGCGCTGCAAGAAAGCAAAGCTACGAATTGTGATGTCAATCGAGATAGGAAGTTCTGGAATTTCATGCGATCGCTTTCCTTAAAAAAATAAAAAATAAAATGTTTAGTAGATGAGTCAAAACTCATCTACTAAACCAAAAAATTAATTCTTATTTAGCCCAACCATTCTTGGCTTGTTCAAGTACGTAATTAGAAACTAACTCAATTTCCTCAGCTTTAAGCTTCTTGCCAAAAGCGGGCATTGCGCCTTTGCCGTTAGTCACTTGGAGGATAATTGCTTCTACGGTGTTTTTACCATACTTTTCTAGGGCATCTGCCTTCAAGGTCTTGGCTGCAACTACATTATTGCGTCCACCTGCATGACATTGAGCGCAGTTATTATTAAAGATTTTTGCGCCTGCGGATAGTTCACCAAATGCTGGCTGACCGAAAGTGAAGCTGACCAACATAGTTAAGGCGATCGCTAGAATCGAAAAAATACGTTTCACTTTAATTATTCCTTATTTATTCACGAAAAATAAGGGCAAAGCCTTTGCTAATGCCCTACGCGGCTTAGCCGCAAAGTCGAGTTGAATTTTAGTCTGGGTTTATGATGACGGTATTTGCAAAGGGAGTCAAAAGACAGCGCGTCAAACAAGATTTAGGCTGTTAGGAGAAGGTCAGAAACTTTTTGTAAACTAAAATCGTCTTTCAAAGATGAGTTTATAGAAGCACCCCCCTTCGGGTTTCGCTTTCATAAACCCAAAAATCTATAACTGATTTAGGACTGCTATATATAGCAATCTTAAATCAATTGTAAGAACCATTGGCTTTGGCTGATAGATAATTCAAATAAAACCTACAGCTTCAACTTCTCTCAGCTAACTTACACCGAGGGCTGAGCGAAGTCGAAGCCCCTCTAAAAGCTATTCAAGACAACTTTAGCTTAGCCAACCCTAAACTGATGGCTGAGTGAAGTAGCTACTCACATCTCATTGAGGATTGCTATATTGCAGATAGATCGGAAATTTAGTCTAAATTTAGATTAAGTCCATATGAAGAAATGGCTAAGCCATTTCTTCATAGAAAAACTTACTAGATTTGTTTTTAAACCACAAAAGTGTTGCTACACTTTCGTAATTTGTTATTAAGTTAGGACTTACGCAAAATAACCAAGAACTCAAGTTCTTGGCTTAAAGCTAAAGTCAGCTAAAGTGGGCTAAAAAGTTTCTGTGATCAACCCGTTTCAGAGGGTTTAAGCTATCAGCCCTTAATTTATTACAGGGCAATTGCGCGTAAGTCCTATAAGTGTTTAGGTTAAGTCCGAATAAATTTTGACAGAATGCCTAAGAATACGTTCTAAACTTTACTAACTACCTATAGCCTGATATTTTCGGGGAAATTATATGAAGTGTCCTTTGAAACCAATACCTGCGCCAAAACTCGTACCAATATTTGCATCCATATTGGCAGCATTAGTCAGCGCCACCACCGCAATGCCTAGCTTCGCCGCCGATCCATTTCGCACCTCAAATGCTAGGGCGATTGGTAGTGAAACTCAAAAAGCCTTTGAATTAATGTTCAAAGACGGCAACTATGTAGAAGCAGTGAGACAGTTAGACAAAGCTTTAGGTACTGAAGCTGATGAGCCGCTTGTATTTGCGCTAAGATCCGCCACCTTTTACGCCAAAGAAGACTTTTTAGGAATGAAAGTAGCTGGTAAACGGGTGCGTCGCAATGCCGAAGCATTGAGAGGCAAAGATGACCTCAGAGCCCATATCTACTTGGCAGCCAGTGACTTGATCGAAGCAGGATATATCGTCAAAACCGAAGGCGTAGCTAGCGCACCTAAGGCTTTGCCCCTTGTCCAGAGCGTATTTGACAACATCAAAAAAGCACAGGATATTGATGCAAATGATCCTGAACTGAACTTGATAAAGGGCTACATTGATATGCTAATTGCTTCGGTGTTGCCGCTATCAGACCTTGAATCTGCCTTATCGAGCCTGAAGCAATACGCAGCTCCTGACTATCTGAAATGGCGTGGTATTGCTCTAGCCTATCGCGATGCACGTATGCCCGATCTTGCCCTAGATGCTGTGAATAAAGCCCTTGCTTCTGCGCCGAATAACCCAGAACTCAATTATCTGAAAGGACAGATCCTATGGATGCAAGGTAGCAATATTCCTGAGGCGAAAAAGCAATTTGAACTAGCCCTGAGTAAAGCTAAGCAGTTGAATCCCAGTCTGTTGGTAGAAATCCGTGAACAATGCCGTGGTTTGGTTGGTTCAGCCTGTACTGAGAAATAAGTAAGTAGCTAGGCATAATTAAAAACAAAAAAACTGTAGCGCACGCGAAGCGTGCGCTACAGTTTTCTTGTTTTATATTGAATTATGTCTAGAAGACCTCGCTTTGTGAGGCTTTTTTATGAAAATTTTTACAAGCATTACTTGCTACAGCTTGAATGTGGCGATCTTCGCTAAACTATTCCAAGCAGTAAGCCCTATTCAAGTTCATACAAAGCAAGACAAAACTCATGGCACAAGATATAAAACTGGTCGTGGTAGATATTGATGGCACGATTAGCGGTGATGCCAATCAGGTCAATGATGCAGTGAAAGTTGCGGTGAAAGCAGCTCAAGCTAGGGGTGTCAAGGTAGCGATCGCAACAGGGAGAATGTATCGCTCAGCATTACGCTTTCATGAAGCGATCGCTTCAGATATGCCATTGATCTCCTATCAAGGTGCATTTATCAAAGATCCTCAAACCGATGCATTAGTAGGACATTGGCCAGTGGAATTAGAGCAGGCTCTGTCTTTGTTAGATGATCTGGGCGAATTTGCGACAAATGACCAGCTTTCGATTCATATTTACGTTAATGATGAACTCTACGTTCGCAAGATGACTGCCCAAACCCAAGCCTATGCTGAACGTTCTAAGGTTGGCGTTAAGGTGGTTGGTGATTTACGCGAATTTCTGACTAGTGCTAGCACTGATCATCCACCCACAAAAATTTTGGCTCTAAGTGATACCGCCGAATTAGTGACGGAAATGCTAAGAGTCCTGAAAGATCGCTATACGCCGCAGCAACTTTATCTTACAAAGTCGGTGGCAACATTCTTTGAGGCAACCAATCCGATTGCGAATAAAGGTACGGCTGTAAAACATTTAGCTGAGAATATTTTGGGCTTTGACCGCTCTCAGGTTCTAGCGATCGGTGATAACTTCAACGATTTAGAGATGATCGAATATGCTGGTATCGGTGTAGCGATGGGTAATAGTCCTGAGGGATTAAAGCCTCTCTCGGATTGGGTTGCGCCTAGCGTGGAAGAGGACGGTGTGGTAGCAGCGATCGCCAAATTTGTTTTATAGCTTATCGGGAAATTGGGTCTAAAACCCCGTCCTTCTAGGACGGCTTTATATTAATCTATGCCACAATATACAGCATAAGATTCTACAAATCGATGTTAGTCCTCGAAGCAAAACTAAAAGGCAAAACAGGACAGTACAACCTCATCGATGAGGCAATTCGTACTGCTCTGTTTGTGCGGAATAAAGCTTTGAAGCTATGGATGGATGTAGAGGATAGCGACAAGTACGATCTCAATAAGTATTGTGCTGTACTTGCCAAAGAGTTTGAGTTTGCAAAAAAGCTAAACTCACAGGCAAGGCAAGCCAGTGCGGAGAGGGCCTGGTCAGCAATTAATCGGTTCTTTGAGAACTGTAAAAAGAAGATATCGGGGAAGAAAGGTTTTCCCAGATTCAAGAAGCGTGGTCATTCTGTGGAATACAAAACTTCAGGATGGAAGCTTAGTGAATATCGGAATCATCTAACTTTGACTGATGGCTTTAAGATTGGCAGACTCAAACTGATTGGTTCACGTGACCTTAATT
>JADBWH010000154.1 GCA_020404105.1 Pseudanabaena sp. M53BS1SP1A06MG | reverse complement strand
GGACAAGCAAAACTAGTCACCTCCGCCGTCACTGCACTCTCACTCTTAGCTTGAGGAATCTCCCACTGATTACGGCGATCGCTGTTTGTGTTGAGATGAGATGCGATCGTTGGTTTGGGGAATGAGAGATCGCTCGGTAAGCTGAAGCATCTGAAACTTCCTCGCCTCAGTCATGCACTTAGCAAATTCCCAATGCAGTTTCGGTGTGTCTGCTTGAGGATGTTGATTTTGATAAAGCTCATCGGCAGCTTCGTACCAGCGATCGCCATAGCTCTGACATTGTTCGGGTTCATCAATGGCAACAATAAAGTTCTTGGGTAAGTAATGCAGTAATGTGGCTTTATGAGTAGAAACAAACTCATGCAAATCGACAGGGGCGATCGCGATGCTGGATAGGTCAGTGAAGCTTTTGGGATTATTGGGGTCAAACTCTCTGATTTTCTCGACAGTACCGCGATTGCAGCTTAGGCGCACTGGTAGATTTCGATTAACAGGAAAAACTTCAAAACTAAATCCTTTGCGGCTCCATTGCTTTGATTCCTTTACTTCTTTGACTTCTGCATATCCCAATCTTGCCAAAGCAGAAGCTAGTAATTTAACCGATTGCGAATCGCCGATATTGAGATAGATGCTATGTTTTTGGAATACTTGAGTGGATGGGAGATGGGGCTGTAGTGCGTTAATGGTGGTAGTGATCGCTAAGTTATGCTGTGGTTTGGCAAGCAGTTCCGCTAATATCTCAATCCTTGTCCAAGCTGTTTCTAAATCTATTTGGGATGATTCGTAGGGAAATGTATCAAGGGGTTGATATAGATAGACGCGCCATGACATGGACTGGAGTTGTAAAGCCCATCGGGTTGCTTCTTCGATGGTGGCGGTGACGATGAGTAATGGTTTGGTTTGTTGTTGGCATAGGTGGGTGCTAATCAGTCCTTTGCCTAAGCGTGATAGTCGTGATAGGGATATGTTTTTGGCTATTTTGAGTTTCTCGCCTATTTTTGTGGCGATAGGCGATCGGGCGATATTTTCAAGGACTGATGTGAAGGTCATGGGTTGGAATTAACTTAAGTCCTGTGTTTGTAGTTATTTTATGCTTTTTGGGAGTAGCTATTGAGATAAATGGCGCAATTACCATATGTTGAAATTTCCTTTTAACTTGATTGAAAAATTACGAACTTGCAATAAATTATGCACTTTTTTGCAAATCATGTTAAACTGATTTCAGTGTTTCACCCTAGAGCCGAATGTGTAGTATACAGATTGTCTTAAATCACTTCGGTAATCTGGAGTAGTGAAGTGCGTTTTCGCTTTAAAGACAAAAAACTTGAAGCTCTCTATACCGAAGAGAAAAATGCCCATAAGTACCCGAATGTAGTTGATGACTTCTTTGAGGTCATGGCAATAATTGCTGCTGCGCTTAGTGAAAGAGATCTTTATGCTAATAAGGGACTGCGTTTTGAAAAGCTAGTTGGGCAACGAGGCAAACAAGGACAGCGATCGCTACGTCTGAATAAACAGTGGCGATTAATTGTCACATTAGAAGAAGATAAGGAAGGTTTTTACCTTCAGATTCTTGGTATTGAAGATTATCATTGATTTAGACATTGAATTAAAAGTATTTGAGAGGTAACTATGAGTCAATCATTAGCACCTGCAAGGGTTCCAACCCCAGGACGTATTTTGAACCGTGAGTTAGAAGCTCGTGGTTGGACACAGAAAGATTTGGCAGATATTACAGGTCGTCCTCCACAGACGATTAATGAAATCATTCAAGCTAAGAAGCAAATTACTCCTGAAACTGCTCTAGATTTTGCTGGAGCTTTTGGTACTTCTGCGGAGTTTTGGACAAATCTAGAAACGAATTATCGATTACATCTCGCAAGAAAGGAAAATCAATCTCAAGAGATTACGCGCAAAAGTCAAATTTATAATTTAGCTCCAATTGCCGAATTGACTAAGCGCGGATGGATTCATTTATCTGATTCACTGGAAGAGTTAGAAAGACAAGTTTGCAATTTTTACGGTATTAGTTCTATTGATGAGACACCGAAGTTAACACTTAATTTTCGCTGTTCTCAAGAACGTAACCCTGAAGCGATCGCTCAATTAGCATGGGCAATGCAAGTTGAAAATATTGCCAGAGAACAAAGAGTTGGTAAGTTCGATCTCGCGCAATTGAAAGCGGCAATTCCCACAATTTTGATGTTGGCTGAGAATGTGGAGGATGTAAGGCAAATTCCTGAATTGCTTTTATCATTGGGTGTTCATTTTGTGATTGTGCCACATTTGAGTAAGACTTACTTGGATGGGGCGGCATTTTATCTGGCTGAGCGTCCAGTTGTGGCGTTGACCTTGAGATATGACCGAGTTGATGCGTTTTGGTTTACGCTCATGCATGAGTTGGGGCATATTGTGGCGGGACATCAAGGTAGCTATCTTGATGATTTGGGCAATCTTGACGTAAATGAGGAGGAGGCTGAGGCTAATCAGTTAGCTGCTAATTGGCTAATCGATCCATTGGCTCTTCAGGATTTTGTGGTTAAGCATAAGCCGACTTTTTCTCGTAAGGCTATTGAGGAGTTTGCTCATAGTCAAAAGAGACATTCTGGGATTGTTTTGGGACGTTTGCATAATGAGCAATTGGTTCCTCATAAAAACTTGAGAGCTTTACTTGTTAAAGTTAGTGCTTTTTTGTAAATAGCGATCGCTTACAGTTCCGTAACCATTTTTGGGTTTATTGATGATTGTGGGTTTATTGCTGGGTGTAATTCCTTTAATAAGGGAAGCTAAGTTAGATCTATTACAAGTGCTTAAAAGTCATTAATTGAGATTGCACCACTACATATAGCGTAAAGCTATAATGGAAATTACTTATAGAAGATAACTTAACCGTGAGCTATTAAAAAAATGAAACACCGTAAATTCATAAATATTTCATCATATAAAAGTGGCGGTGCGCTTTTGCAATGTGAAGTAGGTATTGACCCATTAATAGCATCTATCACAGCTTCGGCGGTTGGTGGTCAGCACCTAAGTCAGTGGTGTTGGGCTGCTTGTATAGAAACGGTATTCCGCTACTATGGCTATATCGTTCCTCAAGCATTTATTGTGAAGCAAACATGGGGAACAATTGTTAACCTTCCAGCATATCCAAGTCAAATCCTCTCAAATTTGAATAAGCCTTGGGTTGATGCTAATGGAAGAAGATTTTTAGTCTCAGGTGATGTTCTATCTGCTAATCTAGTGACAGCTGCCGAAGATTTATCCCAAGATATGCCATTGATAGTAGGGACTATGGGTCATGCGATGGTACTCACTTCATTGCGTTGGTTAACAGATGTGCATGGGGAAAGCTTAGTAACTGATGCAGTAGTGAGAGATCCATGTCCTAATGTAGGTCGGAGAATTTTAAGCGTCGAAGAATTTTATAATGCCAAATTCTTAGCTCGTATCCGACTTTTCCCGTTATAATCCAAATACTATGGATAGGTGCATCCAATGGTTACAACAATTGAGCAAGTGGGAATTGTGGGCAAAAATGAGCTTTATACCCCAACGTTGATGGAAAGTAAAAGAAATGTCAACATCTTCTAATTACTACGAGAGTAGCTTAAGTAAAATTCGGTCAGGTAATTACGAAACAGCATTGGCTACTATAGAAAGAGCTATCCAGATAGAGCTAAATAATCCAGTTGTATTTAATTCTATATTTTGCAAATACTACAATGTTCGTGGACTATGCAAGGAAAATTTAGGAGATCGTCAAGGGGCTAATTCGGATTATAATCACGCAATTCGTCTTAATCGTGAAGTTGCTGAAAGTCATTTAGTTTCCTTAAAAGGCTATAAGAAAGTAGCAGATAAAGTAATTGACTTGAAACCAATTAATTCTCTATTTCAAGTTAATTATATAGAAGCTGACAGATCATATACAGTTCAGTACAGAAATTTGATCTCCTTAGACTTATACAAAGTAAAAAAGAAAGAGTTTGTTCAATCATGGGTAGAAAAACATTTAGGGAACAAACCTGATTTAGAGCAATCTAACGCAATTGCAGAAGTTAATAGTCATGTGCAACTAGTTGCACGGGCTGGCAGTGGAAAAACATCCACATTGGTTAATCGTGCCATATTTTTACAGAGACATTGTGGTATTAAATCTTCTGAAATCTTACTATTGGCATTTAATAGAAAAGCTGCTCAAGAAATTAGAGACAGGCTACAGAAGTATTTACATAATGATCTTCCCTATGCCATGACATTTCATGCTTTAGCTTATGCTTTAGTTCGTCCTGATGAAACATTAGTTTATAACGAGACAGGCGGACAACAAGCCCAAACTCACCTTATACAGTCTGTAATTAATAATTATTTGAGAAATTCTGTATACTATGAGCGAATTAAATCTTTGATGATTAGAAGATTTAAAACTGAGTGGTATTGGCTTATTAGAAAAGAGTTTAATCTTACTGAAGAAGAAAGAGTTGCTGCTAGACGTACCAAGCCTCAAATGGGTATTGATGGCGTTACTTATAAATCAATTGGTGAAAAATTTATTGCAGACTTTTTGTTTGAACATGATATTCCATTTATCTATGAACGCAACTTTTGGTGGGGATATGGAGAAGAACGTACTAATTACCGTCCCGACTTTACGATTTTAAAAAAAGTTGATAATAAAAAAGGAATTGTAATTGAATACTTTGGATTGCAAGGCGATCCTAACTATGATCGACAATCAGAAAGAAAACGCCAATATTGGCAAAATCACCCTGATTTTTTCTTTGTTGAGATCAATCCAAGTAATTGGAGTTATTCTTCTGGACGTAATGCTTTAGAACAGCACTTATCACAAGTTCTTGTTGAAATCGGGCTTCGCTTTAGACGCTTAACAGAGGCTCAACTATGGGCAAAAGTTGATAAAAGAGCTATAAACCGCTTTGACAAAGCAATGACTAATTTTATAGGTCGTTGTCGTAAAAAATGTTGGACACCAAACCAACTCAGCGCAGAAATTAATAATCGGGACTTCGATCCTAATTCAGAAATTGACAGTATCGAACGTGAGTTTCTACATCTTGCTGAAGATTTCTATGTTGCTTACTTGAACTTACTGCAACAAAGGAATGAAGAAGATTTTGACGGCATTATGCAAAGAAGCGCACAAAGAGTCAATGACGGCAAGACAGTATTTGTGAATAAGGATTTTAGAGGAGATTTACGAGATATCAAATACATCATGATTGATGAATACCAAGACTTTTCGCTCCTCTTTCACAACCTAATTTCAGCAATTAGAAAGCACAACCAGCAAGCACTATTTTTCTGTGTTGGTGACGATTGGCAAGCAATTAATAGCTTTGCTGGAGCCGATCTTTATTTTTATGAAAATTTTAAAGAAATATTTCAACCCTCACATACTCTATCTATCACTACCAATTATCGATCAGGCTCACAAATAGTTGATATCGGCAATAAATTGATGAGTAATAGAGGCATTTCAGCCAAACCCTCCACTCAATCACAGGGAAAAATCCAACTGGTTGATATTGCCAAATTTCAAATGACACCTATTGAAGAACAAGAACATAATTTCGATTTAAACGCCATTTTAATCAGACTTATATCCAAACTTATCAAAGATGGAAAAGAGATAACCTTACTTAGTCGTAACAATGACTTGCAAAATGCAGGATACAGAATTAGGAAAACAATAGATGGTGCTGAGTATTTTGATAAACGTATTGAAATTGAAGAATTGCGTAAGTCTCTACTAGATAAATTGAAACTTACAGATGAACAAAAAAAACGAGTCGATATTTCTACAACTCACAAATACAAAGGAAAAGAAAAACAAGTAGTTATAGTTTTAGATGCCGATAGATATGCAAATATTCATCCCGATTCAATTTTTAATCGCATTTTTGGGAATAACGAAATTAAATTGCTTGAGGATGAAAGACGATTGCTTTACGTTGCACTTACTCGCGCTAAAAATGAATTATTTATAGTCACAGATAATTTTAATTCATCACCTTTTATTGCAGGATTAACTAAAACGATGCAACTCAAAGAAGTGAATTGGGCAAATTATCCCGTCCCTATGAATGAAGATCGTTTTATCTTAATCAGAGTTACCAATCAAAAAGATCGTGGTTCAAGTCCTACCAAAGAAATTAATGAATTTTTAAAATCTGAGGGCTATCGATTTGATGGGAATTTAACGTGTTGGTACAAAGTGGAATTGATTCAGACATTCCTAGCCGATGGTTCACGATTACAATATCTAAATGAATGTAATTGGAGTTCCCAAGCTAACGGTATAGAAGTCAATTTTTGTAATTCACAAGAAATATCCAAAGCTTCATATCTAGGAAATAATGGTAGTTGGACTTGTAAGTTTGATAATTTCAAGCAGTCAAATCCAGATAAAACAGACAAAGATAACTATTATGATATTCCATTTTGATAAATGATTTAAGTTGAGAGAGGCGATTGTCTTAAATATCTTCTTCTGCTAAAATCTGTAAAACATCCCTTGCAGCATGAATAATCCTAACAATCTCAACGCAATCATTCCGATCTAAATAGAAAATGAGATGCTTATTAAAACCCTTCACTGACCACTTCCGCAAACCAACCAGACGCGGATTTTTAACCTCGTAAATACTCCCAATACTAGGTAATTGCGCCAATTGCGAAAAAGTCTGTCTCGCAGCATCGAAAAAATTTAAAGCAGCATCAAAATTATCCTCAGCGATATAAGCAAACTGCTCATCAAGGTCAACACTAGCCCTCGGTCTAATTAAAATTCTTCTAGTCATTACTTTTTGCGAAGTCTCTCAAGAAGTTGAATTCGTTTTTGTTGCCACCAATCATCATTAATTTCAATCGCCTCACCACTATCCAAACCCTCTAACAGCAAAGTTTCCAGACGCGCTTGAGCAACCCTCTCCGCCTCCTGACGCAGCAACTGCCGAATATATTCACTCGTAGTACTGTAGCCACCCTTAGCAACCTGCTCATCTATAAAAGCCTTCATAGAATCAGGAACAGAGATATTTACTGTAGTCATAGCTAGTAGTTATGTATATTTCTGACAATTCAATTATGGCAAATATTGCCAATTTTTGTCAAACACTATAATCAAGACAAATTTTTCGGACTAGGCTTAGCCACTTTACTCGATCGCTTCGGCTTCCCCTGAGCAGCTTTCTTCTCTTTCCCAGTAGCAACCTTACCCAAATTCGGCTTAGCCGCCTCATCCAGATCGCCAAACTTCTTCGACCACCACTTCTCCTGAGAAGACCAGAAAAAGACCACATCCGCATGATCCTTGCGTTGACGCGCCTGAACATCCGCACACTTCAACATCACCTTATCCACACCATCCTTATGATAGGGAAACTTAGCTAAAGGCTTACCACAAACAGGACAAGCAAAACTCGTCACCTCCGCCGTCACTGCATTCTCACCCTTCGGTTGCGGAATCTCCCACTGATTGCGGCGATCGCTCCAAAACATCACCAGATTCTCACAGCCATGCTCACACTTGAGAAAATGCCCACCACTAACCTTCTTAGAAGGAATCTTACTGAGCGGATGGTTACAAGTAGGACAAGCCACATCCGAAAGCTCATTTTTGCGATTACTTGGCTGTAAATCCGCACCAAGATTCGTATAAGCCCGCGCCAACATTGGCTGAAAATAAGACTGATGCCAACCAATCAAATAGCTTTGCCACTCTAACTTACCCACCGAGATTTCATCCAAAGTCGTCTCCATCCCTGCGGTAAAATCGGCTCTGAGCAGATCGGGAAAAGTTTTATGCAACACATCATCCGTAGACATTCCCAAAGCCGAAGGTTCGAGAACCTTACCCTTGAGTAACACATAGGTTCTATCCTTCAGCGTCTTAACGATCGCCGCAAACGTACTCGGTCTACCCACACCCTGACGCTCCAGCACCTGTACTAACTTCGCCTCGCTATACCTAGCAGGAGGTTGAGTTTGTTTCTGAGTAAAACCCGCATTTGCCAAAGCCAAAGTTTGACCGCTCGTTAACGCAGGAATATGTTTATCCTTACTCAAATCATTCCAATAGCGCGTATAACCCGCAAAGGTGAGAATACTGCCCCTAGTCTGCCAAAGCGTCGAACCAGCCTGAATAATCACCCGACTTTTCTGAATCAAAGCATTAGCACATTGAGAAGCAACGGCTCTACGCCAGATTAACTCATAGAGTTGATGCTGTTTCGCACTGAGATGCTCTCTAACCGTTTTCGGCGTAATACTCAAATAGGTAGGACGAATCGCTTCATGGGCGGATTGAGCATTCGCCTGTTCACGATGCCGAGTAGTTTTCTTAGGGACATTATCAGGATCGTGTTTTGATAGCCATTCTTTTACCTCAGCACAAAATTCAGGTGCAAGACTAGTGCTATCAGTGCGGTGATAGGTAATTAAACCCTTCCGACCTTGAGGCAAATCGACACCCTCAAACAACTCTTGAGCTACCTTCATAGTCTCTTCAGGCGATAGTCCCAATCTCACAGAAGCAGCTTGCTGGAGCGAACTGGTAATGAAAGGCGGCAATGGTGATTTCTGAGCAGTGACACCCGTAGCTTCGCGAACGACATGGGAATGATTACGGGCAACTTGAATAATTCTGGTAGCTTCCGCTTCCGACAATACCCGTTTTGACTCCACCGTAGATTCTGCATTCACTTCCGCCGCATCATCGGTGACATCCTGATCGTCAAGCACAGGCTCGATCTCACTACTAC
The DNA here is from genome assembly GCA_020404105.1 of Pseudanabaena sp. M53BS1SP1A06MG. Lineage (GTDB taxonomy): Bacteria > Cyanobacteriota > Cyanobacteriia > Pseudanabaenales > Pseudanabaenaceae > Pseudanabaena > Pseudanabaena mucicola_A. The sequence continues at coordinate 7,084 of JADBWH010000154.1, read as the reverse complement.
CCGCATAGAAAGCGGTGAAGCCTTCAGCATATTCCGTCCATACCGACCAGTAAGTAATCGGCACAAAGGTATTAATCTCCCGTTCACGCTGACAGACAATATGCAAGGCAACTGACTGCACCCGACCTGCTGAGCTACCGCCACTTGTCCGCCGCACTAAAGGCGAAACCTTAAACCCAATCAACCGATCCAAACATTGCCTCGCTCTCTGAGCCGAAATCAGATTCAAATCTAACTGATGAGCATTAGCGATCGCGGCTTTAACCGCCGTAGGCGTAATCTGGTTATAGACAGCGCGTTTGGGATTACGCAACTTGAGTTGCTGTTGTAAATGCCAAGCAATCCCCTCCCCTTCGCGATCACCATCGGTAGCAAGTACGACTTCTGATGCATTCTTCACAGCATCACGTAGTTTAGCAACTACCTGTTGTCCTTTACCTTCAGTCAATTGATAGCGACATTCAATTTTGTTGGTATCTGAATGCATGGTAAAGCCCAAGCTATCTTCACCATCTTTAGCAAGTTCCGTAAAGTGACCAAAGGAAGCTTCTACTTGCCATTCACTGCCAAGGATTGCTTGGATGGTTTTGCACTTGGAGGGAGATTCAACGAGTAATAGCTTTTTCATGTTTTTGCACCTCTGTAAACTTTATCTTGAATCTGCTCTAAAAATCTATGAAGACGATAAATGATAATGCTTATAGTCTATAATCGTCATTAAAAGTAGCGATTGCAATGGTTCAAACTCCTGTCAAATCTTTAACCCTTGAAGAGTTTCTGAAATTACCAGAGACAAAACCCGCTTGTGAATTTATTGATGGGGAGATAGTCCAAAAGCCGATGCCGCAGGGGAAACATAGTACAGTTCAGCTTGACCTTAGCTCGGCAATCAACCTAGCTCTCAAACCTCAAAAGATTGCCCGTGCTTATTCAGAGTTGCGATGTAATTTTGGCGATCGCTCGATTATTCCAGACATCTCAGTTTTTACTTGGGAACGCATTCCTAGGGATAACGATGGCAAGGTATCAAATCTATTTGAGTCTGTTCCTAATTGGGTAATTGAGATTCTCTCACCAGATCAAAACCAAACAAAAGTGATTCGGAATATTCTCTATTGCTTAGCTCATGGTACAGAGATGGGATGGTTACTCGATCCCGATGAGGAATTGGTATTTGTCTATTTTAGCGATCGCACGATTGCTATGTTTGAGAATAAAAGCGATCGCTTGCCTGTGCCATCTTTTGCATCATCGTTTCAGCTTACGGTGGGTGAGTTGTTCAGTTGGTTAGAAGATTGATATTTCATAAAGAGAGCCTGAACCATCTGAACTGCTGAGAAAGTAACAATTTAATTTATGAGTGATCTAATCGATTCCTATCAACAATTATCGTATTGGAGAATGCTTGACACAGGGCCAGCAACGAGCCTTTGAGCAGGTTAATACGCTTTTGGTAGAAACTTATTGGCAAATTGGTCAGTACATTGTGGAGTTTGAGTAGAAGGGGAATGAGAGAGCGAAATATGGTTCGAGGTTGTTAACTCAATTATCGCGGGATTTGAAAACAGCTTAGGGCAAGGGATTTAGTCGTCGTAATGTCTTGGATATGCGCCGCTTTTATGTTAGCTATCCAAAATGGCAGATGGTGTCTGCCAAATTAGGTTGGTCGCATTACACGGAGCTTTTGGCGATTTCGGATGATTTAGCGAGATCGTTTTACGAGCAGCAATGCATACGCGATCGCTGGAGTGTAAGGGAACTAAAGCGTCAGAAGGATTCGGCTTTGTTTGAGCGAGTTGCCCTGAGTAAGGATAGAGCAGAGATTCTTGCTTTGTCTCAGAAAGGACAGAAAATCGAATCAGCGCGGGATGTGGTGAAAGATCCCTATGTGTTTGAGTTTTTGGATTTGCCAGATCGCAATTACAATGAGAGTGAATTAGAAAATCGGTTGATTGTGGAGTTAGAGAAGTTTTTACTAGAACTGGGAAAGGGATTTGCATTTATTGGGCAACAGTACCGAATTACGTTAAATAACACGCATTTTTATGTCGATTTAGTATTTTATCATCGTATTTTGAAATGTTTTGTCTTAATTGATTTGAAAACAAGGGCAGTGCGGCATGAAGATATAGGACAGATGAATATGTATCTAAACTATTTTCGTGCCGAAGAGAATATGGAAGACGATCATGAACCGATTGGCATAGTGTTGGCGCGAGATAAGGATGAGATTTTAGTGGAGTATGCCACGGGAGGAATTTCCAATCAGCTTTTTGTATCGAGGTATCAGCTTTATCTGCCTGATGTAGAGGCTTTAAAGCAGGAGTTAAGGAGGCTTTTGGATGAGGTGGGATAATTCTGCTTTTTGTGGGGAATGGTCAGCGCGATCGATATTGATAGGGCAACAATTTCATCAGGTTAATCGTTTGATTTTTAATGATTAGGCTATAGTATATTTTTATTTCTCATTACAGCGAGATCATCTATGAGAGCAGTGGAAGTCACGGGTACGATTGATCGCGAAGGACATTTATTGCTGGATCAGCCTTTTGAAGAGGACATAGCTAGTCTTGTCCGTGTGATTGTGTTGTTTTCTGAATCAGTTCAGGAATTGGAAGATGATCCTGATGATACGCCTATTGAGGAGGTGAAGGCGAGTTTGAAAAGGGCTTTTCAGCAAGCTAGTGCGGGACAAACTAGACCAATTTCTGAAATGTGGGATGGAATTGATGCTGAGTGATAGTCCTTTAGTGTTGTAACAATCTAAAGATATGGCAATTGAAGTTACAGAAGATTATCGAAGTTTGTTAGTGGCGGTGAAGCATCGGATTCGTGCTGCTCAGTATGAGGCTTTAAAGGCGGTTAATCGAGAGTTAATGGCGCTGTATTGGAATATTGGTGAGTTAATCGTTACTCGTCAAGAAAGCGCTGGTTGGGGTAAGTCAGTAGTGGAACAATTAGCTCAGGATTTGCAGGTTGAGTTTCATGGTATGGCTGGGTTTTCGGCGCGGAATATTTGGAATATGCGAAACTTTTATGTCACCTACCGCACGAAAGAAAAACTGCAACCAATGGTTGCAGAAATTGGTTGGACTCATAATCTGGTGATCTTGGAGTCAAAGGATCGGACGATTGTAGAGTATGCGCTACGGTAGTCGAATCGGGCGATCGCGCTTTGCAACTTATCAAATTGTGTCGTCTTTGCTGTTGGAGTTACAGGGACAGTTGCCTGCTCCAGAGCAGGTGGCTAGGTTGTTGGGGGGAATGTAGGCGTTTTTATTTTGATGAGAATATTGGGTATGCGATGATTTTGCCATGCCCAATGACAAGAATCCTGTCATCCATGCATAGAGTGACTTTGCGCTGATGGGTAGCAGTGAAGCAGATTTGAATTAATCTATAACTTAACAACTAAGTATGAAGTGACCGCTCAGTAGTTTGTCTCAATTGATTAGCCAAGCACGCTAAATCTAAATTTTAAATAGCTGCGATAATAATCTGTAAATTGTTATAATTATGTCAGTTGTCGCGCTGAAGGTGCAAAACATGAATACTAGGAATGTTTCTTTGGGTGCGGTTGCAGGTACTGGCTGGTTTGGATATACGGCGTATCAGCGCAGTATCCATGAAAGTTTTTTGGCTTCTGCCGAAGAGATTACTACTAAAATTAGCAGTGACAACGCCCCAGCAAGTCTTGATGTTCTGAGTGCTAGACAGAAAAATATTGATGTTGCTATTTCTACGCTAAATAAGATTCCACCTAGTTCGGGAGATATTTATCGCAAGGCTCAAGAACGTTGGAATAAGTTAAAAGAACTTGATGCTCAACTCACGCAGAGAATAGAAAATGAGAAACTAGCGCTTAGTTCATTTGAGAAAGCTAAGTCTCTGCATGAGGAAATAGTGAAGGAGTATAACAGTCGCAATCTTTCCCTTGAAGAGTTACGAGTGAGTCTTGCCAAATATCAAGAGGTAATCTTCTTGTTGGAAAAGTTACCTGCTGACACTTCTATCGCTGCGGAAGTGAACAAAGCTTTGAAGGACTTTAGTAAAAGTAATGACACTATGCTGACTGCGTATCGTAATAAGGAATCTGTAGCAAGGGAAGTTGCTGAAAGGCAAAGGCAACAGGAAGCAGACAAACAGCGTCAACATGAGTTGCGTATGTTAGAACGCCAAGCTCAGCTAGAAATACAAAAGAGTATGATTGAATCAGTAGGAAGAAGAAGAGAAGCAATCATTAATAGACCTACGAGAATTTTAGTGGATTGAGATATTCCCAACGTAATCTTTAATTATCAATTTACATGAGAGAATAACCATGCTGCAAACTACTTTTCAAAATATTGAAGAAAGCTTAAAGCAACTTCCCTATTCCTTGCAAGTTGAAGTATTCCATTATATTGAATTTCTCAAGAGCAATTATGCCAAGCAAAGTATTCAAGAGCCAGAGATAAAGCAACCTAAAAAGCGCGATGGTTTTGGCATTTGGCAAGGAAAAATTTCGATGTCAGAAGATTTTGATTTGCCAATGGAAGAATTTGAGGAGTATATGTAGATATGAATGTACTTTTAGATACGCATACATTCATTTGGTATATAGAGGGAAATGCGAAATTAACTCAAAAAGCTAGGGATGTTATTGAGATTTCAGGAGATAAAATATATCTGAGTATTATTAGTCTTTGGGAGATTGCAATTAAAACTGGTAAAAAACAGCTTTCTCTTCAAAACAAATTTGATGATTTATTAGATGTTTTAAATTCATTAGAAATTGAGATTTTAACAATTACATTTACAGATACACAAATTTATAAAAATCTGCCTTTACATCATGGAGATCCTTTTGATCGCATGATAATTTCTCAAGCAATAAATAACAACTTAACTATTGTCGGTTGCGATCAATCGTTTAATGATTATCCAATCCAAATAGTGTGGAAATGATAAATAAACATGACGACGGGGGAATGGTTGAGCCAGTAGATTACCCACTGTCACTGGTAGGGTCTGTTTGTTTCCACATTAGCCACGCATACTCAGTCTCGCGCTCAACCCAAGCAGGACGCTGGAAGCAACTGCAAAAATAGCGACAGGCATCATCAAGGGCAATCAAGTTAGGACGACGAATCAATACAGCCACCGCCACGTTAATGGGCATGGCTCCCTCATAAAGAGCTTCTTGAGCTTTGACTGCTTTTTGCTGTTTCAGTGACGCATTGACATTGATGTTATTCAAAGAGGCAGATTGCTCTTGCGAGACAATGCTCTGCTTGGTCACGCGCTGCATATTTACTTTGGCGATCGTTTCGTTTGCCCTTGTGAACTGACAAAAAACTTCGGTATTTGATATCGCATCACGGGCGATCGTCTAATATAGAATAATTTGATTGTTGAGAAACAAAAGTGAACACTATGGGATTAGATCGAATTGTCATTAACCCAGATGTCTGCCTCGGACAGCCCACCGTCAGAGGATTGAGGATTACCGTAGCCTTTGTCCTCAAACTGTTAGCCAGCAACCTATCCGTTCCAGAAATTTTAGAAGCCTATCCTGAACTAGAACTTGAAGACATCAGACAAGTCCTCCACTATGCAGCTTGGGCAGTCTCAGATCAAACTCACGGTGTTCTCGCGTGAAAAATATCCGTTTACTTGCAGATGTTCATATCTCACCCAAAACAGTTGCAGACCTGCAAAAACAAGGCTATGAAATTATGCGTAGTTCAGAAGTCTTACCTGCCAACGCACCAGACATCAATATATTAGAATTTGCCAGAACTGAAAACTGGGTTGTATTGACTCAAGATCTAGACTTCTCAATGCTAGTAGCACTTAGCAGATACAGTCAGCCCAGCTTAATCACCCTGCGCCTCTCATCAGCAAAACCCGACATCGTGACCCAAAAACTGTTAGAAGTCTTGCCTCAAATAGAAGAAGCCTTACAAGAAGGTTCTGCAATTACAATTCAAGATGAGAGTATTCGCATCCGTAAATTACCAGTGAGATAACTATTGAATATCATCAAAACAAACTTGATATTGACTAATCAAAGTTTTCATTTTTATTCCACCTGTGACAGTAAAATCTGACTTTCAGTATAGCCCCCATTTGGGGTTGCAGAGATAACCATCCCCCGCGATCGCCAAGGTGAGTTTGAACCGCAGATGGTGAAGAAAGGACAAAGTCGTCTGTCAGGAATCGATGAAAAGATAATTGCCCTGTATGCGCGAGGGATGAGCGTCAGGGATATTCAAGCCCAGTTGCAAGAAATGTATGGTGTCGAGGTATCACCAGCCCTCATTTCCAATGTTACCGATGCCGTAATTGATGAGGTGAAACAATGGCAAAACCGTCCCCTTGATGCAGTTTATCCGATTGTATTTCTGGACTGTCTAGTCATCAAAGTGCGAGACAATGGCAGGGTGATTAACAAGTCCCTGTACTTTGCCTTGGCGGTAAACATGAATGGATACAAGGAATTACTGGGTATGTGGATTTCCCCGAATGAGGGAGCGAAATTCTGGTTGTCAGTACTCACCGAAATTCACAACCGTGGAGTCAAAGATATTTTGATTGCTTGCGTCGATGGTTTGACTGGTTTTCCCAATGCCATTGAGACTGTATTTCCTAAAACTCAGGTACAGTTGTGCATTGTCCACATGGTCAGAAACTAAGTCGCTTTTGTGCCTTAGCAACAGCGTAAGCAGGTTTGTGCCGACCTCAAGGCGATTTATGCGGCGACGACGGAATCGGAGGCAGAGTTTAACCTTGAACTCTTTGCTGAGAAATGGGACAAGCAATATCCGTCGATCTCCAAGTCTTGGCGCAGTCATTGGGCTAACATTATTCCCTTCTTTGCTTTCCCTCCTGAAATTCGTCTAGCGATTTATACCACCAATGCGATTGAGTCGATGAATAGCAGTTTGCGGAAAGTGATTATATCTCAACAGATTTTTCCATCTGATGAGGCTGCTTTCAAATTGGTCTATTTGGCGATGCGGAATATTTCTAAGAAGTGGACGAGGCTCGATTCGTGATTGGAAACCTGCACTTAATCGCTTTGCTATCCTCTTCGAGGATC
>JADBWH010000153.1 GCA_020404105.1 Pseudanabaena sp. M53BS1SP1A06MG | reverse complement strand
TACACTACGTTGGTCGTTAATAGCAATTGCAGGTAGCGATCGCAAGTCACCACCAAAAGTAAACGCATTCTTCATCGAGTTATAGAGAACAAAATCTTCAACTGCAGCAATCCAATTATAGTCTTCTGCTTTTGTATCACTTAAAAAAAGAAGTGGTGCATTGCACCGCTTCTTTTTTAGGTTTTAGGAGCTAGCAATTTTGCCGCAACAATTCCACCGATAAATCCAAACAAATGTGCTTCCCAAGAAATATAGGATCGCGTTGGTAATAATCCCCAAATTAATCCCCCGTAGGTAATGCCAATTATTAGGGAAATAGCGATCGCCACAAAACTTCGCTCAAAGTAACCCCGAAATAATAGATATCCTAAATATCCAAAAATTATGCCACTTGCCCCAATGTGAACAGAATCAGGTCTGCCAAATACCCATGTTCCAACCCCACCAATTAAGGCGGACATAAAAGATACAAAATAAAAATCTTTAATGTTTCGCAACATTACAAACCACCCTAAAACAATGAAGGGCAATGTATTAGCGGCAACGTGATAAAAGCTTCCGTGTAAAAAAGGAGCAAACAGAATACCGCGCAACCCGATCAAGTAATGAGGCAGAATCCCTAAAGTATTAAGCCTGCTACCAAACAAGAATTTATTAACAATAAATACAGCCCAAAAGACGATGACACAACTTCCTAAAATCTTAAATTGGGTCTTTAGCTCTCCGCTAATTGCTTGCAGCTTTTGCTTCACGATTTTTACTCCAGACTTAAAGCAAGTTTTGACAGCGATCTTCATGTACAGATAGCGCTTTGCTTTACCTGTACTAATCCTAAAAGTTAATTGAAAGCGATCACCTTTCTCACTTAACTATCATAAACAATCTCGCCAAAGACAATGCTCAAAAAGTCATAAGATTAGTGATGCTGAATTTTCTCAGATGTAGTCTGGAAGTTCCACCAAAGGAGGCACTGCCACAAACCATTTAGAATTGCTATATCCCAATTAGTTTTTAGGCTGTTCAATGATGCGAATATTCATATATTGATCATTTTTCAGCTTTTCCTTAATTTTTTTCTCCATCTCTTGTTCTTTCTTTTTATCGGAATCATTCATATGTTGGGAAAGCCATAGACATCCAGTAACCAATAAAGCCCCAATAATTTCCATATAAATTTTTATGCAAATTCGTGATGGCGAATATTAAGCCTTTCAAGTTTTATTAGTCAAGTAAATTACATATAAAATCTATAAAATTGTCAGAACTTAACATACATAAAACAACATAAGTTCGATATCGCCATTTATAAACATGCTTCGCATGTCTCAAATGGCGAAAATAGCAAGAATCGCTTAGCGATTCTTGCTATTTTTCATGTTTGGCGAACGGTCGTTACAACAGCAGCAACTAACACCTTTGATCAGGGTATGGAGCGCTTTCCTTTGGATAGATATTTGCGATCATCCGATTACATTACTTGAGGATCGTGGTAAGTTAAGTTTAGTTAAGAAATTATTTTGAACATCAGGCTCTTTGCTATATGAAATCCTCTTGGAGAACTGCACTGCTGTGGTTGCTGCCCATAGCGATAATAGGCTTTTTTGGCTGGCAGACATTAGTTGCTCGTCCTGCTCCTAGCCGTCCGACAGTAAACGCGGCAAATACCCGCATCGCCTACGGAAGATTTCTTGAGTATCTGGATGAACATCGGGTACGCAAGGTAGATATTTTTGATGGTGGTCGCACCGCAGTAATCGTAGCAAGCGATCCCCAAATTGAGGGCAAAGAGCAACGCGCTAGAGTTGACTTACCACTTTATGCCCCAGAGTTGATGGATAAACTCAATGAAGGTGGTGTGGATTTAGCAATTTATCCCCCTAGCAACAATGGCGCAATCTGGAATGTTCTTAGCAATTTAGTTTTCCCCGTTGCTTTAATCGCAGGTTTATTTTTCCTATTCCGTCGCTCCAATCAAATGGGTGGACCTGGACAGGCTATGGATTTTGGTAAATCTAAGGCACGTTTTGCGATGGATGCCAAGACTGGAGTGATGTTTGATGATGTCGCTGGTATCGAAGAAGCTAAGGAAGAACTACAGGAAGTAGTTACTTTCTTGAAAAAGCCTGAACGCTTTACGGCAGTTGGCGCAAAAATTCCTAAGGGTGTTTTGTTGATTGGACCTCCTGGAACTGGTAAGACCTTACTTGCTAAGGCGATCGCTGGTGAAGCTGGTGTACCCTTCTTCTCCGTGTCTGGTTCTGAGTTCGTCGAAATGTTTGTCGGTGTTGGCGCATCTCGTGTCCGCGATTTGTTCAAGAAAGCTAAAGAAAACGCCCCTTGCATTATCTTTATCGATGAAATTGATGCAGTTGGTCGTCAACGTGGCGCTGGTATCGGTGGTGGTAACGATGAACGCGAACAAACCCTTAACCAAATCCTCACTGAGATGGATGGTTTTGAAGGTAATTCTGGTGTGATTGTGATTGCGGCTACTAACCGTGCTGATGTACTTGACTCGGCATTGTTGCGTCCTGGTCGTTTCGATCGCCAAATCAATGTTGATCCACCTGATATCAAAGGTCGCTTACAAGTACTAAATGTTCATGCTCGCGACAAAAAGATTAGCCCTGAAGTTTCTTTAGAAGCGATCGCCCGTCGTACTCCTGGGTTTGCGGGTGCTGACCTTGCGAATTTACTCAATGAAGCTGCCATTCTCACTGCTCGTCGTCGTAAGGATGCGATGACGATGTCAGAAGTGGATGATGCCGTAGATAGAATCATTGCTGGTCTAGAAGGTAAAGCTCTCGTCGATAGCCGTAACAAGCGTTTGATTGCCTACCACGAAGTTGGTCATGCGATCGTTGGTACATTGCTCAAGGATCATGATCCTGTTCAAAAAGTTACCCTCATTCCTAGAGGTCAAGCGGCAGGTTTAACATGGTTTACTCCTGACGAAGAACAAACTCTGATCTCCCGTGGTCAGATCCTTGCTCGCATCACGGCTGCTCTTGGTGGACGTGCTGCGGAAGAAGCCGTATTCGGTTCGGCTGAAGTAACGACTGGTGCAGGTGGTGACTTGCAACAGGTAAGCGGCATGGCGCGTCAGATGGTGACTCGTTTTGGGATGTCGAATATTGGTCAACTTGCCCTCGAAGGTCAAAGCTCAGAGGTATTCCTCGGACGCAGTATGGGAGGACAGTCTCCCTATTCTGAAGATGTCTCGGCAAAAATCGACCAACAGGTTCGTGAAATCGTGCAGAAATGCTATCAAACTGCTCTGCAAATCGTGTATGAAAATCGTACAGCGATTGATCGTGTTGTTGATTTGCTAGTTGATAACGAAACTCTCGATGGTGATGAGTTCCGCCGCATCATTTCCGAATATACATCTGTTCCTGTCAAAGAAAGATTTGTACCTCAGATCTAAAGGCGTTAATAGAATAAGGGGCGGTGCATTGCGCCGCCCCTTTTCTGTTGATGCATTGCTATATAATGCCGCTATGTCTGACATTATTAATATTCTTATGATTGCCGCAGGGGCAGTGGCTGGAGCGCTGGCTCGGTTTTACATTACAGAATGGACAAAAGCAAAATTTAGTCCTAAATTTCCCTACGCGACCTTTGCCATTAACTTAACTGGATGCTTAGCGATCGGTTTCTTTTTTACCATTTCTCAAGGAATTACTGGATATCCATCGGAACTGGATTTATTAATTAGAATTGGATTTTTAGGTTCCTATACCACATTTTCAACCTATGGTTTTGATACACTCACGTTATGGCGGAGTAAACAAATCATGACAACGGTTTTCTATTGGTTAGGAAGCGTAATATTTGGATTAGGGGCAGTGGTTTTAGGGGCCGCGATCGCAAAGCTTATATAAATTCAAATTGAGGTAAAAATTCATGAATTGGTTGCAGGGACGTTTTGCTACAGCTATAGCGATCGGTGCAATATTTGGTGCTTTAAGCCGTTTTTATGCAACCGAATTGGCTAAATCGATTTGGGGTAGGGAATTTGGATTTTATGGGACTTTCTTAATCAATGTAACGGGTTGTTTGGTTATTGCCTATATCCTGACCTTAGCAACTGAGCTTATTCATAATATTTCTCCAGAGTTACGTCTTATGACAACTACTGGCTTCTGTGGTGCTTATACTACTTTCTCATCCTATGAATTAGAAGCGAGAGATTTTCTCGAAAAAGGGAACATCACAATGTTAGTAATTTATTTAATTGGTAGTGCGATCGTGAGTATGTTAGCCATCCAAGTTGGCGTTTTATTAGCAAGGGCAAGTAACAAAAAATTTTATAAGTAGTTAGGTATAAAACAACTCAAAATTAGGAAGCATTAGAAGGTATTTATAAAATAATTTGTAAGCTACTGATTAGTCTTATCTACAAAGATTTTAAGCAGTAAGTTGCTTAGTGGTGCAGCTATTCATCAACAAGCCAAGAGTGTTGTTATACTCGCAGAAAAGTTAGTCGTAAGTCTTCTACGGCAAAATTTTTTTCAGATGTTTAAGATTTCACCAACTGACTTCGAAAAAGCTATGAGAATAGCAAAATTTGAGCGTCACTTTAGAGCGATTGATCTAAATCTTGATAACGAAAGTATTAATTCAGATTTAGTTAAAGAATATGACAGTAATCACGATGACAGTTAATGCTGCTTGACACATCTGGTTTAATGCGAGTTCGGGATAATTTGAAACTTTCTTTGAGAGAGGGTTTGCTTAGCAAACCCTCTCTCAAATCCCAAAAGTAAAAGCCTTGCTTAGCAAGGCTTTTACTTTTTGACTGTTAAAATTTTCCAGCTTAACTCGAACTGACATTATTAATAAAATTTAGGTATTGCCGATAGAAGTCGTTTTTGATTTGTTGCGAGTGAACTCCCACAAATGCTACACGTTTGACTAAAGCTTTATAAAGATGACCAGATATTTTCTAAATTCAGTACAAATCCTAACAAAACATCCTCTCCAGACAAACTTACAGGCGCTTCGAGAATTTCTACAGGTTGACCTAACCGATAAATCGCCACACGCTTACTTTCAGGATCGATCAGCCAACCTAGACGACAGCCATTATCTTGATATTCCTGCATCTTCGCCAAACCCTTAATCCATGAATCCGTTGGCGACAAAAGCTCAATCACAAAGTCTGGACATAGTGGCAAAAACTGCTTGCGTTGTTCAGGACTAAGAGCATTCCATTTTTCAATAGTTATCCATGCCGCATCAGGTGAGCGATCGCTACCTCTAGGCAAAGAAAATCCCCCAGAAGAATCGAAAACCTTACCAAGTCGCTCCTGACGATTCCAGATACTTAGATCAGTATTTAGATCAGAATTCCAAGCACTAGTTTCGCCGCCAGTGGGGGACATAATTACGATTTCTCTATTTGCATTACGCTCTAGTTTCAGTTCGGGATTTGCCGCACATAGTTCGTAAAACTGCTCTCTAGTCAGTTTCACAATCGGATCGAGATTGATTGTATAAGCAGTCATCATCTTTACTCCGCAAAGTGTCTTTAGATCTAATCTATTTTAAGGAAATGTTCTAGAAAAAATCATCAAATAGGTGATCGCCCAGTCTCACATAATTTCTTCAGCCAAAAGCTTATCCTTGCCCCGTTTATAAAGCATCAAAATTTTCGGTGGCAAAGGGATGGGATCAACCTTAAGTTCGATAAATTTCCAAGTTTTAGCATGTTGTTTAAGGTCTGGCATGAGGAATTTGATGATACCTAACATAGCTTTTATGCCATAGGTTCATTATAGTTGCTTAATGATGGTTTTTTTTGAAATCATAGATTAATATCTATTAAAACAACAAGATAAACTATAGAAAAAATTATAGATTTGCTCGTTTCTAACACATACTCCCGCCTCAACATGACGATATACTGAGAAGCATCAAGGTATATCTACTTAATTCATATAACCAATAGAGTCATTTGCTAGAGCAATCGCTCAACCAGTGACTTAAAATAACAAAGATTTAATGTGTCTCGTGCTTAGCACAAACCGCATTAATTAAAACTAGCACTAATAACCAGAGCAACAGTTTACAGAGTAAAGAGGCGATCGCAAATCATGGTGATGATTGAAACCAAAGCCGAACGCATGGTCATAAACATGGGACCTCACCACCCATCCATGCACGGCGTACTTAGACTTATCGTCACGCTCGATGGCGAAAACGTAGTCGATTGCGAACCAGTACTAGGGTACTTACATCGATCGATGGAAAAAATCGCCGAAAGTCGCACGATTATTCAATATCTCCCCTACGTGACTCGATGGGATTACCTCGCAACCATGTTCACCGAGGCAATCACCGTCAATGCACCCGAAAAGTTGGCGAATGTACCAGTACCACGACGTGCCAGCTATATCCGCATGATCATGCTGGAATTGAGCCGCATCGCCTCTCACCTCCTGTGGCTCGGCACGTTCGTTGCAGACATCGGTGCACAAACCCCATTTTTCTACGTTTTTCGCGAACGGGAAATGATCTATGACCTGTTTGAGGCAGCGACAGGGATGCGGATGATGCACAACTACTTCCGCATTGGGGGTGTTGCCGCCGACCTACCCTATGGCTGGAACGAAAAATGCGAAGACTTCTGCAACTACTTCCTCCCTGTCATTGACGAATACGAAAAATTAATTACCAATAACCCCATCTTCCGTAAACGGGTTGAAGGCTTAGGTACAATCACCCGTGACGAAGCGATCAGTTGGGGCTTATCAGGACCAATGTTACGTGGTTCAGGCGTAAAGCTAGATTTACGCAAAGTCGATCACTACGAACTCTACGATGAACTCGACTGGAATGTGCAGTGGGAAACTGGCGGCGACTGTCTAGCACGTTACCTCGTGCGGGTTAGAGAAATGCGTGAATCCACAAAGATGGTGCTGCAATGTCTCAAGCAGATTCCAGGCGGATCTTACGAAAATCTAGAAGCACAAAGGGTTCTCGCAGGACCGAAGAGTGAATGGAACTCTCTCGATTATCAGTTCATCAGCAAAAAACCATCTCCTACCTTCAAAGTTGCCTCAGGCGAGCATTATGTGCGTGTTGAAGCACCCAAGGGTGAACTCGGTGTATATATTATTGGCGAAGATAGCGTCTTCCCTTGGCGTTTCAAGATTCGTCCACCTGGATTTATTAATTTGCAAATCTTGCCCGAACTAGTACGGGGCATGAAGATCGCCGACATCATGGCGATTTTAGGAAGTGTGGACATTATTATGGGTGAGGTCGATCGCTAATGTACGGTGGAATTGATTTACAAAGATCTTTAATTGAAATCCTGACAGGGCTGGGCTTACCTGCCGATGTCGCCAAAGTAATTTGGATGTTATTGCCAATGGCAGTAATGGTTTTAGGTGTAACTGTGGGCGCACTCGTCTGCACATGGCTTGAGCGCAAAATCTCCGCCGCAGCCCAACAACGGATTGGTCCTGAATATGCAGGACCTTTTGGATTGCTGATCCCCCTCGCAGATGTGGGCAAGCTGTTAATCAAGCAAGGTACAATCCCCGCTAAAGCCGATCCTTTGCTCTACACGATTGGACCCGCTTTAGTTTTTATCTCCGTCTTTTTATGTTATCTAGTCATCCCCTTTGGTCAGAACTTAATTATTTCTGACATTGGCACAGGCGTATTCTTCATCATTGCCATTTCCAGCGTTGCCCCCATTGGCTTGCTGATGGCAGGTTACTCTTCAAATAACAAGTACTCGCTTCTTGGTGGTTTACGGGCTGCCGCGCAGTCAATCAGTTATGAAATTCCGTTAGCACTGGCTGTATTAGCGATCGCCTTAATGACCAATGGGCTCAGTACCATTGATATCGTTAATCAGCAAGCCGAGTATGGCATTCTGTCATGGAATATTTGGCGGCAACCAATTGGATTTGTGATCTTTATCATTGCTGCTCTTGCAGAATGCGAACGCTTGCCCTTTGACTTGCCAGAAGCCGAAGAGGAACTGGTTGCTGGTTATCAAACCGAATATTCAGGGATCAGATTTGCCTTCTTCTATGGTGGTTCTTATGCCAACCTGTTACTAGCGGGCTTACTTGCTTCCATCCTTTACCTCGGTGGTTGGGAATTGCCTTTTCCCATTGACAAAATTAGCGATGCTTTAGGAATTCAAGCAAATACGGATTGGTGGCAAGTTATCGCTGCTTTCATTGGTTTAACTTCAACCCTTGTCAAAACCTATGCCTTTATCTTCTTTGCAATCCTCTTGCGTTGGACAGTTCCCCGCGTGCGGATCGACCAATTGCTAGATCTAGGTTGGAAATTTCTCTTGCCCATTGGCTTAGCGAATTTACTAATTACCGCAGCATTGAAACTAGCTTTTCCCTTTGCGTTTGGCGGATAGAAAGATTTGGTAATGGGTGATGGGTAATGGGTAATGGGTAAGAGAATATTATTTTCTCAACTAATAAGCTAAAACCCAATTACCAATTACCAATCCCCAATTACCAATTACCAATTACCAATTACCAATTACCAAAATGCTGAAATTTCTGAATAAAGTTGGTGAATACACCAAAGATGCAGTCCAAGCGGCAAAGTATATCGGACAAGGGATGTCGGTAACTTTTGACCATATGCGTCGTCGTCCGATTACGGTGCAGTACCCTTACGAAAAGTTGATTCCTTCTGAGCGCTTTCGTGGACGGATTCACTTTGAGTTTGATAAGTGCATTTCCTGCGAAGTCTGTGTGCGCGTATGTCCGATTAACTTGCCTGTAGTGGATTGGAAATTTAACACTGAAATCAAGAAGAAAGAACTCAAAAGTTACAGTATTGACTTTGGAGTATGTATTTTCTGTGGTAACTGTGTAGAATACTGCCCCACTAACGCTCTATCAATGACCGAAGAGTATGACCTATCAACCTTCGATCGCCATGAATTAAACTTTGATAGCGTCGCCCTTGGACGGATGCCCACCAAGGTAACTGATGATCCTTTGGTTAATCCTATTCGCGAGTTAGCTTACTTGCCTAAGGGTGTCATCGAAGGACATGAAGCTCCCCATACCGCCAAGCGTGCTGGCAAACGCCCTGAAGAAATCGTGGAAGCGGCTTCTGAGCAAAAATAGCAAAACAAAACGATGCTTAGCATCGTTAACTGTAATTGTGTTGTGGACGCTTCGCGCCCACAACACAAATTACTAAAAATTGCTACCAAGATTAAGGACTAAGAAAGGAAATTTGTAATGAACAATATTGGTTTAGGTGATGGTTCGCAAACCGTATCCCTAGTTGTGTTAGCTGCGATGTTAACCGCTTCGGCAATGGGTGTGGTGCTTTTGCAAAATATCGTCTATGCAGCATTTTTGCTTGGAGCCTGTTTCATTAGCGTGGCGGGGTTATATTTGCTACTCAATGCTGACTTTGTGGCGGCAGCACAGGTTTTGATCTATGTTGGTGCGGTCAATATCTTGATTTTGTTTGCGATTATGCTGGTGAATAAGCGTCAAGATTATCAAGATGTGAAATTTGGCGCGATCCGTAGCGTAGTTACAGGTGTGGTTTGTTTAGGGCTGTTTGCCTTGCTAGGTGTAACCGTAACCTCGACAAAGTGGGCAATTACCTCCAATATCGCCAAGCTGCCATCAACCTTGCTGGTTATCGGTCAGCACTTCTTTAGTGATTACCTATTGCCCTTTGAATTAGCATCAGTTTTGTTATTAGTCGCTTTGATTGGGGCGATCGTACTTGCCCGTCGCGAGTTTATTCCTGATACCGTAAAATCTCAAGCAGATTCGGAGGAGTCTCTCGAATTGTTAGAAAAGCCCAAAGAGCAACTGGTGTCTTCTAAGTAAATCATAAATGCCTTAATTACAACTCATAGTAAACGGATATGACTTTAGAACCTTTTTTGATTATTGCGGCAGCTTTGTTCTGCATTGGCATTTATGGCTTAATTACTAGCCGTAACGCAGTGCGTGTACTAATGTCTGTGGAATTAATGCTCAATGCTGTGAATTTAAATTTAATGGCATTTTCTAATTTCTTAGATTCCGCTAGTATTCGTGGTCAAGTATTTACGATTTTCGTAATTTCGGTTGCGGCGGCAGAGGCTGCTGTCGGTCTAGCGATCGTCCTATCGATATATCGCAGTCGCGACACAGTGGATATGGAGCAATTTAACTTGCTACGTTGGTAGTCTGCTGATGCGACTTTTGGTTATGTCGTAGGTACAATTGGCAAAATTGTTATGATTTGGGCAAAAGTTTTCAAGATCTAATTTTGTCTTAGGATAAATTCATAAATTATCACTAAGAATTTAAGACGATATATAGCACTTCCTAAAGTATAAATTTAAGTTACGGTACAGCAAAGATATTTAGACTCTTGGGCTTTCTCGTAGACAAAATAAAAAGCGTTGGCATTTGCCAACGCTTTTTAGCTTTTTATTTTGCTTGCTAAAACGACTAAAATCATCTATAAGAAACAATGCAAAATTAGACATCTACGGCATTAGACATGATTATTTTCTTTTTGTCCTATTGACAATGGACACTTACAGTCTATAATCCCTCCATTGTTTAGTATACCCAGTGCTACAAAAGCTACAAAACTCGTAAAGACACGCTTATGTTCGGCTTAAAGTTTGGAAAAAAGTCTAAAAAAGGCATCGGAATCGAAATCACTTCCGAGAAAGTTAATATTGTTCAATTGCGTCGCAAGGGGCAATCTTCCTATAAGTTAGTCTCTTATGGCAGTGTTGAACTTCCTGAAGGAACTGTTGAAGAAGGTCGTATTCTCGACCCTGTAGCGCTGGGAGAAATCATTCGCAGTTTGCTCTCAGAGAAAAAGATAAGAGCCAAAAAAGTTGCGACAGCATTACCTGGTCGTGAGACAGTTAGTCGCTTGATTCGGTTGCCTGCAGAAATTCCTGATTTGGAATTACGGGAAATGGTGCTTAATCAAGAGGCTAGTCTGTATTTACCTTTCCCCCGAGAAGATGCAGATGTAGACTATCAAAAGCTAGGTACATCACTAGATGATGATGGGATCGAGCGTATTGAGATTCTAATGGTAGCGACTCCAAAAGAAGTAACTGATAGCTACATACAGGCTTTAGAGATAGCTCAGCTACAGGTGGACATTGTAGAGGTTAGTAGCTTTGCTCTGATTCGAGCCATGCATAATGAGTTATCTAGATTTAGTACCTTGGCAGAAGCTGTAGCGATCGTAGATATTGAATATGAGGCAACAGAAATTACGGTAACAGCTGATGGTGTACCCCAATTTTCACGAACATTTCCCATCGGCACTGCTCAAATTCAAAATGCACAATTAAGAGCTATTAACTTGCCACCACGTCGGACGACAGACATGGAGATGTTGAGTTCGACGGTTGTGCCTGTTCAGTCTATGGATGCAGCCAGATTAGCAAGTGGCGGTAATTCTCCAGGTGATGCAGCAATTATACGGGTTGTTAGCGACCTTTCTGATGAATTGAGCCGTTCAATTGATTTCTTTACTAGTCAGTCTCCTGGCTCCGATGTCGTGCAATTGTTAGTTACTGGTCCTGGAGCTTGTATCGGTCAGTTGAATGAGTTTTTTATTCAAAAACTAGGTATTAACACAAGTGTGATCGATCCTCTCACTACGATTGGTATATCTGTAGATGAGGATATTCCCATCCAAGATCGTATGGCAATGTCTGTCTCTCTAGGTTTAGGTTTGAGGGAGGTTTGAAATAATGTATACTCTGGAGATTAATTTTTTAAATGATCGTGCTGCACCTGAAGCACTAGCTGTAGAAAGAAAGCCGATCGCTGATTCTCAATTTTTGATTTATGGCGGTGCTGTTGCTGTAGTGGCACTTGCTCTTGTTGGTGGAGCCTTTTTATTTCTTAACTCTGCGAATGAGGGATTGCAGCAGGAACTAGCAAAGTTGACTGCCACAGAGACTTCACTGACCAGCAAGATCAAGTCCTTAGAAGATCAAGAGAAACAACTTCAGGCAATCCAAGATAGAACTAATCAGATTTTAAATCTCTTTGTTGGTAATTTGCCTGTGAGTGCGGTCATTGATGATCTGAGAAGACGTACTCCCCTTACGGTGCAAATTAAATCTATTACTCAACAAACTGCGGCGGCAGCAGCACCTCAAGCATCTAGTCAGTCAACAATAACGCTTAATGGAACAGCTACGAACTATAACGAGTTAAATGACTACATATTACTGCTAAAATCTTCTCCTCTTTTAGATAGTGATAAAACCAAGTTAGTTTCCTCAACCCTTCAGCCAGCTACGACTGATAAGAACTTTACATTAGTTGATTTTCAAATTCTAGTGACCACAACATCTAAAAGTCCAGCAGAATTATTGGCTCAACTACAAAAGTTAGGAGCCGATGGGCTAGTTGCCAGAGTTAATCTATTGAGACAAAAAGGAGTGATTAAATAAAATGACCAATGCTGGAGTTATATCAAATGATGGAGATGTGTCAGGTGGAATTACTCTATTTGGAGTGACTTTAACTTCTAAAGTTTTAGGCATCCTGATGGGAGTTGGTGGAATCGGAATGGCGATCTATGTAGCTACTACTTATGTGATGCCTATTTGGGATCAATTGCAGTCTGGACAAAGTAATATTGCTACTAAAAGTTCAGGGCTTAAAGCTTTGGAACAAAAAGTTGCAAGTAAGGGCAATGTTGCTCAAAAAATTGAAAATGCTAATGAACAGAATCAGTTTGTTTTAACGCTTCTACCGAATGTGGATAACATTGACACGATGATGCGTGATATTCAGGAGCAGATACCTAAAACAATTGTCATTGCTTTACCGCCAGACTTATCTTATGAGATCGCGGGTTCAATGCGAGTTTTTCAGCCCGCAGATGGAATTAAGGGACCTCAGTATAGTACCTACTCATTTACTATTGGTTTTGATGGTAAGTTTGAGGATATTTTGAATACAATTCAAAGAATTGAGCGTTTGAAGCCCTTACTAGTGGTTAAGAATTTGAAATTGAATAGAAAATCACTTCCCAGTGAGAGTTTTAAATTCTCTCGTCCGATCGCCGCAGGTAAAGAAAAAGAAATTATTGACATTCTGCCACCTCTGATTGCAGCTGATTTTACTTTGGAAGCTGTTGTGCCATTGACCGAGGCAGAGCTTAAGGCGGCTGCGGCTGCGGCTGCTCCTCCCAAAAAGTAATCAATAGTTCAGATCAAATTACAACAAAACGAACAATGCAAGGAGCTTAGGCTCCTTGTAAGGCAAGCGATCTAAGTTAATTAGGCAGCCTTATTATTTTTTTGATTTTAAATTGACAAAGTGTGGTATAATCTCGACCCATAATCGCGTCAATTCTGTCTTGGTTCTGTCGTTCCTTTAATTAGGAAATGTGCAAGTTCTTACAGGTTTACTAAAAAGATTAAGCGTATTGAGTTCCGAGAGGAACAAGAGGAGTGTAATTATGAGTGCCAAGTTGAATGCCAAATTGAGTGGAAAATCGAAGGTCAAGTCCTTGGCTTGCTGGTTGTTAATAGCTGCAAGTTGCCCACAGGTACTGGCGATCGTCCCAATTCAGGCGCAAAATCAAGTATCAGCTAATCAAAGTAATGTCGTTGCTGTTGCTAGCCGCATTACTGATATCAATGCCAGTGTGACAGGAGATCGCCTCAATCTCACTTTAAATTTTGCTAGTAGCGATCGACCTCAATTCACCTACTCACGTCAGGGTAAGGCATGGGTAGCATTACTAAACGGGGCGCAACTGCAACTCGGTAATGGTAATGCGAGCTATGCAAGAGCTAATCCTATGCCAGGGATCACTTCCATTGAAGCAACACAATATGCAGCTAATAAAGTCAAGATTCGCGTAAATACGACAGATCCCGAAGTACTTAAGGAACTAATTAAAAGACAGGATACTCCCGAAGGCTTGGTTTTGAGCCTAGAAACACAACCTTCAGCAGTTCAGAATAGTTCTATCTCTTCGACAAATGCTCCTGAAACAGGCGTTATCCCTAGTCAGCAGAACGCCACTGAAACAAGCAAGGTTCTGACTGCTCAAAATACTACTAGCCCATCTTCAGTTGGAAAACCATTATTTGAACCGAAGATTACTATTACCTCCCCTGATGGTAAGACTCGTGTTGCTCAATCTAACGAGACTAATACAGCACCACCACCTGTTGCCAACCCTGTGACTCCCCAATTACCTGGTCGTGTCCCAGGTGTTGTACCTCCATTCCGCCAATTAAAGACCCCTCCTGTTGGAGACATTGCAACAACTTCTGCTAAGCTCCGCCCTGATATTGTTGATCTTGGTACTGCTGAGCGTGTACCTAGGATTACTTTGCGTGAAGCTCCAGCGATCGAAGTATTGACACTAATCGGTCGTGTTGCTGGATTGAGTGTTGTTTCCGCAGAGACTCCTGCAGCGGGTGGCGCTGCACCAGCAGCAGGAGCCACTACAGGATTAAAACAGCCAGTTAGTCTTTCTATTGAGAATGAAACTGCTCAAGATGTCTTCAATAACGTTTTGAGAATTACTGGTTTAGAGGCAAACCGTATCGGTCAAACCATTTTTGTGGGTACAAAACTTCCTGTGACTTTGAAAAATCTAGTTACAAAAAGCTATCGACTCAATCAAATTACAGTTGGTGAGGCATCAGCCTACTTAATTGGATTAGGAGCATCTCGTGTTGTAAACCGTCAACGACCTATTCCTGGCACTCAAACAGCAACTATTGGTTCTGCTGCCACCACAGTAGTAAATATACCCACCGAAGCCATACCAACATTAGAAACTGTTGCAATTACACCAGAGTCAGGGGCTACGCCTCTTTTGAAGGGATTGCAAGTTATAGCTGAAGAGCGTGGTAACTCTCTAACATTAATTGGTAGTCCTAGACAGGTTGAATTTGCCGAATCTCAGCTAGCGAGACTCGATTTTCGCAAGAGACAGGTTGTGGTTAATGTAAAAGTTGTTGAAGTCCGTTTAGGAGCTAACCAAACATTTAGTTCTACTCTTGCTTTCAATCCTAGTAGCATTGATGGAGGAACTACGACAGTGCTTAGGTCTAATGCTGGAACGTTGTTTGTAGATCTAAATAATGGCAGTTTAGTTACGCCTCAAACGCTTTTTGCTTCTTTAAACTTTAGTGTTGCTAACAACAACGCGAAAATCATCACAGATCCTTCTATTACTGTCCAAGAGGGAGAAACAGGAACGGTAAGCCTAACAGAAGGAGTAGCTACTAGGAGCACTGTTACAGCCGCAGTACTTAGTTCAAATGGTCAGGTTTTGACTCCTGCTACTCAAACCATTACTGTAGAAGATGTTGGTCTTGCCTTAAATATCCAAATTGATAGAGTTGATGATAATGGGTTTGTCAATCTATCTGTTTCACCTTCAGTAACTGCTCCAGGAGAGTTGTTAGTCAATAGAGTTGATAACAATGGTATCCCAGTTTTTGTTAGATCTCTAAGTAAGCGTATTTTAAATTCAGGTAAAATACGTATGCGAGATGGTCAAACCCTCGTACTGTCTGGAATTATTCGTGATCAAGACACTCTCAGTGTAACCAAAGTTCCATTCCTTGGTGACCTACCTATTATTGGTGCTTTGTTCCGTACAGAAACTAATAATAATATCCGCAGTGAAATAGTCATTGTTGTCACTCCACGTGTCATTGATGATAGTCAGAATGCTAACTGGGGTTATACCTATCAGCCTGGTCCAGAAACTCAGAAGGTAATTGATAGCAATCAACGTAAGTCTCAGTAAGTTTTTTCGATTTTCCTTTTCATTTACACTCCTTTTTTGACAGCCGTAGATTGGTTTCTGCGGCTTTTTTTTATCAAAAAATGTGAACAATTCATGATCATCTCCAAATATTTTTTCTAAGCTTGTAAAAAAATACACATCATTGTGTCATAATTACAAAGCGTCAAAAAAATCGCCCTCATGGCTCAGGGGTAGAGCATTCCCTTGGTAAGGGAAAGGTCACGGGTTCAAATCCCGTTGAGGGCTTAAACACTAAAAGCAAAAAAGCGTTGCCAAGCAACACTTTTTTACTTTTGATCGCTTTCTAAATCAAAAACTACCTTTTGCCAGTACCAAACTTCGGGCATATTTGGGTGATCTTGTTTGGCAATGTCGATGAGACGTTGAGCGATCGCCATATTGCCACCAACTAAAGCGAGTAAACGTTGCTGCAATTCTAAACTGGGCATCTGCATTAAATCGACTGTTGCGGCGGCATTTGCCTGTTTACGTTTTGCCTCTTGAGTTTGTTTTTCTAGTTCTGATTGCCAAAGATTGATGCGAGCTAGGGCATAGCGATAACGATCCATACTCGACTGGTTAAACCAAATATTAGCGGCTTGTTGATAGTCAGCGATCGCACCTTTCAAATCGCCAAAGTCATATCTTGCTTCAGCGCGATCGCAATATAGTTGGGGATTATTTGTATCTATAGCTAACGATCGCGAAAAATCTTCGATCGCTGTGCGATAGTCCTTAAGCTTTAGATAGGCTCTAGCGCGATTTATATAAATTTCACTATTGCTGGGATATTCGCGTAGTAACTCGTTAAAATCAGCGATCGCACCCTGCGCGTCACCGATTTCTACCCGAATTTTGCCACGACCGATGCGAATTTCAGGATTCTGAGGTTCTAGAAATTGTGCTTGGTTGAGATCCTTGATGGCTCCTTGAGGATCACCAAGTTTGCCTAAAACTAGACCCCGCAGACAGAAAGCTCTAGCATTTTTTGGCTCAATTTGTAATAGCCAGTTGAGATCGATCAAGGCGTTGGTATAGTCACTCTGATCAATCTTTTGCTGAACATTTGCGAAGATTTCCTCCTGAGATGGTGGTAAAAGAGCCTCCAAAGGTTTATAGCTTTCGATACAACGACGACAATTCTCTTCATCTCGCAGTTCTAAAAAAAGACTTGCGGCTTTTTTGTAGGTAGCGATCGCCTTTTCGATTTGATTTTGTTGCTTGTAGGTCAAGCCTAGTAACTGGTGCGCCGTTGCTGATTTTGGGTTAAGTTCCAGAGCTTGGGCAATATCAGCTTGAGCCGCATTGAGATCGGCGATCGCAATTTTCGTCATGCTCCGTGCAATATATGCATCTAAATATTGAGGATGAAGACTTAAGGCTTGGTTATAGTCCGCGATGGCTCCTTGATGATCTCCTAAATCAAATAGTAATAATCCCCTTTGATAGTAAGCTTCTGCAACCTCGGTCTCAGTGTCGATTACCTTGCTGAAAGATTGGATTGCCCCATAGCGATCACCAGCCTTGGCTTTAGTTAAGCCTTGATTGTAAAAATCTTGAGACGCATCTGAATCTGAATTATTTTGATTATCTTGCGGTAAATCCTGTGTCATCGTGAGTACTTGCTAAGCCTCTTTGCCAAGATTGGCAATCGTACTAGTATTATAGTTAAAACCCATACTTTTGCAGTGGTTCACTCAGGAGTTGTCGCCATGTCCAAACATCGCAAAGACCTAAAGCAACATCTGGAAAAAACACTACATACGTTTGCTGATGTGGCTCAAGAGCAGTATCAAAAAAATATCAAAAAAGCTCACAAAACTGTAGATAAGCAAGTTGATGTTGTTCGCGATCGCCTTGAAGAATTTGACAGTTGGGCGGTGGAAGCCGTAAATGAGACTCTAGAAAATGTGGAAAAGAAATTAGAGAAACAAGTTACGAAAACTGTCAGTCGCTTGCAAAAAGCTGTCCAAAAAGCTGCCAAATCTGCCTTTGATAAACTTAGCTAAGTGATGCTTTACAGTCAAAATCAAACAAAATCCCTCAACCCATCGTTATTTTAGCCAGTAATATACAAAACAATACAAATGTTAATATTCATCAATTTTGCCCTGATCAGCCTAGAGGCAATGTTAACATCCGAAATAGTTAAACCCTGATTAAACATAGCTTTAGGAGCGCATTTTGACATTACGAGTTGCTGTAGTAGGCGGCGGACCTGCGGGTTCTTGTGCGGCTGAAACACTTGCCAAAGCAGGTATTGAGACCTATTTATTTGAACGGAAACTGGACAACGCCAAACCCTGCGGCGGAGCAATTCCTTTATGTATGGTTTCCGAGTTTGATTTGCCTCCAGAGATCATCGATCGCCGCGTTCGCAAGATGAAAATGATCTCTCCCAGCAATGTGGAAGTAGACATTAAACTAGACAATCCCGATGAATATATCGGTATGTGTCGCCGCGAAATTTTAGATGCTTTTTTACGCAATCGTGCCGCCGATCTTGGCGCAAAGCTGATTAACGGTCGTGTCCTCGATATCAAAATTAATAATAATGGCAATCAGCCCTATGTGATCACCTACTCAGACTTTGCTGAAGGTGGTAAGGAAGGTATTATCCGTACCTTAGAAATCGATTTGATTATTGGGGCTGATGGCGCTAACTCTGTAGTTGCTAAAGCGATGAATGCTGGTGACTACAACTATGCGATCGCTTTCCAAGAGCGCATCCGCATCCCTGAAGACAAGATGGATTATTACAAAGATCTTGCAGAAATGTACGTCGGTGACGATGTATCGCCTGATTTCTACGCATGGGTCTTCCCTAAATACGATCACGTGGCAGTTGGTACTGGCACAATGCACAAAAATCAACGCCTGATCAAGCAATTGCAAGCGGGTATTCGCGCCCGTGCGTTGCCTCGTATCGAAGGTGGTGAAGTGATTAAAGTCGAAGCCCACCCCATTCCTGAGCATCCCCGTCCTCGCCGCGTCGTCGGTCGGATTGCCCTTGTAGGTGATGCCGCAGGCTATGTCACCAAGTCCAGTGGCGAAGGCATTTACTTTGCCGCGAAGTCTGGTCGGATGTGTGCTGAAGCGATCGTTGAGTTTGCTGAAGCAGGTAAGCGTATTCCTACCGAAGCCGATCTCAAGGTTTACATCAAGCGTTGGGACAAGCAGTATGGCTTGACCTATAAGGTTCTAGACATTCTCCAAAACGTGTTTTATGCCACCAACGCTACCCGTGAAGCTTTTGTAGAAATGTGTGCCGATAAGGATGTGCAAAAGCTCACTTTTGACAGCTATCTCTACAAAACTGTCGTTCCCGCCAATCCTTTGACTCAGTTAAAGATTACTTTCAAGACGATTGGCAGTTTGCTAAGAGGTAATGCCTTAGCTCCCTAACTAAAAAAGGAGCGCGTTACGCGCTCCTTTTTTATGGCGTTACAATAGACCTCTTGCAGAACTGAAAACATTATAGATTTAACGATTTTTGTAAAAATGCTAAAAACAATCAATGAAATACGAAGTTAGTAAAAATCTATCAGTTCTAGAATTTAAACAGTTGTTTGGAGTGACCAGAGAAACATT
>JADBWH010000152.1 GCA_020404105.1 Pseudanabaena sp. M53BS1SP1A06MG | reverse complement strand
TATTATGGTATGGGAAGATTTTGATCTGAATTTGACTGTCTATGATTTTGCTTTTGTTGCCATGCATTCTCGAATCGGCGGATGTCCATTTGCTGTAAGTTGACATACTCAATCTCTTGATCAGTAACTTGTAAAATCACCGCCCGATCGCCTTTCAACCTTTGTACGGTTAGGCGATCGCTAGATCTGTCTATCCTGTAATTATTTTTACCCTCTTCACCAAAACAATTCGTTCCCAGTTCGTTCAGCATCTCATGGCAGAATGCAGCAATCCATTGTGCTTGCTCTATTAATAGCTGTTGTTGCAATAATGACTCGTCTCGATTTGGAGTTTCTGGTTGCACAGGTTTCGGTATTTGTTCGGGGGATTGTAATGATTTCAGCCTTACGATTTCCTGTCCCATTTCTGCCAGATTATTTTCTGGTGCAGCCTGTCGATTTTGGCGATATGACACAACAGATCGCTTCACTGTTTTTGAGTCATGGCTCTGCATCGATTTAATCAATGGGTTGTCACGATTCGCGTCATAACTTACTTGCAAATATTTTTGCAATCCTCCCCAACTGTATTTTTTACCTAACTCGTGACCTTGAATGCTTTCATTGCCAATGCTGTAGGAAATACCTTTGATTTTATTGGTGCGGGTGTATTTAACGTATGCACAAATTCCCAATTGCTTCAATTGCTCAATCAACTGCGGCATCGTTAGACAGACTTGCGTTTTTTCCTCGATCTCCTTGGCAATATGCAATAGATCAGAGGCTTTAGCATTAGCTTGGTCATTAGTTATTTTTTGCTTGTTTGCATTGTTGTTGACAACTTCATTGTCCTGTTGATTTAGTTGATTTGCTTGCGCTTCTAATCGTTTGACTATTTTTGGCAGGGAGTAGTTACTTCCCACGCGAGATCCCGCCATGCTCACGCCATCGAGTTTATAGCTAATCCCTTTTGCTATATTTTGACGATCTCGACTGATTTTTACTTCAACTCTATCTCGTTCTAATTGCTCTAGCAACTCTGGCACAGTAGTTACCTGTGCCAACGCATGATCGATCTTGTCTGCTAGTTGTTTTTTTACTGTGGGAATTCCTGTCTCTAGTTCTTTATTGATTTGACTTTTGGTTGGTGCTTGGCGATCGCTTTCCCAACTGCTCTTCACTGGGGTTAAACCAAAGTCTTGCTCTATTTGCCTGATTACCTTTTGGCTGCGTAGCATATCCCAACTATCAGATACAACAGTGCCATCACATCGGATGCGACTGGTAACTAGATGGACATGTTCGTGCTGTTTATCTTTGTGTTTTACGGCTACGAAAAAATTATTCGTAAAACCCATTTCTTGGAAATAGCGATCGATGATTTGCGTCCATAATTTATCGCTCAGGCTTTCATTGGGGCTAATGCTAAGCGTGATGTGGCAAACTGCTCGAGTAAGCCTTGGACGCAGTTTTTGGATCATTTCAAAGTCTGAGGCTATCTCGTTCGCAGTCTCTCCACTTACATTCATATTGATAATCTCAAAGGCAGGTCTTCTGAGCACATATGCCAAGCAACCTTTAAAACTCTTACCTTTGCTAATTTTGCCGATCATTTTTTTGTTGGGGGTGTTCCCGCTATTGACTTTATATGGCTACATGCATCAGTTATCACGCTTTTAGTTTCTTCAAGTACAGCAGACAACTCATTTAGTTTGTTGATTTCTGTCTCCATTGGACTTCCCATTTGCATACTTAAATTCGCATTGTGGGCTAGTTGATTGATATTCGTACCAATCTTTTTTAGTTGAAAATCTATTTTATTAAGTTGCTTGTAATATTTCCAGTTTATGGAAATTATTTCATGCGTTTGATCAACGTCTACATGAATAAGTTTCAACCTCGCCAATTTATTTAGCTTTAGATTTAAACCATCTGCTTTTTGTTGAAGTATATCTTTTTCTTCTTTACTTATTCTAATTGTAATTCTCTCATCAAGAGTCATTTTATTCTAATTGTCTGAGTAATTATTAATTTTGCATTATCTCTGATTTTATTTTTCTTTTGCAAAAAAACTTTATTTTTTTGCGGGGGGTTCCAAGGGGGTTCTCCCCTTTGGCAAGCTGTCAATTGTCTGGCAAAAAAGCGTTAGCGATTTTTGGCAGACAATTGACATAGCTTGCTGCACGCGACAATCACTGCTAAAACAACGCTATCTCGTGCTTAGGCAAAGACGATATATGGATGAATATAATCATCAGCTTAATCAGATTATTAATAGGGCTATTCGCATCATCTTGTGTAAACATTCAATAAGATTTAGGCTTCAATATAAATTCTTAATTAGATAGTTTTTATATTAAAATTTATTGATTTATACGGATATTAACAGGGGACTAATTAGATACATTTTATCTAAAATATTTAAAATATATTCATTTGTAGAGCTTGACTAGTAATTGCTTTTTTTAGTCAATATGCTAAATTTACTAAACAATTGAAATACAACTGTTTTCATGTCTGACTTAAAGATCTCAAGAGAACAATTATTGGATGCTTCTAGTAAGTGGAGTAATCTTCCTGATAAATCTAGTTCTAAGTCTGAAATCAATTCTCTGATAGAAGTTATACGCATACTGGAGGATAGTATCAAGTCCATGCGTCAAAAGCGCTACACCTATAAAGATATATCTGCAAAGCTTCTTGAAGAATTTCATATCGATATTAGTCCGCAAACTCTTGCTTCATACTTAGCAACCATCAAGAAAGAACGTAAGAACTCTTTATTGTTATCTAAACGCGAAGCTAGGAGATCTGCTAAGGCTGATTTATCTAAACAACTAGAACCAGAAAGCATTACCCAAGCAGATTTATCAGTTAATAATTCGGTAGAACCTTTAGTAGACCTAGAAGGCAGTGCTATGGCTTCATCCATTGCGCCAAAGTCAAAGGATGCTACTGGATCTACGGGAGCATCTATTAACTTAAAACCTAGTAATAATCAAAAATCTACTAATTCAAAAAGTCTCGTACCTAAGGTCAATCCAGTAGAGTCTTCGGTGCCTACTGATGATGAAGATGAGATTGAAAGACAAAGACAAGCCGAGATGCTCAAACATTTTAACAAGTACTAAATTGCAGATATGGCAATCATTAATTTAATAGATGGCGAAAAGGGTGGTGTGGGTAAGAGTTGGGTTGCCCGCACGATGATTCAATATTGTATTGATAACAATATTCTTCATGTCGGCATTGAGACGGATAGAAGTAATCCCACTCTATTTAATATTTACAAAGACTGTAAAGTTGCTTTTTTTTCGGAAAATGAAAAGCTGGCGGATAATCCAGATCTTATTTTTGACTATGCATTCAAAAAAATGGTTGTTGTCAATCTTCCTGCACAGGTTCATCGGGCTGTATCCCAATGGATCGATACGAAAGGTCTATTAGAATTGGGTAAGGAAAATAATATTTCTTTTGTGAAGTGGTTTGTCAGCGATGGTGAGAGCGATTCTATCGAATTATTTATTAATTCCTTAGAGCATTATCAAGGTTACATTCCCCATGTATTTATCAAAAATATGGGGCGTTGTGATGAGTGGGAATATTTCAATAATCATGAAGGCATTCAGAAAGCTATTGAGGAGTATGGGGTTTCAGTAATTGATTTTCCGAAGTTGGGTGATGCTAAGCGCATTGAGATAAATGCTAAGCGAATGATGTTCTCCGATGCAGTCAATTATGCAGAGTTTGGAATTATCGGTAGAAATCAAATTAAAACCTTTTTACGGAATGCTTATAGTGCGTTTGACGACACCAATATTTTTACAAGCGTTCAGAAAAAACAAGTGAAAGATTAGTATGACAAACAGCGATCGCTCTCTCCCTAGTTATCTTGATATTGCGATTAACGACTATGAGCCGACGGTTAAGGCGAAAATCTATGAAATTGTGGCGAAATCTGGGATTCCCCATGATGATCCCTATATTGCAATTTTTTTATCTAATGCTCAGGTTGCAGCAACGATCGCTACGGGTCCAACGTTAATTCGCGAGGCTCTTAACAAAGGTTTTGAGGTTGGTATCCAGAAGTTTGCAAAATCTTTGTCGGATTCGATGGGCGAATTAAAAGGTAAGGATTTAGCAAAGACTGGCGATCTCCTTACTGTTGATAAAAAAACTGCGCCTCAAGGTCAACTATTTTGGGGCTGGAGTTCGATTGCGTTTATTGGTGCGGG
Organism: Pseudanabaena sp. M53BS1SP1A06MG; assembly: GCA_020404105.1. Lineage (GTDB taxonomy): Bacteria > Cyanobacteriota > Cyanobacteriia > Pseudanabaenales > Pseudanabaenaceae > Pseudanabaena > Pseudanabaena mucicola_A. The sequence continues at coordinate 22,573 of JADBWH010000152.1, read as the reverse complement.
GATGTTGGCGATCGGGTTGACTGCTGGGTTGGTTTCGGGTTTGGCGATCGCTAATGCTTTTTCTCCTAATCATCCAAGTCCAAAGACTGCTAAGGATTTAGAGTGGCTAGCGAGTGATGAGGGTAAGCTGGCTCGAAATCTTCTGGATTGGAATCGGGACAATCTGAAGGCTTGCCAGCAGAATCAACAAAATTTAAAGGAAGCTTTGATTGTGATGAATGGTAAGTATGTGACTAAAGGCTTGTGCGCTCTTTGGATATTGCCTGAAAACCAAAGAGTGTATGAGGATCGCCGCTAGGGAAAAAACAATGACTATCGAGTGATAGTCATTGTTTTTTGTTATCTTCCAGCAATCATGTAGCGGATAAAGTGCGTATTTTCAGGAACCTCATCCTCAAGTCTAAGTACCAACGCATAATTGGGGTTGTTCTTTGGAAGATACTTACCCGATAGTTTTTCAAACAGTTCTAGGCATTTTTCTGGGTCAAACGAGTACTTAAATTCGTTCAACTGCTCTACGGTAACAGGCGTTTCATAGGTATCAACCCATTTTCCCGTTGATTTAAATTTATCAACTACGATTTTCATTTTTCTTGATTAGTATCAGATCGCTGATTTCAAGCGTGAGCGATGTTCAATAGTCGTTCAGTATAGATCCACCTTTGCTTAGACAAGTAAAGGTGGATTGGTGAGGTCTTCACTCATATGAGCAATCTGGAGCAAATCGATCTTATTCAAAAATTTTATCTGTCAACTACAAGGATCTCAGTCGAAGGCTTTAAGCAACTTCACCTATCTACCTAGATGAGCGTAAATTGATTTACTGAAAATCGCAATAGTGATTATTAGCTAAAATCATGTTTTAACCCGCCGTCAAGTTTTGCAAAGCGATCGCCAAAAGCGCTTAAGCTTGATCAAGAATCTCCTCCACATCTTCCTGCGAAGCAATTGAATTAGTGTCTTAGTCCGCAAGAGTACGCTGGGCTTGAGCATCAATTAGATAACGATGAAACTCCATTGGAACTTTGCTAGCATGAGCAAGATAACGCCCAAAAGCACTGATGACAGACAGTAGCATGACTCGAAAAAGAAAGTCCTTCATTATCTAGAAGTGCTTCAGCAATATAGAACATCACATAGTAACTGCGGGAAATTGCAAAATCATGAAAACCTTGATCTGTTAAGCTTTGGGCTGCATCTATACTACGTTGAGCTTTGTCCAGTAGTGCTTTTTGTTCTGGAGTCATAGCACAATTCCATCTTGGCGAATGTTGCGTAATAGAGGAGAGTTTTCAGTTTCAAACCGAGATCGCGTCAGGAAGAGCCGTGAAACTAGTAGGTTATGTTCCAGACAAAATTTAGCGATGAAATGGCTGGTGCGTCGTAGCTCCGCACTAGGATTAACAGGATCTTGCAGCACAATCAAGATATCGATATCTGATGTAGGTAAAGCTTCTCCTCTAGCTTGAGAACCAAACAAAATAAGGCGATCAAGTCGAGTTTGATATTCCTGCTGAAAATATTCTCGCAGCGGTGCAAGCAGGGTGAAAAGTTTTTGATGTCCTTGAGTCACGCTCATAAAAGATTAGCTTTATTCTTAAAGTTGTTAGCTAACTACTCGGCACTGGATTGATTGCTAAAGAGGGATGAGTCGATTAAAGTAATTGTGCGTAAGCTTTTTATAGTTTTTACTCCTTAATCACCGCAAATATTGACTGGATGGCATTGGTCAGCTAAGCGGGGATAGGTGCTGAAACGCCCATTTCATGCCGACAAAAAAGACGCAAATACGTCGATCACGCTTTAACTGTCCAGTGCCCCGCAACTTGATACATGGAAATGGTCATTAATATTTCTCCGATTTCTTTAATTTCTGAATAAACTCATTTTTGTATCCTAAATTACTATAACTGATCTTTACATCGGCTCAAGATCTGAATGCTTTTGCCGATCGCATTCAAGTTGCTCCAGTTCGGCTTGTAATTTAGCAAGCTCCGAGACTGACTTGCCCCTACGCAAAATCGTAGTACCCAACAATGCTCGGAGATAACCAATCCTACTTTCAACCAGTGAAATGCTCTGAGTTTTGGGCATTTCGTAAGGTCGCAAACAGTCAGCATTGGCGGTGCGAGTCGATGGGGTTTGAGAATTTGGAGACACTGACGCTTTAGCAGTTTCATTTTTGGACGGACTTAGCCTGCCATGCGTCTCGATCCACATCGGGTCTTTAGTTTTTGTCGGGGACTTGGGCAACTCTGTTGAGTCCTGAAAATCAACTGGGGCAATTTTTGGCAAGAATTGCCCTCGCAGGGGCGTTTCACAAAGGGCTAACGCTTTATATAGGGCTTTTTCTGTAACACCCCTTTCTGTATCGCTTTCAGCTTGTTTCGGTTGATTGATTGCTGGGGGTATTTTTGGTTGGTTTTCGGCTTCGGTTGGGCTGTTACTCGTTTTTGGGTTGCTTTCTTCGTCGCTTTCTGTAAATTCGGGATGCCATAGCTCTTTGTTGGCGTATAGCGTCTCTATGGATACTTTCGCTCTTTGCGCGATCGCTTGTGCCATTCCCCGAATGCTCATAGGCATTTCTCTGCTTTCCTTGAGTTCGTTGACGATGATGCGGATGCGTTCAAGTCTTTCGGCTTGTTTTTGAGCTTTTTGACTCTCTGTCTCAGTTCTTGTGGTTTCTTCTCCTGTTTCACGTTTTTTGCTGCCCCATGGAAAGTGATTTTTTAGACACCATTTGGCGATGTCTTTGGCTTTTTGGGTTAGTCGTTTCCTGTCGCCGCAATATTTCATGAATCCTGCGGCGGCTTTTGCCGTTTTGGTGATGTATTCGGCGATCGCTTCGATTTCTTCACATCCCATGAAGACTCGCGCATATTTGCCGATCAGGTATAGCAGTTGATTGCTTTGCCCTTTGTCTGTCCATCCTTCTTCGATTTGTTTTTCGAGGTCTTCTCGCCATTGAATTGGGCGGCGGTTGTCTTTGGGTGGTTGATAGTTGGCTTTCGCTTCGGCGATCGCTTGGGTTAAGAGTTCTAGGTCTTGTTGATCTTGGACAGTTAACCATGTTTCGACGAATTGGTTCAGATCCCGTCCAACGATTTGGAGGTCGTTGTTGAGTAGGTAACTGCCTGTTTGTAGTGGTAGTCTATGTCCGTTGTATTCTGAGTCGTATTTTTTAGTGTTGGGGAAGCTTTCGATTACTCCTGCGGCAATTTCACAGTTGTTTTTTTGTAGGCAGCTTTTGATCGCGCAGGCGAGGCCGAAGCTGGGTACTTCTTGCCATAGGGGGTAGTAGATATGTAGTCCTTCGCTATGGGAACTCTGGACGATTAGGGGTCTGACTAGTCCTATGTCTTCTAGGGCTTGCAGGACGGTTTTAAATTTCTCGTGGTTGTTGTGGGGGTGGTAGGGACTGCTTTTGTCGATGTCAATCAGGGCGTATTCGGTTTGGTTGCCAAATCTTACGCCGATTAGCGTGTCTGGGTCTGCCCAATGGTCGTATAGTCGCCTTCCTGTAATCGGATACCGTGTTTCGGTTTTCCATTCGGGTTTGCTTGTCCGATCTATGTTTTTGGCATAGATAAATTTCCACGAGTATGGGAAAAAGCTCGCAAAGGTTTGCGCGGTTAACTCTGTCGTGGTTAGTGATTTTGCATCTAAGCCTTTGGTTGTAAATTTAAGATCGGTCTTGTCGCAAATAAGATCTTTTTTGGGGGTCAAGCTACTCGCCCCCATTTTTGCTTGCCGTTGGCGATCGCTTTTCCGATCTGCTGACGCAAGTCTTGTAATTTTAATAACATCTAGATTGTCCTGAATGTAAGGTTTGTAGCGTCTTCACTCAGGAAACAGATCGAGTTTTTTTATTTGTCCAGTACTTCTTCACAACTTTGTATACAAATTTTAAAAAATTTGCAGCACAATCTGTTGCTAAACACATATCTTGTTGTAAGATATGAGAAAGCTTTGAACAAATTTGGCTCCCAACCAACCTCTGTCCGTTTCCTTTATTTTTAATAACTACCTTCGGGTAATCAGAAAGCGAGTAGGTCGAATTACTTGCTTTTTTGATTTTGAAGGGGGAAAGATTTTTTCAACCTCCTCCATCTACAAAATATCCATACAAGCATACAGCGATCTCATTAGATTAGATCCTTGTATGCTTCTTTTTTTCTCAAATCACCAAATACTCAGCCTTTTACAGCTTGGTTTGCCTTCAGGGAATTACCACCTTTTTCTTATATTTAATTCAATCACTTATGGTTAATGGGTCATGCAGCAAATAAATGCCTACTTAAGGCTCTCTTTGCTTCTTTAGTTACAGTTACAAAATTCGGTGGGTGCTTTCTCTTATGTCCATGAATATGGACTGGAAAACGCAACTTTTATGATCGTTAATTCAGAAAAGATTTCTAGCTTTAGCTCAATAATCGCTCTAAAAGTTGATTGCTAGCCGTGCTAAACTAGATATGTATAAGTAAGTAAATTCTTAGCACTTAAATGCATATAGATAGTTGTTTTTATTTGTGAAGCCATAAACAACTACAAAGCAACTTAGAATATAGTCTTTATATAATCTTTACATAAAATAATACAACTTCGCTAAAAAATCAAGTGGTTTTAGCAAAGTTATATTGTTTTTGATTTAGTCAATTTCAATGTGATCTAGACTACATTGTTTACTGAACATAGATTGTCAGCTTTTTTGTTTATAGCTTTCAATTCAATTATTGCTTAGCCTAATCAACACAAATATTTTTCAGGTTTGTTAATAGTTTTAGCTATTTCTTCAATTGTATTGAATTTTGACCATGAAGTACCTTGCTTACAGTTTATATAACTAGCAAAGCGTCTTAACTCTCCAGTTAATAGGCGTAGTATTATATCAAATGCTTCATCAGCAATTCGATGATTGATTGACATAGATTGCATATTTGTAATTGCGGCTTCTTCACAGGAGCGCATTGGCTGGTTTACTTCCTGCTTGATTAACAAGTCTGGATGTTGGATTACTGGCGATGGCAATGCTGTACAAAAAGTAGGAATGCTAAATGCTCCTTTCATCTTTTGTTCGCTATCAACTGAACCCAATAGCACTTGCCCAGATTCGTAGTGATTGCCGCAGTCCAGCCAGAAGGTTGTTTTTCCATGTTCTAAAACTTTGGCTATTTCTGCTCTAGCTTCGGGATTGTCCACGGCTCCAATGCAAATTGTCAGGTGTTTCCATCGCGATACTGCCATGTCTGCTCTAAAGGATGAGGTAATGGCACTGATTTCAATGCCCCATTGCAGTCCATACCTTGCGGCGAGGACGGATGCTTTAGGCAAGCCAAGGTCGCTGGGAATAAAGTTTTGGCGCGGAATATTGGTTGCTTCTACTCGATCTGGATCGATGAAAGTAACTGATACTTTTTTGCCTGCTTGTTTTTGTAAATAGGCGATGCGCGGTAAGTTCACGGCTAACCATCCGCCTGTGCCGCCACAGCCGATGAGAATTAGGTCTAGTTCTTCATAGGCTGGGAGCAGGATGGGGACGGCTTCGGCAAAGGGTAATGATAGATGTGACATTACCAATCCTCCACTAAGCAATCGGTTAGTTGTGCTGGCAACTCCAAGATGCCTGTGGTTGCGGTTTCGTAGAAATGTCCGTAAATCCCTACTCGCATCCTGATCTGTGGGTTTGAGAAGATTTCGCCTAGTACTCCATAGATCCGAAAGCCCGTTTCATCACGGTTATCGGTTTCGGAGAAGTAGGCTCTCATGCCATGATGGGAATGGATTTCTACGATCGCTTTGCTGTAGGTGCTATTGGCGCTGTTGTCCAATGGTTTACAGGATGTGGCTGTTTGTTCTTGATCTGGAATTGCAAGCTGCCAATTTCCATTGTCAAAATATAGGTGGAATACAATCTCTACGGGGTGATTGTTGGCATCGCAAGCAATGCGTGAGGCTTCGAGCATTTGCTCTACCAGAAATAGGGGAACTACTGGATAGGTCATTTGCACGGATGCGGATATTGCTCTTAGTCCTTTAGCTTTGTAATAGGACACTGGGGCGATCGCTTCTAGTCCTTGCCGCTTGGCTCTCACAAATGTGCCGTTGCTGCCATAGACATACTCGTACATTGAGGTTGTGGCGATTTCGGGTAGGCTTTGACTGGTGGCGATGATGTGCTGAATTAGCGGGGGATTGTGCGTGGCTGGCAATACTGGGTTTATCGTTGCTACGTGCTTTTGCACATGTTCTAGTAATTTCATCGGTTGATTACCATGTTGATCGCTACCTGCACGGAACTGCCACATTGGACGAGATCTTTGATGGGGTAGCGGTTGGATTTCTGCAATTGGATAAGTTTTTCGCGGATGTCTTCGGGATGGGTATGGGATTTGCCGTTTGCGAGATCGCTGTTGAACGGTGCTGTCACAAACATCTCCCACGCTTTGGCTAGTCGCTCGATCCCTTCTGCATAGTTGCTGAGGTTATTGTCAACTCCCATGCAGATCCTGCCATCTCCATAGATGTTTGGTAATGGCACATGGTAAATCGGTGCTTCGGCGGCAAAGGTTTTCTGTTTGGTTGCCCAGAGGTAGCAACTATCGCCACAGAGCATCAATACCATTCCCATCATGGGCACGGTCAGTTTTATGAGCTTTTCGGCTTCCTCCAAATTGATGAAGGTAAATGTCCGTTTTGCGGGTGGTATAAACTGTACATACCATTGTCCTTGACGACAGATTCCCATCCGTTTTACTCCCTCTGGTATCCAGCCTGTGTCAATGCGTTCATTCTGAAAGGCGGCTCTCACTGTTTCAGGGGAGAGGAATTTATAGGTTTCTTTCTCTCCCTGTCGATATTGAAAGCAGTAATGTCCTCCTTTCAGAAATAGCAGTTTTGCCTCTGCTTCGATTAAGGGATAGCCATCGGGCTTTAGGGCATCTTGCAGTGGGTCTAGGGTTAGCATTGCTTTTTCCTCATGCTGCTAGATAGTGGTTTTCGGGATTTAGTTCTTTACATCTGTTCCAGAGTTTGACTACTTTGATACAGTTGGAGGTGTCTTGCTCTAGCCATTCGATAAATTCTCGATACTTTTGCATGATCTCTTGGGCTTCTGTATAGGATTCTCTTAAGGTGTCTATTACCTCTACTGTCCAATCAGCATCTACAATGTCATTTTCATAGGAGATGTCCAGCCATAGATTGCCTGTGGATTGGGTGAGCATATCTATAGCTGTGGGTAACAGGGTGATTTTTCCTCTTACCTTTTTGACGGATTGGCTTAGTTTTTGGTAATTGATGTAACTCACCGCAGGGGGTAAGTCTTGTCCTAGTTCTTCCTCTAGGTCATTCCATGGGTCGTTTTCTAATCCATGAATTAGGCTCATCAAGAATTTCTCAGTTGCCCCTAATTCTTCAAAGTTGTCGTAATACCATGAAGTGCCAAGGGGGTCGACTGGTATGTAGGAGATACGCTCTGATTCTGCTAGCAATAGGGGTAATGGGAAGAATTGTGCGTCTAATAAGGTTAGAAATTCTAGTTCTTTCTCACTGTAGGTTTCAAGACTAGTAACATTCATACTAGCCTTGGATTGTTGATATGCTTCTGGATAATAATGTTGATACAGTTGCAGCATCGTTGCTCGTTGCTGGATTGCCTCGATGTACTCCACGGCTTTATCGGCAGAGATTGCTGCTAACCACTCAAATTTGATTTTGTCCATCTCAGAATCCTCGGATTGTCATCGGTGCGGCGATCGGGCTGGCTCTTTTTAAACTGTCTAATGTCCTTTGAATTGACAGGCTTTGTTTTTGCGATTGGGCGGTTACTTCGCTAAAGTCTTCAAGTCCAATTGCTATTAGCTCAATTAATGGATTGCCTTGCTGCTGATACTGTTCAATTTTCCAGAGGATTTCGAGTAGGGGATTGGTTTCTTCGGGGGCGGCGATTAAACTGGCGATCGCTGTCTCGCTCATGAGGCTCCCTTTGTCCCTGCAACTTTGCAAACATCCACTAGAATGTCGCCATTGGCTTGCACAGTTCTTTCAATTTTCGAGTTCTTGATTCCTTCAAAATAGAGGCTGAGCGTAGCCCTTATTTGTTCGTCACTAATGCCAATTTCTGCTGGTACAGGAATCGTCTGTCCTTCAATCTTGATCTGGTAGTTCACTGCTGTTCCGTTCATAATAGTGCCATCTGTTCTGATTTTGTAGATACTAGGGATCTCTTAGTGGTTGTGATTAGTTCAGGTTTTGCTTCTTCAACCATTGCCATGGGTTCTTGACTTGCCAACTGGCTGGTGGCATAGGCTTGAATGATCTCGGCTAGGGGCAAGGGAATTGGTTTTAGGTCGTTCAAGCTAATTGTCTGAATCAATGGCATTCCCTGCTCACAGCAAATGGAAATGATCACCATTCGCTCGGTTGAGTCGGCTTCTGGCAGTATCTCAATGCACAGCTTGAGTCTGTCTTTGTCTAGGTCAGTCATATTTTCTTCAACAATAAAATTATGATTTTCTACACCAGCATGGGCGCTAGCCAATTAGATACTCCCTTACAACCCAAGAATTAGCGGTGCGGCGCATCGCGCCGCACCGCTAATTCTTGGGTTGTAAGGTCTATTTTTAGACTGGGAAAGGAAGTAGGACTAATAAATAGAAAAGCAAAATCCTCAACTATGAGGATTTTGCTTTTCTGAATACGTCATTCAAGATTAGGCGGCAATTTGTCTATATCTTGGCTTCACGTTAGGTTTGATGCCTACGGGAATCGGGATACGTGCTGGGAATACTCGCAGACGTTCTTCTGTAAACACTCGAAACTTGGCGGTGTGATGTCTACCGCTATTGTTGACTGTCAGGTATACTCGCTCGTCCAGAATTGCTTCTATGGTCGCGTCTGGTAATTCTGGTCGGGGATACAGTGGGAATATATCCGCATGGTCTTGCAAGAATAATTCCACAATCTCAACAAAGTATCGTTTGATCTGTTCCTTGTCAAAACTAGTAATCAATTCTGTTCCAAGCCATTGGGCGAATACTTTTTGCTCAATGCTGACTGAATATTTCTTAGCTTGAGCTACCCATTCAGTCCCTTGATTGGTGGATCTGGTTGATAGCAAACATTGATAGCCTTTGTGAGTGTAAATCATGGTTACTTTCTCTCTTTCTTAGCTGGGCAGGAGCCTTGAGCGATAGCGACTAAAAAAAGCAGAGAGCAATATTGATAGATATCTATCAATATTGCTCTCTGCTTTTTCAACTAGAAGTCATCATCGTAAATGGGTGATTCTTCATACTCTTCGTCTTCGGCAGACTTTCTCACAACATCAATGAAGTTTAGAGATTGGGCATGAATCACTGTCCGCGCATGATGCTTCTTGTCTTTCTTGGACTTGTATTCTTCAGGCTGAGTCAGAACTCCTGTAACTTCGACAAAGCGTCCAGATTCTGCTCGCTCTTCGGCATATTCCGCAGTTCCATTCCAGCAGACTACCTTTACCCAGAGTGGCTCTTGGTCGATCCAATTACCATCTTTGTCTCGGCGAGGCTTGGGCTGCACGGCAAGGCTGAAGTCTAGTACATCTTTGCCGCTGGTTTTGGTTTGACGCAATTCAGATACGTTACCGACATAACCAGAGAGGACTACGAGATTAGTAGAATTACACATGAGTTTTTTCCTTCTATTTAGGAATCAGGTCATGGACTTCTACGCGATAGCGTATCTTCAAAAAATCTTGGGACTGAACAGGTAAGGATAGGCTGCGCTAACTATTCAGCTTTGCTTTGAATTCGGGATCAATGTATTTGGTATTTAAGATCATTTTTCGTTTTCTTCTTAACCATTAGCGTATCCTCAGTTCTAATGCTTTGGCGATCGCTTCAAGCTGACGAGTACTGTAGGGCAAGGTGGGCGCTCCATAGATCCGCTTAGCGGCTTGCCTAATGTGGTACGCCAATTTGCGGCGGCGTTGTTCTAGCCTAAGTTGTTCTATTGAGTCGAATAAAACATAGATTTCGATCTGGAGTTCAAGGTCATGTCTGATTCTACCAAGTGAGTAGTTGAAGTAGAAATGTCCTGCTATCCCTTCTAGAGAAAAAGCGGAATCGGTTGAACCGAAACCAACTTTGGTGACTTCGCGAATACTTGTTTCTGGGTTGCCGCCAATGTGCCAAACAGCAAAGCGATCTCCCACCTTGACATCGGCTCTTGTTGAGATGTGGTTGTACATATTCTTCTTTGGTTAGCTAGCAAATTCCCAGTTTTGAACTGGGATAAGGGAATTTAGATAAGAAAGGATAGGCAGTGCAAAGCACCATCTATCCTTTCTTATCTAAATTCTTTCCTCTTTAGCAATACCTACAACAAAACCAATGATTGCAATGTAATCATCAGTTTTGTTACTTATTGGTAGCTAAACTGGTTCTTTCTAGAATTCCAGTTGACTGGTGATGTCTTTGGCGATCTCGGCATATTGTCCTGGATGCCGAGATGTCGAGATGTCGATCAGGTTCTGGGCTAGTTCGGCGGTATATCCTTTAAGACCTAGCCATTCTCGCATCAGTGCTTCACACACGGTTTTGATTTGCTCGGCGGTCATGTTTTCACTGTTGAATTTGGGCTTTGTGCCACTTTCATCGGCTCCATACAGGTCAATGCTGGTCTCAATCACTTTGCTGATGTGCTGTTGGGTGATAGCCAATAATGCTTTGAAGGCGGCTTTGGCTGGGTTGTCGGGTTTGTTGTTACTGGGTTGAGTGTTGGCAATAGTGGGCTTTGTTTCAACGGCTGTGGCTATATGACCATTGGTACTAGCAATCTGGGCGACATTACTACTGGCAACTGCGGCGACTGTAGCTAGTTCGGGCTGTACCTGTGATTCCTGTACAACTTTGACAGGGACATTAATGGCTGGGATAGAAGCATTTTTGTTAACTGGTGTTTCATCACTTAGCCATGTTTGGATCATCTCGGCAAATTTCTTTCCTGGTTTTGGAAAAATACCGTTACTAATTTCAGGACATCTGCTCTTGGAGATTGTGAGTGTGTTCTGGTCATCTAGTAAGCCACAGATGTCCAGTTCATATTCGCTGCCTTCCTTTTGAATTGGTGCTGTGCCAATCTTGCGGACACTGGTGATTTTCTGCTTGCCACCAACTTCAGCCGTGTTAAAGTCATACTCGATCTTCGATCTCATTGTGGCAATGATGTGACAGCTTGAGCTAATGATTTTGTCCCATAGTTGGCGTTCGATAGGACGGACTTTTGCCCAGTTCCTCACGTCACTGCCCACTGCGTCTAGTTCGGCATACCATGCATGGGATAGGGAGTCGATGATTAGGTAATCAAATCCTGATTCTTCGGCGCTTTCAATGGCGTTGTAATACTGGCTGGGACCAAATTTGGTTAGTTCTAGTGATTTGAAGTCAAACAGGTTGGCATATTTACGACTGGAGCCATATTCGGTGTCGATCAGTCCAATCTTTTTGCCCAATAGTGATGCTAGTTGTAGGGCGGTGTAGGTTTTGCCGCAGCCTGGTGGTCCGTACAGTGCCATCCGTAGTTTGATGTTTTCTTTCGTTGCTTTCTGAAATGAGTAGGTCATAGATATTTCTCCTTGTTGAGTAAATAATTTGGTTTTTTCCTTGTGAGCCTCGCTAGAGGAAAAGCCAGAAAAGGCGGCGCTTCGCGCCGCCTTTTCTGGCTACAAATGTTTGTTTAGATGCTGTATAGACAGTCGGATACTTCACTGTCGTCTGTGAGATCTTCTATTTCTACATAGCGATCGCACAGCTTGCCGATCGTACTTTCGTAGTTGCTTAGGTTCCCACTGGTAATTAGGATGCCGTAACAGCTAAATTCATACTTTTTCCTGTCTTCTTGCCATTGCTCCATGAATCTAGATGATGGGTTATCTAGTCCATCGGTGATTAACACTACATCGGCTTTCTTGGTTTGTTCGTGCTGTTGGATCGATGTTAAGGCTCCCGTTAGCGCGGCTGTAAAACTAGTACTGCCGCCGTTGTAGAACTTTTCGATGCAGTCAATCACGCGATTGGTATCAGGGATTTCGCCTGCAAAGTCGTCGATCCGCTCCACTACGTCTGTGAAGTGCAAGATGCGGCAATGGCGCTTTTGACTCACAGCGATACTCAATAGGGCTAGGGCGATCGCTTTGCTCCAGATTTCTTCTTGCCCTGCCATTGACCCACTGGAATCTAGACAAATGATGATTGGACCTCTGGCTAAGGGTTCGCGACTGATTAGTTCGCGTTGTAATAGCGATCGCTCGATATAGCCTTGGGCAAATATAGGGAATAACTCTGGGGTTGTTAGCTTCAGTAGCTCGCAGGGCAGTAGCTGAGTCAAGTCATTACCTGTGGTCACACCTACCATTTCGGTGCGGCCTTCTTTGACTTTTGTGCGTTGCATCTTGGCTGCGATCGCGATTTTCTTTCCTGCGAGTTCGGCGATCGCTTGCAGTTTTGGGGATGCTTGGATTCTTTGGGCTAGTTGGATTTTATCGGCGATTTTGAGTTGGGTTTCGTTGCTGTAATTGCTACCTCCGCTAAAGGCTGCTAGGCTTTCGGCGATTGCTTGCATTTCGGCTTCGGCTTTGGCAATGCCGATCAGCAGTGCGTTTTCAATTTCCGAGGGGCTAATTGAGTCGGCATAAGCTTCACAGGCAAGTCGGGCTTCTAGTCCTTGTTGTTTTAACTGTTGAATCTTTTGCATTAGTCCCGCGCTGGGTGTTTGCTCTTGAATCGCTTCAAAGATGCCTCGCAGTTGTTTTCGGATTACTTCTGGGTCTTCTAGTGGCTCGACTGGTTCGGGCAGCATTTCCACGATGGCGATACTTAGGGCGGTTGTGCCGATGCCTGAGAGAAATTCATCTCCGTTCAGGCGGTTGCTAAATTGTTGAAATACTTCTAGTTCGCTCATCTGTTGGTGGATGGCGATCCAGATTTTGTTTTCTGGTTTAATAGCACTGTCTTCTAATCGGTTGGGCTGGCGATCGTACAGGCGATGATAAGTTTCGCTGACAAAGGTTTCAAAGTTGTAGACTTTGCGATCGCCTTCTTCGATAACATCATTCAGTCTGGATGACTTTTCTTTAAAATCATCTATACACAACTCTGTCCATTTGGGGATTACATACACTAATGGTTCTTGCATTTTTGTTCTCTAGAATCTCGATAATTTAAGAGAGCAGATAATCTGCTCTCTCTTGGTTGGTTCTCTACGCGCCGTACATGATTTCGCTGACTTTCGCTAGTAATGGTTTCTTCTTGGCTTCGATTTCGGCGATCGCTTGTTGAGCTTTCTTTGCCTTGTGTGGATGTTGGGCAATCAGGCTTTGCAGTCTGTCAATTATGTTTCGCATATCGGATAATACGCCAGAGCCTTCCGTTGCCCAATCGTCTTGCTGTTTCTTTGTGCCATAGGTGGGACAGTTGCCCAAGTCTGATAGCTTTTCGGTGATGGCGGCAAGGATTTCTTGGGCTTGGATATTCACGGGATTGCCCACTTTGGCGACGATTTTTCTGATCAGCGCTTGCTCTCTGGGATGATTCCAGATCACATGGTTGAGAATCTCAAAGCTGTCTTCACTGACTTCGGTTTCTTCTTGCAAGTAGGTGTAGGCTTTGAGGATGGTGACGATCTGCACGTATTTTCTGGTACTGACGATGAAGTTTTCTTTCTTCAGTTCCCGTTGCAGGTCGATCAGGGAGTCGATGACTGGGGCGGGGAAGGTTACGGTTTTCACGGCTGTTTGCATTTGCTCTAGTTCGGCTAGGCTCAACATGGTGGTAATCTGTGGTGCGGCGATATTGCTTGTCTTGCGGAGCAGTAAGGTTCGCAGGTCTTCATCGCCTAGATAATCAACCATGTACCGCAGGCTTAGACGATCCCAGAAGGCTCCGTCTTCTTCTCCATCTAGGAGTTCGTTAGAACAGCCAATCATGGTGATTAATGGTGACTGGAGTTTAGTTTTTCCATTCAGAAATTCCCGTTCGTTCATCAGTCCTAATGCTGAATTACGCACAATGCTATTGGCTTTGCCAATTTCGTCCATGAGCGCTAGGTGCGCTTCGGGTAGCATAGCTTCGGTGTCGCGCACGAATTTTCCTTTTTGCAATTCGGCGAGGTCGGGTGCTCCTAATACTTCTTCGGCGACGGTGGTTTTGGTCATCAGGTAATGGAAGAAGGTGGTTCCTGTGATTGCATCAGAGATGGCTTTCGCGAGTTCGGTTTTGCCTGTCCCTGGTTTGCCTCCTAAGAAAACGTGCATTTTCGCTAGCAGTCCTACCAAAATCAGGTCGATCGCTTCGTTGCGGTCTAGGTACACAGTTTTCAATTCTTCTCGCAGTTGTTGCAATTTTGCTAATGCTGATTTTGGGGTTACGGTCAATGCTGTGATATGTCCATTTGTTTGCGCGATTTCGGTTGCGATCATTGTTGAGTTCCTCTTATCTTTTGTGATGGAGAGTAGCGCGTTGGCTACTCCCGCGATCCTTCGCTAGAAGCCGAGATCGAATAGGTTGTCTTCGGTAACTTCTTCTGTTGTTTCTAGAATTAGATTGGTTTCTTCTGGTTCACAGATACTTTCTTCTGTTTGGTTGATTTCTTCCTCTGGACTTTCCACTGCTGTAGTCGTCGCAATTTCATCTAAGACGTTCAGGCATCTTTGACGCAGTTTGGCGAGTTTGTCGGTTAGTGCGTCGGAGCGAAATTGCAATAGCTCGGATAGCATTTTGGTTTTGTCTTCCACTTCTCGATACACCTTGAGTTGATTTTTCAGGGTGCTGCCTTTCGTTTCTGATACTTTTTGGGGATCTAGCAGTTCGTCTAGGTAACTGGACATCGATTGCACTTCTTTTTCCAATGATTGCCTGGCGATGATGTCCATGTCGCCGATGCCAGCGATCGGCATCCAGCGAATGTTGTTTTCTTTGTGAATCAGGGGTAGTAGTTCTCGGAAGGCGGTTAGTTCTAATCGATAACTACGTGCAACAAAGTATGTGCCGCCTCGTTCTCGAAATGGCACTCCTGCTTTTTTGACAAATTCGGTCAGCATGGCGCGAATTTCTTTGCTGGTGATTTCTTGGCTCCATGCGTACCATTTGTCGAAGGTGGTTCTTGCGATATCAATCAGCGATTCATTTTCTTGGCTCCAATCTTCTCGATTCCAATTGGTGGTTTCGTTACTTTTATCGAAGCTATAAGATGCGAGTTGGTAATAGCGCAGCTTTTTGTCTTTCTCGTTCTTGTTCTCTAGGACAAATCCATAGACTAGTACTCCGTTATTAGAGATTTGACGGATGAGGAGATTGTGGTTGCTCAGTTGGGTCTGGGCTTTTGTTCTCGCATTTTTGAATGCACTTAGTTTGTTGGGGCTTTCTGGTAGGTAGCTGAAGTCGAGGTTAACTTGCTCGGCGGCTCGTTTCAAGGTGGCTTCGCTTAGTCTGGTTTCGGCATTGATTGACCATGCGATTAGGTCGCCTAAGTATTCGGCTCCTTTGTCGATCAATGCTTGCTGGGTCGCGATCATCGCTGCTGTGTTCATGGCTTGTATCCTCTAATTTAGGTATAGATGAGCGATCGCCTTTTGCAGTCCGCTAGGCGATTGTTTGGTAGTAGTGAATTCGGTAGCGATTGCTTTGGGGCTGGGGATGGCTCTGATTGACTTCTGTTTACTTGATTCCCGACCCTAGTTTTCTGGTTGGTTCGGTACTCACATGGGCTGCTTCTAGCAGTTTCTTGATCTCTTGTGTATAGGGAGAATCTTTAAACAGGTTTTCATTGAGATCTACCGTTCCGTCACTGCGAATTGTCAATGATGGGTCAAATTTGGCGTGAGTTGGTCGATCGTGATGGCATTTGAATTCTGCTCGAATATCTCCTACAAATAGGTAAGAGCCTTCTTTGCTCCGAGAGCTAATAATCTTTTTCAATTCCCAATGATATTTGCTGCAAATCTTCAGCATGGTTTTGATTTGATGGATGTTGCCTTTGATATTTTTCATGCAAGCTTTGCTCCTTGATAATTGGCTTTACGTTTGTTGCTATTTCACAATCGCGTAATAGTATCTGCAAATGGTTTTTAGCTATTTGTAGATCCATAGATGTCTTCTTTTTTCTGATATTCTTGTCGAGTTTGGATTGTAGAAAAGCGATTAGCTTTTTTGTCTTTTGGATTTCTGGTTCAATCTTTGCGAGATTAAAAGATTCACCGAACTGGAAACTATTTGTTGTCATATTTTTGGATCTCGCAAATAGCAGTTAGCTTTTGGCTAATCGCTAACTGCTAATTTCTTCTACGCACTAATCCTCTTGTGCTTCTTTCGCCAATATTTGCGCTGGCGACGGGTTTGGATGTGGATGATTCTTGGTTGCTTTTCTTCTACGTGATGCTGTTCTGGATGGATGGCGATCGCCAGTAGCAATAGTCCACACAATACGCTTTTGTATCTTTTGGTGGTCATATTTGACTCCATAACAAATTAGCCTCTCGATCTGCATCGGGAGGCTTTTGGGTTTTGAATATTGGGGTTGGGGTTAGTCTGGTCGATCTACTGCGAATTCGGCTTGAAGTCTAGATTTATTGGCTTCATAGGCTTGTTTCGCAGTCAGGAATGGATGGGCGATGACATAGGAGCTAAAGCCGCCATCGGTGCGGATAAAGCAGACTACGACTTGATTTTCTGGCTTGTACTCTTTGATTTGCCTCTTCTCTTCCTTTTGAAATGGATTTGGGTATCCTGATTCGGTGGCGATGCGATCTGCTGTGGCTTGGCTCAGGTAGCAACCATAGCTTTCGGAGTTCAGCCATTTTTGATAGGGACTAATGCCGATTTGCGATTCTTTGGATTTGCTGACATCAATGACGATCGCTCCTCTGCCTTCGTTCTCATAGCCGTGCCATGCTACTGCTAGCAGTAGCTCTAGATTCACGCGAATAAATTCTACATGGCTCTGCCTTGATTCACTTCCAGTTGGTAAATCCGACAGATTGTATTTCAAGCTCATTGGTTCAATCCTTTTCCTCAAATTAATTTTCAATAAAACTCCTG
The DNA here is from genome assembly GCA_020404105.1 of Pseudanabaena sp. M53BS1SP1A06MG. Classification (GTDB taxonomy): domain Bacteria; phylum Cyanobacteriota; class Cyanobacteriia; order Pseudanabaenales; family Pseudanabaenaceae; genus Pseudanabaena; species Pseudanabaena mucicola_A. The sequence goes on along the minus strand of JADBWH010000152.1, from coordinate 5,501 downwards.
CTAAGGAATTTTGACAAGCTTTACAAGCTATAGGGCTTAAATTCAGGCTGAAAGAAAGACAAAATAAAACAGAAAAGATTGTTTGTCTAACACAATTAAAGTTTAGAGTAAAACTCAATTTTCGGTGAAGTTGCATCAAAAGGTCTTAAGGCAAAGATCCGCATAAGTTTTCTTCTTAAACCATGTCTCTAAAAGAACTACAGGTATTGATGTGGACAAGGTATAATATTAAAAATATTATTCAATATATATTTTATGTGGACTGTTAATGCGCGAGATATTATTTCATTAAGAACGCCTGGAGGTGATCGTTTCACCGAGTTTGTTGATGCTTTAATTAGAACTGAAGCATTTACGGGGGGGATATCTCAAACATTAATATCAACTAACTTACGGACAAATATTGGCGATCAAGGAGTGGATACCGAAGTTAAGCAAGCCATGTCATCTACATTTATAGACTCTCCGTCAACTCCAACTTGTTGGCAATATAAAGCTATGGGATATGCCGATGTAAGTGACACTGACTTGCGTAACGAGATCCGAAAAATCAGCACTAAGCGTAAAGATATTGCCTATGTCCATCAACTACTTCAGGCAGGCTACCGCTACTATTTCTGTATCTGTGATGATATGCCAGCAACGAAAAGGAAGGATTGGCAAGATATCCTTCAGGAAGAAATTAGCCTGATTAATAATTCTGCCCCTTTACCAGTTGTGCTTACAGCATCACATTTAGCAGTGTGGGCTAATAGTTTTCCAGCCATTATTATTAAATTTTTTAGACCTAATCTAGGTAATTTCTTGCATCTTAAATCTTGGGGGCAGAGTATCACAAGTGTAACTTCTAGATATTCAGAAGTACTGGCATGGAATCCTATAAAGCGGAGAATATTGGAACATGTATTTTTTGACAAGCCGTGTAGAAGCGTTAATATTTCAATTCAAGGTGAAGCAGGTGTTGGCAAAACTAGATTTGTCTATGAAGCATTGCTAGACATTTCAGTGTTAGGGAACCTAGTTGTTTACACAACGGATATTTCAGCAAAAGAAATTGCACGTAATTTAGTAAATAGTGATTCTCTTAGGGCTATCTTAGTAGCTGATGAGTGTTTGCCAAAAACAAGAATGGAACTAATTGATATTCTTCGAGGATACACTGATAGAGTTAGGATGATTTCCATTGACAATTCAGGAGAACGTCCTTCAACTGGGGCAGAAGAGCCTTGGCTGCAAAGAATTCCCGAAGATATTGTCGAAGAAATTCTTGAGCGAAATTTCCCTTCTGTTTTGCCCGATAGACTTCGTGCATATGTAGAGTTATCGAAAGGTTTTGTTCGATTAGCTGCTGATTTATGCAATCGAGACAATGAAATCGCTACTGGAAGAGGTTTTCAGCCTATATTGCCAAACATAAAAGACTATCTTAAAGAGCGATTAAATGATGAAGAGAGCCGTATTATAAATGCAATCTCTCTATTGCGTAAAGTGGGCTTTCGTGAAGATGTAAAGCAGGAATTAGATTGTCTATGCCAGATTGTTGGTATCGAAAGAATCAAGGTGACTGGAGTAGCCAATAGACTCAAAGATACACCAGGTTTCATTAGCTTCGCTGGACGATATCTTTATATAACTCCAGAAATTATTGCCAAAGCAGCTTTTGAAAATGCTTGGCGTTACTGGATTGAACCCGATCCATCTAGTTTCCTAGAAAAGATACCCGATCAAATATTAGAGTCTTTTCTTCAAAGAGTTTCTATGAGCGCTTCTGAGGAGGTGAGAAGAGCCGTTGGCGAATTTTTTCGGGGTTGGGCTGCAAAACTTAAACCGTCTGACTTAAGTGATATTGATACAGTCAATCGGTTTGTTATTTTGTCAGAGGCAAATCCAGAAAAGTATTTGCTAAAATTAGCCAATTTGATTTCTACTGCTTCAGTGGAAGATTTGCTACAAATCCAAGGCAGCTACTCTGGAACAAGGCGTTCTCTCGTTTGGTTAGCAGAGAAAATGGCAAGATTTGATGAGTTTTTCAATTTGTCAGAGACAATTCTTTGGAATCTGGCATTAGCTGAAACTGAACATAACTTAGCTAATAACTCTAGTAACGTTTGGAAAAATCTTTTCTGTATTTTTTTCTCAGGTACACCAATCTCTTTTGCTAAAAGACTAGAGGTTTTGCGTAAAAAACTTTTCGAGACTAAAGGTGATTTAGCTTTAAAACTTATTCATGATGCCATAAATAAATCCTTCTCGATGGAAGGACATCGCATCGTAGGGAATTTATTTATAGCTGGTCGCATCCCTCCTGAAGAGTGGCAGCCTGCAACAGAAGACGAAATCAGAGCATGTACGAAACTAACCTTAGATCTGTTGATTGAGAGTTCTAAGAGTGATGATATCCGCCTGCGTAATGGAGCTATGAACATAGCGATCGCTAATATTCGCACTATAATTTTAAATGGTCACATAGAGAGTGCTAAGGAGGTTTTTTCAGCAGGTCAAATCCCTCAAGACTTTCTAGTACTACTCAAGAGTCAACTTGAAGATCTTCTACATTATACATTTGACTATGGTGCTAGCAAGATAGTCCATATTGATTTTGCGAGAAAAGAAGAAGTAAATCAATCTGATAACATTAATTTGGATACTGGTTCCACTCTTCCACAAGAAATTCAGAAATGGCTTTCCCTGATTGTCCCGCAAGATTTACATGGTCAGATCATTGATATTATAGGGAAGACTTCTTGGCATCACTCCTTCCAAAATAATCAAGAGGTTTGGCGTGAGAAAGTCTTAGATATTGCAAAAAAACTTTGCGAAGATACTGAACTTCTTAAACCTGAGATTAATTGGCTTTGCTCACCTCAAGCTCGTGGCGCTTGGGATCTAGGTATTGCTATGGGTGAATATGACACACAAGCAAACTGCCTTAATATTCTTTTGGATGAGCTAGAAAAAGTAGGTAAAGCAAGTAGTTTGGTTAGTCAGTATATTGTTAGTCTGATGATAAATCATCCTGAATATATATCAACAATAAATAATAAGATTGACGCTCTTGAGGTTCATCATCCTAAACTAGCCTATGATTTATTTACTGCGGGCGGCGAACTTACCTATTCTCTTAATAGAGCCTTGAGGCTTGTAGATCAAGGCAAATTATCACCTGAGTTACTTGGTGTGTTTGCTCGTGGCACATGGCAAAACCCTCTCAAAATTGAGCAGTTTCAGGAAGTGCTAAAGAGACTGGAAAAAGCATTGGATGCTAATAACAGAGTTATTGCCAAAATTGCTATGGATTTTGTAGATGCTCGATTATCTAACTTTAATAATGAGTCTCAGCAAAATGTGTTGGAAGATCAAGAAATCCAAAATACAATTTGGAATATTCTCGATAGTGTTACTAAAAATGCTCTTGCAGAAACTTACACATGGAAAAAAATCTTACTCTACATGAGTCGTATTGATACTGATAGAGTAATTAAGATTGCATGTCTTGCTTTAGTTGTAGAAAAATTGACTTTAAAAGATGAGGCTCAATCAGTCCTAATTGAGATATCAAACTCTTTCCCTGAACTAGTAGTGATGAGAGTTGGTGAAACAATCCTTGACGAAAACTATAGATGGAATTTTGCGGTTGAGAAATATCGCTATCTAATTCGTTCTTTACCTCTTGAAGCTATGAAGAATTGGCTTCGTTCTGTAGGAGTGCCTGGGGCAAGACAAATTGCAAGACAACTTGAGCTTCCTTACATTGATCAAAATGGAGAGTTAGTTTTGCCAGAACTTACCGAGTTTGTTTTGTCAGAATTTGATAATGATGAAGAGACATTTCAAAAATTTTGTATTGGAGGGCATAATATGCAAGTATATGTAGGAGATATGGTTGATCACAATCACAGGGAAATTGAAATTGCTCGTGAATTTCTTACACATCCACTTCGCAGAGTAAGAGAGTGGGCAGAATATGAGATCTCATCTCGTGAACAAAGCGCTGCTTATTGGCAGAATATCGAAGAAGAGAGGATGATTACTCAATAGATATTTCGGAAAGATCAAACATGATAAGCGTCTCAAAGTCTTTAGTGATAAATACTTTAGATATCTAACACTTTAGAGTTTAAATATTTGCCAATCATTTTAGTTTTTTTTACTAAAGTAGCTCCCCAAAACATCTATTAAGCATTTAACAGTTTTAGAACAACCAAAGTTGTTCTATCTGTTCGTTTACATTCTTATGCGGAATCACAAGTTGTTTACCTCCTCCTTCTAGAAGTGTGAATTCAGACCATTGTCTGAATTCACACTTCGATTCTGGAACCGCCAAAAACTGATCGCCATTCACAGGCAGATCGAAATCGCCCAAAAGCTGCGCGAGTTCTTCAAGCCAGTTATCAGCGTCACCTGATACCCAATCCTCAAAATGTCTCTGCCTCAATACTTCCACGATCGCTGCTGATGGTGGCTCTAGTGGAGCGGCACTGGAGTCTCTTTCCCAGAAGATTTCTCTAGATTCTTCCAACTCTTCTCCTTCTGCACAGTTGTCAGCTACGCTATCGTCTACAGGAGATTCATGGGCGATCGCATCAAACATCTCTTTCAGAAACCCTAACCGATTTGATTTCTGCTCGTATTCCTGTGCTTGCTCAAAGGGTTGACTGACTCGATTTTGCAGTATTGGCAGTTCTTGTCTGTCGCGTTCGAGAGTTTCTTGCGCTGCGGTTAGCTTAGCGGCGATCGCATTTCTCACCACATGCAACAGCGAACTATAGGGCTGTTGACATTCTGCATTAAATTCATAGCCTGAATTGATGGTCATGCCAATATACCCATTAACTTCTGAGCCAAATCTGCTCAGAAATACACTCAGTCCTGCAAATTGTCCGATTTGGATTTGGGTCAATCGATAGCTTTCTTTGAGCCTTTGCACTTGTTCGATAATATGATGATCGATGAGTACGGCTTTATCTAGCATCATGCCGCGATCGCTGATAAATTGCTTCAGATTTGCTTGGGCGACTATGACTAGGTCGGATTGAATGCGTTGAATTTGGGCAGGATGGTTGGTATTTACCATGTCAGTGAGGTACTGAATCTTGGATTTGTCCCTAAATTGCCTGTCGTTATAGGCTTGCAATTGCATTCCTAGTCCTTGCAATTCGGCTTCGAGGGTGGCGCGTTCCATGATCAGTGGATCGCCCGATGCGATCGCTTTCATTTGGGCGGCGTTGAGGACTGTCTCATCAATGTCTTCGATGGTGCGATGGGTGCGATCACCTGACATCACCTGCGAAATCATCCGTTGTTTGTTCTCAATCGCTTGCCATAGGAACGAATCAAATCCTGCTTGGTTATTTCTGCCCTCGGTGACATAGCGGAAGATAAACACATCACTCCATTCATTACCCTGTCTGACTCCTCTGCCTTCTCTCTGTTCGAGATCCGATGGTCGCCAAGGACAATCGATATGGTGCAAGGCAATCAGTTTGCTCTGCATATTCACT
>JADBWH010000151.1 GCA_020404105.1 Pseudanabaena sp. M53BS1SP1A06MG | reverse complement strand
GCTTATAGCGATTTTCATTTTGCCGTAGGCAAAATGAAAACTCAAAACTCTTAATGGGACTGATTTTTTGTTTTCAAATGAGTACACACTCATTTGAAAACCGCTATATTTTAACGCAGCAAGACTTTTTTTGATTTAAGTAGCTCGACTTAATTAAAACCTAAAACCAGAGTTTGATCCGCCCGCGTAGCGGGCGGATCAAACTTCTCGGTTTTTAGTTTACTTATGTCTAGCTACTTACGACTTTGTAAGAAAGGCGATCGCCTCGACATGTGAGGTTTGTGGAAAAAAGTCGATCGGTTGAATGCGGGTGAGTTGATAAAGATCGCCTTCGCATAATAGTTTTAAATCTCTGGCTTGAGTAGCAGGATTGCAACTTACATAGACAAGGCGCGTGGGATGACTTTCGCGCAAAAAGTTAATTACTGAGGGTTCACAACCTTTGCGGGGAGGGTCGAGGATGACAATATCAGGATTGAGATTGAGCGTGCTGATTAGCTCTTCGACTTTGCCCGTGTGAAATTCCACATTATCAATGCCATTGAGATCAGCGTTGAGTTTGCCTTGGGCTGTTGCCTGCGGCTGGATTTCAATTGCGATCGCCTGTTTGACCTGTTCGGCTAATGGTAAAGCGATCGTGCCAATGCCAGCATAGGCATCTAAGAGAACTTCTGTTCCTACTAGTTGCAATTCCGATTCGATAATATGGAGCATTTTCTCAGCTTGCTCAGTATAGACCTGAAAGAAAGTATCACCGCGCAAACGGAAAGTTAAACCTGCAAATTTTTCTAAGAGATAGTCTTGACCCGCAATGCAACGGCTATCGCGTCCAAAAATGGCATTGGTTTTATCAGGATTGCAATTAAGAATTACACCCACCACCTTGTCGTAGCGCTCTAGCCATGTCTGAGCAAATGCGCCCAAATTCGGTACATCCCAATCACGAGTAACGAGCGTAATCAAAATCTCACCTGTATGTCTACCAATGCGAAGTCCCAAATGGCGCAGCAAACCTATGTGGGTTTTCTCATCATAGATTTCCCAACATTGGTTATGAATATCCATTTTGATTTCGGCAAGCATCGGATCGAGACGTTCATCTTGGGCTGGGCATTGATTGAGATTGACAATTTTATGACTTCCCTTTTGGTAATAGCCTGCCTTGAGGTTGCCATCATGACCAGTGGCGAGGGGATAGGTAACTTTGTTGCGGTAGTGTAGACTCTCTTTTGCGCCAACGATGGGAGTAATTAATTCTTCTAAAAGGTCAGCATTAAAGCCGCCGATTCTTTGCATTGCCTGAAGAACTAGGTTTTGCTTAGTTCGCAGTTGGGCGGGATAACTGACGGCTTGCCACTGACAGCCACCGCATTTATCGGCAACAATACAACTTGGGCGGACACGATCTCTTGATGGTGTTAGGATTTGGTCAATGCTGGCAATAGCTAAATTTTTCTTAACAAATTCGATTTTGGCAACAATGCGATCGCTAGGGACAGTATTCGGCACAAATACAGCAATATTTTCATAACGCCCCACCCCAGCACCACTATCAGCAAGATCACTGATGGTTAGCGTAATTTTTTGTCCTTGTTGCAGCATTGTCTGTCCTAAGTATTTGAATTATTGTAAGTAGCTAGACATAAGTAAACTAAAAACCGAAAAGTTTGTTCCGCCCGCGTAGCGGGCGGAACAAACTCTGGTTTTAGGTTTTAATTAAGTCGAGCTACTTAGTTCTCATTGTCTACGGCTAAATGAAAACCCAAAACCATTATTGTGATTGTATTGCAGTTTTCAAACGAGTCTTGACAGATTTGAAAATTGCAATACTTTCTAATCTGTTCCTGCCCATGTCCAGCGTGGATTTCCATTGTTTACATCTTTTTTGAGAATAACAGGTGTCATTCCATTGACATCATACATTCCTGTCATGTCTAAAATCAGGTAAGCATTACCTTTCGTAAAGCGCATTCGCAAATAGGAATGACCTTGATATGGTTCCTTATTTACGGTGACAATACCTGCGGAGGCTTCACAATTTTTATACTTTAGCTGGAGTTGGGCTACCCAAGTGACACTAAATTGATCAGTGGAATCTACTTTAAATGGTTTGGTTAGCCAGCCCATTTGTACTTTGCCATCAATAGTATATCCACCTTCGTAATAGGGTCTCGTCTGTTCAGTGAGGTTAATTTCTGTGGGACAAATTGGGAATGCACCTTTAGGATTGAGGGGATATACCTTCAGGGTCACAGAACCAGCAAGGGCTGTATTGGCAAAGTTGAGAATTGCTGTTTGTGCGATCGCTAAACTTGTTAAAAATGTAATTTTCTTAAACTTTTTAATCTTTTTATGCATAATTTTCTTGTTGTAACTTAAGTTTTTATTTAGCTCAACTTAATTAAAATCCAAAACTAGAGTATAGGTCTCCTGATTGACTGACAAAAGTCTAGGAAGAGTAGTCGAGAATAGAAGCATAGAACTCAATACGGAAGAATTTCTGGCGATGTTTTCGATGAGAAGCCATAGCAGGCTCAGAGTCAAGATAAGAAGTAAAAGGTTCAGAAGG
>JADBWH010000150.1 GCA_020404105.1 Pseudanabaena sp. M53BS1SP1A06MG | reverse complement strand
ATACAGGGGCGCTGATACAAAGCCTAATCCATTCAGTAGCATCGCTTTCACGATTACCCCTGCGCTTACTTTTTCTCTTGAGCTTCTCCCGATGATCCTGTTTATTTCTTCCTCGATTCCTATCTCGTCGATGATTCCTGCTACGATCCCTAGATGCTCTAGGTTCGTTACTTTCATCTCTGTATTAATATCTGCCTCCTCTTTTTGGCTTTTCTCTAATTATTTTACCCTTCCATTACGAGCGGAATGTGGGTTTTAATTAAGTTGAGCTACTTATCACTTTTTACAAAGTATGTCCCATCCGCTTTGGAATCGCTTCACTAAAGTTTTTGGTAATTTCCGAGAGAGAGACTGCGATCTCTTGTACCCCATTTACCGCAATTGTCAAATCACAAGTCGCGTCGCTGACCTTACCAATATACTGCCAAGCATTACCTAGCTGACTGGTAAGATAGGCTTCCCATTTGTCGCGATCGCTCAATTTAACTGAAACGACGATCCGACTTGCACCTTCGCCAAAGAGAAGTTGGGTGAGATTTAAACCTTCAGGCAAGGCTAGTTGAATCTGAGCCGTGAGTTTGCCAGAAATCGAAGACTCAGCGATCGCGACGGCAAGCCCACCTTCAGCACAGTCATGGGCTGATTGAGTCAAGCCTTGAGCAATGCCTTGGCGACAGGCAGCTTGGACTTGACGCTCTAACTCAAAATCAACAGGTTGGGGGCGACCTGTGACTTCGCCAATGACGGAGGCGAGATATTCAGAACCTGCGAGACTGGCGCGATCAATACCGAGTAAATAAACCGCATCACCGACATTCTGCCAACCCTGACCGACAACTTTGGTCACATCTTCCACTAAGCCGACCATACCAATTACAGGTGTAGGATAAATGGGTTGGGCGTTCCCTTCAGAGTCAATAGTTTCGTTATAGAGAGAGACATTGCCACCAGTCACGGGTGTAGACAATTCACGGCAAGCATCGGCAATACCCCGACAGGCTTCGTGTAATTGCCAGTAACCGATCGCGTGTTCGGGACTGCCAAAGTTCAAATTATCCGTAACCGATAGTGGATCTGCGCCAACACAAGAGAGATTTCTCGCGGCTTCGGCAACGGCTAGTTTTGCACCTTCGTAGGGATCAAGATAGACATAACGCGCATTGCAATCGACAGTCGCGGCAATCCCTGCAAGGGAATCAATTTGGCATTGAGCAGCATCGAGTTCACCAGTGCCGAAACCTTGACTCCGTAAGCGAATTACCGCCGCATCTGCTCCCCCAGGGAAGATCACCGTATTATTTTGCACTTGATGATCGTATTGGCGATAGACCCATGCTTTTGAAGCGATCGCAGGAGTATCCAGTAATTTCAATAGGGCTTCTTTAGGATTAATCTTCGGGAAATTGGCGATCGCCACTTGCTCATCCCATGCCCAAGCTTTCTTGGCATAGTCGGGGGTATCTGCTAATTGGCGATGATAAATTGGCGTATTATCCGCCAGAGCCGTTGCAGGAATCTCCGCTGCCACGTCTCCATGCCAGAGAATCCGCACAATTGGTTCTGCGAGAACCTCACCAGCAACCACCGCATGAAGTCCCCAACGTTCAAAAATCTCAATTAGCTCGGATTCTCTTCCCTTATGGGCAACAAAGAGCATCCGTTCCTGTGATTCCGAAAGTAGATATTCGTAGGGAGTCATCCCCGATTCTCGCGCAGGAATTTTATCCAAATCTAGAGATACACCGACACCACCTTTTGCCGCCATTTCAGAAGTGGAACATGTTAAACCTGCCGCGCCCATATCCTGAGCCGCCACCACTGCACCAGTTTTAAAGGCTTCCAAACAAGCTTCCACTAGGGACTTTTCTAAAAAGGGATCACCCACTTGAACCGCAGGACGGCTTTGTTCAGATTTATCAGAAAGTTCCGCACTGGCAAAACTCGCGCCTTTCATACCATCGCGCCCAGTAGTGGAACCTACATAAACTACAGGATTCCCAATCCCAGAAGCTCCTGATTTGACGATTTCCTTCGTTTCCATAATCCCGATCGCCATCGCATTGACTAACGGATTACGGTTATACGCCTTATCAAAATAAACCTCACCACCCACAGTGGGAACGCCAATACAGTTGCCATAACCTGCAATCCCATTCACAATGCCATTCACGCGACTCCGCACCCAAGGGTCGGAAAGTTCGCCAAAGCGTAATGAGTTCAAAATCGCGACAGGACGCGCTCCCATTGTAAAGATATCACGCAAAATACCGCCCACGCCTGTCGCTGCACCTTGATAAGGCTCCACCGCCGAAGGACGGTTATGGCTTTCAATCTTGAAACTGATAGCAATATCATCGGTAATCTTAACCACGCCTGCATTTTCCCCTGGTCCTACCAAAATGCGATCGCCTGTAGTCGGAAATTGCTTGAGCAAAGGTCGCGAGTTTTTATAACAGCAATGCTCTGACCACATCACCCCAAACATCCCCAATTCAGCTTTGTTAGGTTCACGCCCAAGGCGATTGCAAATCATCTGATATTCTTCAAGGGTTAAGCCCTCAGCCTTAATTTCAGCAGGGGAAAATTTGAGTGTTGTACTTGCGGTCATGATTAATGTGAGACAAAATTTTGGCTATTAAGCAAGATCTTATCGTATCGAACCCGCCTAAGATGATTTCATGTCCAAAAGGAGAGCAACTTTTATCACTAAGGTGCAACTGCTCGATCAAATCGAGATCGCCCCAGAATTAACCCCAAAATTCAAATTCACCACGCAGCAATATCACCTCATGCATGAAGTTGGTGTTTTTAGTGATGGTGATCGCCTAGAGTTAATTAATGGAGAAATTAAACCGATGTCCCCAATTAGCTGAAAATATGGAGCTTGTGTGACTGGCTTACAAGAACTATAGGACTTTAGCTTTGCGCCAAGAACTCAAGTTATTGGTGCAAAGCTAAAGTCAGCTAAAGCGGACTCAATAACGTCTGTAATCAACCTTTTTTAACGGTTTTAAGCTTTTGATCCATAATTTATTACGTTTGTTATAGGGATATTGCGTAAGTCCTAATATCATTTAGTATAAAAGTGTCTTATTATACATTCTACTTAACCTCATTGACTAACTAAAGTATTTGAAAGCCACGTCAGATGAGATGTCTGATTTGCAAAACTAAAAATCTGTAGTATGGGTATCTTGCCAGCTTTTTGGTAAGATTCGCCAGTCAGTCAACTACTTAACACTTACCAAAACCGATCCAGTGGATACATTAATTGACTCGCAATCTAAATTTATTGAAGATTTAAGACAGTTGTATATGCTGTTTCCACAGGATACTGGTAAATTGCTGGCAACTGAAGACCAAGAGGATGATCATGCTTGGAATATATATTTTTACCTAGGACGTTTGGTATATGCGACGGGAGGGAAACATCGTACTCGCAGATTGGCAAGAGCGATCCGGCAGTATGCGCCAAATGTAAATGCTCAAGAATTACTTGAATATGCCAATCCTAATTCCGAAGCTTGGGAGATAAAGATTATTGAACAAGCTATTCATGATAATTTCCTGACAACAGAGCAAGCACGGGCTATTATTCAGTCAAGCATTCATGAAGCCTTTTATAGTCTAAGTGAGCAAAAGAATCCGAAATCATTTTGGGAACCATTAGATTTATTAGCATTTAAGCCAATCGTTGCCTTACCTTTGCTACAGACCTTAGATAGCATTGTTTCAGCCCAATTAAAGTGGCAGCAGTCAGGATTATCTCATGTACAGAATATGATTCAGAAATTTTCCCTTGATTTAGCGCCCTATATTAACAATTCAGATCAGTTAAAAATCATGT
>JADBWH010000015.1 GCA_020404105.1 Pseudanabaena sp. M53BS1SP1A06MG | reverse complement strand
GGAAGTTTCTAAGACCCTCACCCCTAGCCCCTCTCCCATTAAGGGAGAGGGGAACAAGAAATTAGTCTAGCTCCCCCTCTCCCTTGTTGGGAGAGGGGGCAGGGGGGTGAGGGTGATATTTGTTCCACGTAACATCAGTAATTGTGTTGCGGGCGCTTCGCGCCCGCAACACAATTACATTGCATGACTACCAAGATTTCAGCTTGTACTTTATTGCGGGGCTGTGGTTAGGACTATTACCATTGTCGAGGATCAAGTTGATAGTATCTTTGGAGGAGTTCGTAAAGAGAAGAATGATGTTGATATAGCTGTTTCGGCTTCTCAAAGAAGGTTTCGGTGACGACCGCGAAAAACTCCGCAGGATTGGTTGCGCCGTAACTATCAATTATTGTCTTGTGCTGACGTTCCACTTGATCGCATAGTTGCAGATAATCTGTAGTCATTACCTTTGCCCACAATGCATAATCTAGTGTCCTTGGCAAAATCGGCACGCCTTCCGCACGTCCATCCTCTTGATCGAGTTGATGAGCAAATTCGTGCAGGATGACGTTATGCCCATCTTGCCAATTATGTAAATCCTGTTGAATCTGTTCCCATGAGAGAATGATTTGATCCTGCGTCCATGACTCTCCCAACCTTGCGACAAGTCTTTCTTCGACAATATAGTGATCGCTCATGACTATCTCATTGACAATATAGGCATGAGGATAAATCAGAATAGAACGCAGATTTGGGAAATAGGTTTTGCGATCGCCAAATAGTAACAAACAGGCGATCGCCGCAATAGTAACGCGCATCTCCTCAGTGACTTGCAAACCCATACAGCCGATGAATTGCTTTTCCTTGAGAAACACCTGAACATAACCTTGGAGTTGCTTTTGCTGGTGAATCTCCAGACTGTGATAAATAGCCAAATTGCTCTCAATAATATTTAACCAATGTCTAGGCACAGGCTTTGCCATAAGGCGATCGCGTTGCCATTTTACCCATAATGGATAAATGAGGATCGCTATAGCGATCACACTGACAACCACAGAAAAAATAATTGCAAAAAACTGGGCAGAAGTCATGGTATGTCAAGTATATTAAGCAGCCCAACTTAATTAAAACCCAAACCGAGGGATTGTTGAGCCCGCTAAGCGGGCTCAACAATCCCTCAGTTTTTAGTTTACTTATGTCTAGCTACTTAATGCCTTTATAAACCCCTATTGCTTGATTTTGCTGTTACATTGTTTTTGTTATCGTGGTTTTCATGTACAGCATTCGTAGATTTTATGGCAAAGCAAGGGCAGCAACAGCTAGATTTTTGGTCGCAGTCAGATGGGGGGAATATCATCTCGACTTCATTACATACGGAAATGCAGCGATCTTACCTTGAGTACGCCATGAGCGTAATCGTTGGTCGCGCTTTGCCTGATGCCCGTGATGGACTCAAACCTGTGCATCGTCGCATTATCTACGCAATGCATGAGTTAGGACTCTTGCCTGATCGCCCTTTTCGGAAATGTGCCCGTGTAGTGGGAGATGTCTTAGGTAAATATCATCCCCACGGTGATCAATCGGTTTACGATGCCCTTGTACGTTTAGTGCAAGACTTCTCTAGTCGTTATCCCTTGCTAGCGGGACATGGCAACTTCGGCTCGGTGGACAATGACCCTGCGGCGGCGATGCGTTATACCGAATGTCGTCTAGCCTCAATTGGCAACGAAGCGCTACTAGGGGAAATTGAGGAAGAAGTTGTTGATTTTGTCGATAACTTTGATGGCTCCGAACAGGAACCTGCTGTATTGCCAGCTCAATTGCCAATGCTATTGCTTAACGGCGCTACGGGGATCGCTGTGGGCATGGCAACAAATATTCCACCCCATAATTTGAGTGAAGTTATTGATGGCGCGATCGCTCTGATCGACAATCCCAATTTACCTGACGATGATTTGCTCAAACTGATTCCTGCGCCCGACTTTCCCACAGGTGGAATCATTATGAATGTGGAGGGTGTGCGCGAGGCATATCTAACAGGTAAAGGAAGTGTGACTATTCGCGGAGTTGCTTCCGTGGAACAGTTAGGTGGCAAAGGCACAGGCAAGCGCCAAAAACAAGCGATTATCGTCACCGAGTTGCCCTACCAAGTGAATAAATCGGCTTGGATCGAGAAAATTGCTGAATTGGTGAATAACAATAAAATTGAGGGTATTTCTGATATTCGCGATGAAAGCGATCGCCGAGGAATGCGCGTTGTCATTGAACTGAAAAAGGATGTTGTTCCCGCCGTAGTTATCGATCAACTTTATCGCCAAACTGCCTTGCAATCTAATTTTGGTGTCATTTTGCTGGCGTTGAAAGGTTCTCAACCCAAGCAGATGACTTTGCGGGAGTTATTGCAAGAGTTTCTGGGATTTCGAGAAGAGACTTTATCGAAGCGCTTCCGTTATGAACTCAAGAAGGCGCAGGAAAAATCCCATTTACTGGAAGGGTTAGTACTAGTTCTGCAAGATCTTGATCGACTAATTAGAATTCTCCGATTTGCCAATAATAGCAACCTTGCCAAAACCGATCTGCAAACGGAATTTACCCTTTCTGAAACCCAAGCAGAAGCAATTCTCTCGATGCCTTTGCGCCGTATCACTGCCATTGAGCAACAAAAGATCCGCGAAGACTTAGATGCATTGCAACAACAGATTGCCAAGTTAGAAAAATTGCTCAGTGATCGCCGTGAGTTAATGAAATTCCTCAAAAAAGAATTACGCGATCATAAAAAACGCCATAGCGATCCGCGCAGAACCCATTTAGCATGGCAACTATTAGAAAATCATCAAAATGCGACGCAAAATGCTGTTGATATTGAGGTTACTGCTGAAATTAGTGAACCGCCTAAGCCCAAAGGCAAAAAAGGTGATCGCTCTATTCAGCAAACCATAGAGACTGAACAAGTTGGACGAGTTATCGAGAAAGCTCCAGAGAAAAAATATCGTGCCACTAATACCAAACAATCTCAACCCATTGAAGTTCCGCTTATCTCCCTATCTACGGAGCTAAATATTCCTATTGCCGAGCCACAAGATATCACGGTGCAACTTACATATAAGGGCTATATCAAGAGTTTTGAAAATGGCAAAGCTCCTCAATTGCTGGATTTGCACGATGATGTAACGATCGCTTCCTATGACACTCGTAGCGATCGCGAAATGGTGGTATTAACCAATTCGGGCAAAGCCTTCCCCCTAGCTCTAGCCAACGTTCCCACCGTCAAAGGTAAAGGCAGAGGCACACCACTAATTACGCTGTTACCAGATAGCAGCGAGAGTCTTGTTTCGCAATTTGTCTGGGAAAAAAATCCTGAATCAACAGAAGGGCTGGTTCTCCTATCCAGTCAAGGCAAAATCAAGCGATCACCTCTTGCGGAATTTGCTGATATGACTGCTCGTGGTTTAATTGCCGTCAAATTTAAAGAAGATGATGCTCTATTCTGGGCTGATGTGGTGAGTTTAGATCAGGAATTAGCGATCGCCACTTCCGCAGGTCGCATCCTCCGATTCAAAGCCGATGAAACCCAAATTCCCACGGTCGGACGCGCCGCCGCAGGCAATATCGCTTTACGTTTAGGCAGTACAGAAACCCAGATCGGTGTATCCATATTAGATCTTACTAAATATCCAAGTTCAGAACTTATCCTCATCACTGCCGAAGGTTTCGCTAAGCGTATTGCCGCCACCAATATCAGGGCTGCCGTGCGCGGAGCGATTGGTGCTCAATGTTTCAAATTTCCATCGCGTACCGATAAATTAGTCAGTATGGCAGCGATCGCCAATCCACGATTAGATTTACCCGTAACATTCCTGATCGGTCAAGATCATGACCTTGGCTTACGCACCGTGCAAATGCCATTAGGTGCTATTCCCCTAGAGTTGCCCAATAGTCAAGGACGCTCAATATTTGCAGGCGAAAGTGACCTCGTGCGATCTGAAAGAGTAATTCGCGTAGTAACAGCCTAAACTAACGTCAGTTCGGGTTAAGCTGGCAAATTTTAAAAGCCCAAAAGTAAAAGCCTTGCTAAGCAAGGCTTTTACTTTTGGGCTTTGAGAGAGGGTTTGCTATGCAAATCCTCTCTCAAAGCCCGTTTCAAATTATCCCGAACTCACTTTAAATAGACTTGCTAACTTGTAGCAAGTCTATTAACTTTTTGGAACAACCTTAATTTAAATGTAGGACTTACGCAAACCGAACGAATTTATTAGGCTTGAGGTAGATGTGGTGCGGGCTTTGCCCGCACCACATCTACCCAATGCGTAAGTCCTAAAATGGATAAAGCAGGTTTTAAGCAATTCCCATTTACTTCAAAAATGCTGTGATTTTATTTGCTTCTTGGAGGCTACGCTTAATGCAATCACCAAGCGCAACACCACCAATAAAATTCGCGCTGACATACAAACCCTGCGACTTTTGCAATTCAGTTTCGATAGTGGCAAGACGCTCTAAATGTCCGATTTCATATTGAGGAATTGCTTTGTCCCACACATGTACAGCGATCACCTTGGGTTCGACTTTGCTATCAGGACGTAGCAGGGTTTTTTTGAGATCTTGATGTACTGCTTGAACGATCTTCGCTTCCGAAAGATTTGCTAAATCTGGATCAAGAGTACCACCAATAAAGTTCAGCAATAATTGCCAACCCTCAGGAGCCCGCCCTGCAAATAGACTGGATGACCAAATTGTTCCAAGAGTTCTTACACCTTGCGTGCGGGGGATGAGATTACCGAATCCCTTCATGTCATAAGCAAATTCACTTTTGGGATAGGCAAGTACGGCACATGCCACGGTCGGATAGAAAATCTCGCTCAGTGCTTGGCTTGCAGCAGGTAAATAGCTCTGCAATAACTTGGCGCTCACATAGGCAGGAGTAGTCAAAACTACAGATCGCGATGTGATTGTTTCTGTACCCGTAGGCGTATCAAACTGAGAAACATAGATTTCGCATTGCTTTTCTATCGATCGCAAAGTCCATTGTTGTTTGACAGCCGTACCTTGATCTCTGAGTCTGGTTGCGATCGCTTCGGGCAGCATTTTAATGCCTTGGCGGAATGAACCTAGTTCGCCAGACTTCACCTTGGGAATATTCAGATCGTTCAGCTTTTGGGATTTGCGATCTTTTGCCGTCAGGATAGCTCCTGCGATCAAACCACCATAGTCATTCTCAAGACGGAAAATTTTAGAAAAAGCGGCTCTAGCACTGAGACGTTTGGGATCACCCGCATAGACTCCAGAGATAAAAGGTGCAACTAAGCGCTCCACTGCTTGCTTACCTAAGAGTCGCGAAAAAAACTGGTCAACAGATTCTTCTCCACTCATGGCAGGACGCGCAAAACCTAATGCACCCAGAGCTAGTCGAATCTTGCCGCCCCAAGTAAGGATTTTGGAGGCGATCGCGCTAGGTGGACTCATCGGCAGTGCATTTAACTTGCCATTGAGAAATATAAATCGCGGCAACTTACCGTCAGCAAGTACCAATTCTTCCTTGAGCCCTACCTGTACGGCTAGACGCAATAACTCTGGTGATGGCTGAAAGCTATTGGGTCCCTCTTCCCAGAGATAGCCTTCATCATTACGGTTACTGGTGATTGCGCCACCCACGCGATCTTGAGCTTCTGCAACTAAAACACGGTAATTTTTGGCAATCGCGAGTTCATGGGCGATCGCTAAACCAGAAATTCCTGCCCCAACGACAAGAACATCTAAGGATTGATTAACTTCGGTGGTTTGGGCAGAAGTCATAGTGGAGGAGATTGAACTAAACTGAGTAATGAAATAAGGCATTCAAATAGACTTTGGCGGTGCTGCGATAGCTATGGGATGAACCACTAAGGCGATCGCTACCTCCATTTTGCAGTAGGAACAATGACAAAGCAGCAGCAAATACGCGATCCTGATCCCAATCAGGGTGGGATTCTAGATAATTTTTGAGAGTTTCGTGCAGTTCTTCAGGAATTTCGGCAAGGATGCTGACAGTTGTATTCATGCTGAAACCTCAACTTTTAAACAAGTTCTATAGAAATGATGCAACCATTTTTTAGAGGTCGGGACTTAATTGTGCGTTCAACTAGCAGATCTTGTCAACGTAACGAAGAGAGCAATACTAATGACAAACAAACGAATCAAATTTGAAAGGATCAGTACTTTAACCTGTATTTATTTACATTTCTTCATTTGACTCAAGTTTCAAAAAGTTTTCCCAAGTGATTTCATTCTCATATTAATGAATCCTTAACCAGCAAGGCAAAGACATCACCGTCAATAAAATCACTTGTGGAAAACTCCTAGTAATCTGTGGAAAAAGCCTCAATATCTGTGGAAAACCCTGTGGAAAACTTGTGATTTAGGAATTTTAAAATTATTTAAAGTTATTTTTTTTTAATATTTGTGATCTTTTATCTGAATATAACCATATAGTTTTTAACGACATTTTCTGACTATTTCTAGGCTATTGCAGCCAATTTTCAGGTACAACAACTAGTGTTGTACCTTCTCTGCGTAAAACAATTACTTTTTGCTGGGCAGTGATCTCAATTCTGGAATCATCACACCTCGCTTTCCATGACACTCCCTCATATCGGACTCGTCCAGTTTCCCCTGCAGGAATTGCTGTAAGCGTAATACCTTCTCGTGCCTCTTGTAGTTGATGAGAATCCCTAGGAATAAAGCGTCGTGACAACATCACTAATAGCCCTGAGATCACCATCCATGCGAATATTTGTAGGGCAGGCAGGGGAAGAATTAATGCAATAACTGCCACGCATAAAGCAGCCACTCCCATCGCTCCAGCAATCAAAAAAGTTGGCAATGGCACTAGCAACTCGATCGCACATAGAGACATGCCAATAATTAGCCAGATTTGAATAGGTGTTAAGTTCATTGATCGCTTGAGCTATTAATAAAACTAGAAGCTTCTGTAGATGTGCTAGATTCTGATTTAGTCGTTTTACTAATGGTTGTCATGGGGGTAGGGCTATTGATTTTGACCTTTTCCTGCTCTAAAGACTTTTCGCGCCTTTCCCGATCATCGATAGCTGACTTAATCAACTTACTACGCGCAACTTCGATGTTAGTTGGTAATTTCTCCGTTGCAGTTTCACTAGGACGCGAATTGCTTGGTGTCGGCAAATTATCCAGATTAGGAGCCGTCGATAGCAAACCACCTAATCCATTAATCAAATTACGAATATTGTTCCGCAGTTGGGGATCGCCTGTGAGTTCATCTAAATCTGCCGTAATCTTCTTTGCATTGGCAAAGGTTGCCCTCGCTGAGTCGAGAGTTTCTCGCAGGGAAGCAATGGTTGCTGGATCGCTCAATTCTCCTGTAACCTTTCGTAGGTTTGCCGATGTTTCTGCCGCATTGTCTGCAAGTTTTTGCAAATTTGCAATCAGTTTACCGTCATTGAGAAGAGGTTTCGCACTAGCCAAGAGTGATCGCGCTTCTCGTGAAGCTGCCGCAATTCCATCTAGAGTTTGCGCTAATTTCTCGCGATTGACCTCAATTAAATCTTGAGCACTGTTGGCGACACTACCCACCTTATTCGCCGCACCACTAATCGCATCAGCCGTATCTCCAAACTTCACAATCTGGTTTTCAAATGTTCCAACAACACGGTTAGCTGAATCAGTTAATTTTTGGATACTTTTTGCCGTCACTTTTGCCGAATTTAACGTGTCATTGAGGTTATCGATTAGACCTTGGTCATTGATTTTGCGAAGGGTCGCACTCATATCCTTGAGAAGTAAGGTAAAACTCACGCCCCTAGATCCTTCAATCTGTCCACCCTGACAAACAATCAGATCATTGTTGCATTCCTTGGCTAGGGGATTGAGGTTTGGATCCAGTGTCACCTTATCCTTCGGTGGAAAAATGTCAATATTGGTATTGCCTAAAAAACCACTCTGATTAGTCTCAGCGACAGACAGTTTTGGAATAATTAATTTGGAATTTTCCACGGTCACCAGTATATCAACACTATCGGTTTGAGCAGTCAAGGCGGTAACTCGACCGATTTCGACACCACGAAACCTCACGACGGAGCCAGTATTTAACCCACTAGCATCAGGTAATTTGATCGTAAATGTAAACTTAGAACTATTCAGTTGCTGCCCGCGCAACCATAACAATGCACCGCCAAGAGCAACCACTCCACCGATGATAAATAAGCCAAGCGCACCGTCTCGTAATGTTTTTCGCTGCACGAGTCTTATACCTCCTTAGTCAAAAGTTGAATTGGTCCTTCAGTACTGCCACTAAAGAATTGTCTAACATACGGGTTGTCTGCCGTATCAATTGTACTCACGTTTCCTGCATAGCGCACCGATCCGCGATATAAAACCATCAGGCGATCAGCGGTACGACGGATTGTACTGTCTTGGTGAGTCACCACAATATAGCTATCACAGACCTGTTGATCCCTAAGCGATCGCATTAAGTCCTCGATGATTGTCGAAGCGATAGGATCAAGCCCTGCAGTTGGTTCGTCATAGAGTAGGATTTTTTTAGCTTGCGTTTTTGTCGTGGGGTCATCCATTATGGCTCGGGCAAAGCTGACTCGCTTACGCATCCCACCTGATAGCTGACTAGGGTAGCGATTGCTAATATTTTCTAGTCCCACTAAAGCTAATTTTTGTTCAACCAGTCGATAAATTTCACGGCGGGATAATCGTGAATGCTCAAATAGGGAAAAGCCCACATTTTCAGCCACTGTCAGTGAGTCAAATAACGCTGCACTTTGAAATACCATGCCAATGTTGAGACCATAGCTACCTTCTTGAATATCTTCTTCAGACTCCACAAGGTTGCCATTGACATATACTTCACCTGAATCAGCAGTCAACAAGCCACAAATTACCCGCAAAATTGTTGATTTACCTGTACCAGAAGGACCAATAATCGCGATCGCCTCTCCAGAATGTACTGTCAGATCAAAACCTTTAAGGATAGGGTTTTGTCCAAAGCTCTTATGAATCCCACGCAGTTCTAGCAAGGGTGTAACAACACTGCTACTTTTTTTAGTCAGAGATCTAACTGGCTCCATTGGTATTTGTCGCTGATAAGATACATAGCTCTACAAAAAACTAACATTTTTGCAGAAACATTTCCTAAAAAGCCAAAAAGAAAAGGACGCTTTGCGCCCTTTTCTGAGTCTAAATGAGGATCAATTTTCTAGGTTTAGCTTTGCCGTACCCAAAAATTTGATCTTTATGAAATTGCAAAACCCTAACCGAACCTACCGCTAATATACTCTTCAGTAGCAACTTGCTTAGGACTGCTAAAAATTACGGATGTGCGATCGATCTCCACCAATTTACCAGTGCGCTTACCAGTTTCGCTGAGTTCAGTATTAAAGAACGCAGTCATATCTGCAGATCGCGAAGCTTGCTGCATGTTGTGAGTCACAATTACCAGAGTATACTTCTGCTTTAGCTCTTGCATCAATTCTTCAATGCGAAGGGTTGAGATTGGATCAAGAGCCGAGCAAGGCTCATCCATTAAGATTACCTGTGGCTCGACGGCGATTGCTCTAGCAATACATAGACGTTGCTGCTGTCCACCAGAAAGAGCTAAACCACTCTGATTTAGTTGGTCCTTTACCTCATCCCAAATTGCGGCTGATCGCAAAGATTTTTCGACCAAATCAGCCATATCGTTCTTAGAACCCTTAAATCCATTAATTCGAGGACCGAAGGCAATATTTTCATAAATAGACTTTGGAAAAGGATTAGGACGTTGGAATACCATCCCAATATGACGACGAACTGCTACGGGATCGATTTTAGGATCGTAAAGGTTATGACCATTAAAGGTTATTTTCCCCCTAACTTTTGCACCCTCAATCAAATCATTGAGACGATTAAAACATCTCAGGATCGTACTCTTACCACATCCTGAAGGTCCAATAAATGCGGTAATTTGATTTTTGGCAATTTCTAAGTTAACACCTGCTACTGCTGGTGAGTTGGAACTATAAAAAACATTAACGTCTTCAACCTTTAAAATTGCCTGATTTTCGGAAATGCTGTTGCTTAAGTTCATTGTAAAAAACCAAATTCGTTAGATTTATCTTTCATTAAATACTCTGAGTTAATTTGCACGACTGCGTAGAAAGATTGCGATCAAATTCATACCTAAAACCAAAATTAAAAGCACCACGATCCCAGCCGAAGCTAGTACCTGAAATTCTGCCTTAGGGTCACCCACCCATTCATAGATTTGGTAAGGCAGAACTGAGAAGAAATTATCGTTTGACCATAATGTATCTGTAAATACATCTCCTATCTTACCACTGAACAAAGCTCCAAAGTTTATGGGGGAACCCTTAGGATCGAATAGAACAGTACCAGCGCCAAGAACAACAATCGGTGCAGTCTCACCGATACCTCTAGAAGTAGATATAATCACCGCCGTCAAAATGCCTGGTAATGCCGCAGGTAAAACATGATGGCGAATTGTCTGCCACTTAGTTGCCCCAACTCCGTAGGATGCCTGGCGAATAGATTGAGGAACAGCGCGAATCGCTTCTCTAGAGATGACGATGACTGGCGGTAAAATGAGTAATGTAATTGTCAAAATCCCTGTCACTAATACAGCCCGACCACCATACATACCGCGTACAAATAACCCTAAGCCTAATAGTCCATAGATAATTGATGGAATACCAGCTAAGTTGTAAATATTTAGTTCAATTAAATCTGTAAACCAATTTTTTTTTGCATATTCTTCTAAGTAAATTGCGGAGCAAACTCCAAGCGGAACTACTAGTAACAATACATAGGAAAGCATCGCTATAGAGCCAAGAATTGCAGCCCTGTATCCAGACTCTGATGGGCGGCGAGATGGATATAATTGGAATAAATCCCAATTGAGTCGGCTAGAGCCATCCTGCACTACCTTATAAATTAAAAAAGCAAGAACAATTAGTCCAAGGGAGGTGGCAAAAATACAGAAAGCGGCAAATATTTTTCCCCATAGCTGCCTTGATTTGAGCTTAGGTTCAAATCTTGACTCAATAGGCTGTCCTTCAATCGTTTCTAATATATCTGAGCTGTTACTCATAGGTTTCTTGGAATCGTTTGCTAATTTGCTTACTGATAATGTTGAGCAGGAGGGTGATCAGAAATAGGGTCATGCCAACTGCAAAAAGAGCCTCATATTCCACACTGCCAACTCGCGAATCGCCTTTGGCGACTTGAGCTATGTAAGCAGTCATCGTGCCAACGGTTTGTCTAGGATCTAGTGTGAGAATTGGTCTTTGTCCTGCAGCGATCGCTACAATCATTGTTTCTCCGACAGCACGAGATATGCCCAAGATAATCGCAGCACAAATACCTGACAACGCAGCAGGAAAAACAATATTGGTCGTGACTTCCTTTTTGGTAGAGCCAAGTCCATAGGCGGCTTCACGTAAAGACCTTGGTACTGCAATCATTGCATCAGTACTAATCGATCCGATTGTAGGAACAATCATCACACCCATGATTAAACCCGCACTAAGAGCGTTAAAACCTTGCAGCCCAGGAATTAATTTGCCAAGGATTGGGGTAATAAATGTCAGTGCAAAGTATCCATACACAACAGTGGGAACACCCGCTAGCAACTCAATTACTGGGCGCAAAAACTTACCTAATCTTGGTGGGGCGTATTCTGAAAGATAAACGGCGGTTGCTAGTCCCAGAGGAGTTGCTACCAACATAGCAATTAGAGCCACAATCAATGTGCCGTTAACTGTTGGCCATACACAAAAACTTTTCTCGGCAAACTGTGGTGTCCAGCTACAGCTATAACTACCGTTTTCTAAGGTTTTACCAAATAGAAATTCGCCAATACTTGCTTTACCAAAAAAACTAACGGTTTCTGAGGCAAGTACATAAACGATCGCTAGAGTTGTTAGTACAGAAATAAAAGTACACAAAAGTAACGCATAACCAATTGCACTTTCGCGAATATTACGATCTGCGCGTTGATAGATATCTAATGAATCTGGTGAATCTGGTTCAGGATTATTCACAGGATTTGACATTTAAAGTTTCCTAACCATACAAATAAACAATTAGGTAGTGTTGCAAAGTAATTTTTTTAGTAATAGTGTTGCGGGCGCTTCGCACCCGCAACACTATTACATAGCATGACTACCAACAATTAAAGCCCCTCTCGTCTAGTTATAAATTCTGAGTTAGAGATAAGAGTTTCTAATCACCAACCTAGAATGTAGAGAGAAGGGCTAATTTATCTAAAAGACTACTTCAGGTCTTTAGACAACAATTCAGCTACAGGAACCCCTGCAGGAGCATCAATAAAGGTTGAACCGACAGCAGCTTTGGTGAAGCGCTCTTTTACCTTGGTTAGAGCATCACCAGGGAGAGGAACGTAGCCTACTTCTTTGACAAGCTTTGCATCCTTGTTCAAGTAAAACTCAATAAAAGCCTTGACTTCAGGACGTGCGAGCGCTTTCTTGCTGACATAAATAAACAGTGGACGAGACAGTGGATTATACTTACCAGAGTTAATATTTTCAGCAGTTGGAGATACACAACCCTTACCACCATCGATTTCAACAGCATTTAGCTTCTTAGCATTTTCTTCAAAGTAAGAAACTCCAAAGAATCCAACCGCACCTTTACCGCCTTGGACACCCTTCACAGTAATGTTGTCATCTTCGCTGGGCTGATAGTCCTTACGAATTACTTTAGATTTACCGTTCACAGCTTCAGTAAAGTAGTCAAAGGTTCCTGAGTCAGCGCCAGCACCAAAGAGAGCAATTGTTTCCTTGGGAAACTCAGGACGAATTTGATCCCAAGAGGTAATCTTGCCTTCTGCGTCAGGTTCCCACATCTTCTTGAGTTCGGGAATTGTCAAACACTTAGCCCAAGTATTTTCTTTGTTGACAACTACAGTCAATCCATCAATAGCAATAGGTAGTTCAATAAACTCTACACCAGCCTTTTGACAATCTTCAGCTTCTTTCTTCTTAATTGGACGAGATGCGTTAGAAATGTCGATATCTCCAGAACAGAATTTCTTAAATCCACCACCAGTACCGCTTGTACCAACAGGAACTTTAACGCTAGGATTTGATTTCGCAAAGTCTTCGGCAACTGCTTTGGTGATCGGTGCAACTGTGCTAGAACCATCAATAGTGATGTTGCCAGATAAGCTGGAAGTAGGTTTAGCAGTTTCTTTAGCAGCAGTTGTGGTTGTAGTTGCGGGGCTAGTTGCACTAGTAGGAGTACTAGGTTTGGTGTCGCTTCCGCTACAGGATGCAAGTGTTGCGGCTAGTGTAACGCTTGCTACAAAAGTTACAACACTACGATTGATATTCTTTTTGGACATCATAGAAATCTTACTGCGATTATATCTGTTACAGTTGACTGAGCATTTAAATCTCGACAAATTTGATACTAAACTGCATCCGTCAACCAAAGGTTAAGGACAGTTAAAGTTGAGGTTAAGTTTAGTGAGCTAAAAAAATTTTGCGTTAAGATTTGGCTACAAAATAAGATTTTTTTCTTAAATACTGGCTTCGCATTATTTCATTATTTATAGTATTTGCCAGTCTGGTGAAGTACAGGTTTATTTCCCCGCCAAAGGCGGGGAAATAAACCTATAGAACTCTCAAAATCCTGTAAATTCTTTAGAGCGTAACTGCTGACTAAATAAAATTTCAGTTCGATAACTTTAGGGAATCTCTTAATAAATAGGTCTATACTTAACAAAGTGCACAGTTAACAAAGTGCACAGTTATTTACATTTTCCTATGGCTTGATCACATGCCATTGTGTAAGCGGTCGCATTGGTTTCCAGCCTAGAAAAGAGCCGATCGCTTCAGCACGACAGATCGAAATTTGCGTAAGTATACCGCCATATTTTTGTTGCCATTGAAATAGTTTTTGCTCGCCTTCAATGGTGATGACGTTAGCAACTAAGCGCCCCTGCGATCGCAAATTTTCCCAGCATGTCTCAAATAAATTTGGAACAGTCACCCCACCACCGATAAAGATCGCATTAGGTGTAGGTAGACCTTGCAAAACATCAGGCGCTTTACCTTCGATAATTTTGAGATTAGGAGTACCAAGGACGATCGCATTTTCCGCGATGAAATGGGTACGCGATTTTTCAATGGCGATAGCTTGACAACGGGGATGACTTCGCATCCATTCAATGCCAATGGAACCGCAACCAGCCCCAACATCCCAGAGTAATTCTCCTGCATTGGGGGCAAGGGTCGATAGGGTAATTGCTCTGACCTCTCGCTTAGTTAACTGTCCGTCATGATGAAAAGCATCATCGGGCAGCCCTACCATCCGCGATAGAATTTTTGCTTTAGGATTAGGAATGCATTCCACGGTGATCGCATTGAGATCAGCAAATTCAGGAAAGTTCTCGAACTGATTAGCAACAGTAGAAATAATGCGCTCTTTAGTGCCATTAAGATGTTCTAAAACCGTAATTTTGCTATTGCCGAAATGGCGATCGCACAAAATCTTAGCCACAATCTGCGGCGTTTCTTTCCCTGAACTCAGAATTAGCAGTTTCGCTTTTGGATAGATATAAGACTGTAACAAAGAAACGGGACGACCGCATAGACTCAGGGTTTCCACTTCATGCAATGACCATCCTAATCGTGCACAAATCAAGCTAAAAGTAGAAGGTGAAGGAATAATTACCATTTCCTCCATGGGAATTCTCCTTAATAAAGTTGTCCCAATCCCAAACCAAAGCGGATCACCACTGGCTAAAACACATACCGATTTACCACGCAAATTAATAATTTGCTGGATGGTTGACTCAATGGGTGAAGCCCAAACTATGCGCGATCGCTGATCTTCTAGAAATTCTGGCAACATTGCTAAATGGCGATCACTACCCACGAAAACTTCAGCATGATCTATTAGCGATCGAGCGACTAGGCTTATTGCCCCTAAACCATCTTCCCCAATACCAATAATTTTTAGCCATTTTTGAGTATTCATTGATATCTTATTCGTGATTGAGGGAGCACTAGAGTCTGATATCTAATGATCCTATGCACTAAAATAGAGAAAGAACTGATCTATCTATAATGAGCTATCAAAACAGAAATGCCATACAGTAATTTTACGATCAAAAAAGTCCAAAAAGATTTTGGTGTTGAAATACTAGAAAGGATAGATCTATTTTCTAGTATTTCTCCTCATGAAATTGGTGAGCATTTAAAACAGACGCTATTAGATAACGTTTCCCTAGCAATTGCTGTCAACACTGAAAAAGCACGTTCTGAACTAATTATTGCACCCGTACTAATTGAAATCAGAAAAATATTTAATAAGGAAATTAGTTTTTTCTCTGGGATTGAATTGAATATTGATAAAGAACGTGATTTAACTGGATTTTGTGATTTTATTATTAGCCAATCTCCTGAACAGCTATTTTTAAATACCCCTGTAATTACAGTAGTTGAAGCCAAAAATGAAAACATCATGAGCGGTTTGGGACAATGCGCCGCCGAAATGATAGCCTCACGGATATTTAATGAACAAGAAGGAACGAACCTAGCAAGGATTTATGGTGTTGTTACTTCAGGGAATATCTGGAAGTTCCTTAAGCTAGAGGGTAATGCTCTTTACATTGATTTGGACGATTATTCCATTAAAGAAATCTCAAAAATAATTGGCATATTATGTTCAATGATCGAGCAAAAAGCCTAATTCCCCAATCTACAACTTTGTAAATCTGTGAAGATTTACTCATAAAGTATGCGAATTATTGTAGAGTCATAAAGTTGTTCTAGTTTTAACGGGGATCAGCCGTTAAAAAGTGAAATTAAGTAGATCGTTTGTATTTGCTTAATTCCAAAATGGGGAAAGTTTGGTGAAAGTCCAACGCTGTACCGCAACTGTAAAGGATACCTCAGTAATATCGTTTTCCGAAGGAAAACAATATTGCTATTACCAAAGTCAGGATGCCCGCTAGAACTAGTTGAATTTGCCCATATCTGCGAGTTACAGAATATGAATTTACCTAAGATTTTCGCTTCAGTTCAATCAAAATCTCTAGCGATCGCCTTTGCCTTTAGTTTATTAGTATTTGCTAGCCCCGCATCAGCACACCACCCCATGGACGGCGGAATGCCCAGCAACTTTTTTGAAGGATTTATGTCAGGCTTGGCACACCCAGTGATTGGTGTTGATCACCTTGCCTTTATTGTTGCTGTCGGTTTGTTTGCGGCGCTTAAACCTCAAGGCATTTTTATTCCTTTATCCTTTGTTTTGTCGGCAATGCTTGGCACGGGAATTCACTTGTTAGGTGTATCTCTGCCAGTAGTTGAACTCATTGTTTCAGCATCGATTTTGCTATTTGGGATTTTGATGGCAATGAAGAATAGTCCCAACCTATTAGTCATGGTCACCCTGTCGGCAGTAGCAGGACTATTTCATGGTTATGCTTATGGGGAAGCAATTTTTGGCGCACAAACTACTGCTTTAGTGGCTTATTTAGTGGGCTTTACCACGATTCAATTGGTGATTTCGAGTGCTGCTTTCTTTGTTGGTCAGAAAGTCCTTAAGGGTGATTTTTCTCAAGTATCACCTAGCCTCAAATCAGCAGGTTTAGTAATTTGCGGAATTGGTGCTGCATTTTTCGCATCAAATCTTTCTTCTTTGATTCTCCCCATGCCTAAGGGTTAAATCATTGTTCAAAGTTAGGGGCAATTCATGAATTGCCCCTAACTTTGTAATTTTTGCAATATCGGCTTTTAAAATTTTTCAGAGAGAATTATGGCAGCAAAAATACCTGTAACTGTGATTACTGGTTTTTTGGGTAGTGGTAAAACTACACTCATTCGGGAACAGTTACAAAATAACCAAGGTCGGCGCATTGCCGTACTAGTGAATGAATTTGGCGAGATCGGCATTGATGGTGATTTGCTCCGTTCTTGTCGTGTTTGCGATGAAGATGGCACAGAAGTTACGCCCAATATTGTGGAATTAACCAATGGCTGCCTTTGTTGTACTGTGCAAGAGGAGTTTTTGCCAACGATGCAGGAGCTTCTAAAAAGGCGCGATCGCCTTGATTGCATTCTCATTGAGACTTCAGGATTGGCATTACCTAAGCCTCTAGTCCAAGCCTTCCGTTGGCAAGAAATCCGCAATGGGGCAACAGTTGATGGTGTGGTTGCGGTGGTGGACTGCGATGCATTGGCAAATGGTCGCTTAGTGAGCGATCTGGATGCCCTTAATGCTCAACGTCAAGAAGATCCCAATCTTGATCACGAAACTCCCATAGAAGAACTATTTGAGGATCAGTTAGCCTGTGCGGATTTGGTGCTATTGACCAAGACCGATCTAGTCAGTGATGAGAACCAAGTGAAGGTTCAGAATTGGCTAAAACAAGAATTGCGTTATGGTGTGAAGATTGTCGCCTGTGATGAGGGCAAAGTTAGTTCGGAGATTTTGTTGGGATTTAATGCGGCGGTTGAGGACAATCTCGATGCACGTCCAAGTCATCACGACAGTGAAGAAGAGCATGAACATGATGATGATATTAATTCGGTTCATGTCATTAGCGATCGCGCCTTTGAGCCAACTCAGTTACTCATATCGCTAAAACAGTTAGTCGCTGATCAGGAAATCTATCGGATTAAGGGCTTTGTCAATGTCCCGAATAAGCCGATGCGAATGGTGTTACAAGGCGTAGGCGATCGCATCGAGACATCCTATGATCGCCTGTGGGCTAGTGATGAAACTCGCCAAACGCGCTTAGTATTTATCGGTCAAGGGCTAGAGCGATCAACCATTGAATCGGCACTAAGTTTATAGACATTGAGAAGGTGCAATGTGCCTTCTCAATGTGATTATTTTTTTGGAATTTTCTCAATTGCAAACAACTACAGCTATTTGTCCCAGTCTCTTTAATGCTGCCACTGTTCAAGATGGCATTCTTTCGCGTATCCGTTTACCTGCGGGATTAATTACTTCTACACAATGCGAAGTTCTAGTGCGGGTTGTTAATCAATTCGGTAATGGTAAAATCCAAATTACTAATCGAGCGAATCTACAAATCCGCACCAGTCAGGCTTTACCTGAAGCGGCGCTGCTAGATTTCCAAGACTATGGACTTGCCTCTAGTACCCAAAGTATCGACGGTTTGCGGAATATGATGGCGAGTCCTAGCGCAGGGATTGATACCCAAGCCAAAATCAATATAATTCCATTGGTTAAAGCTTGGGAACTCTATTTATTAGATCATCCCGAATTGGTGATTCTTTCTAACAAATTTAGCATTTGTTTTGATGGTGGTGAAGCGATTAGGGTTAGCGATCGCCCCAATGATATTTGTTTAGTAGCTGTTGAAATTAATGGCGAGATTTATTTTGATTTGCATCTAGGTTTAGGCGATCGCGGTGAGGCTCCAGCACCAGTTGGTGTGTTAGTTTCTCCAAACCAAGTTATAGAAGTTCTTGCGTCTCTAACAGAAATTTATCGGCAATATACAGAGCAAAAGCTAGAGCAGAAAACTCATTTGCGATCGCGTCCTCCCAGATTAAGGGAATTACTTCATGATTGGGGTGTTGGAAAGTATTTGGAGCTAGTTGCAGAGAAACTAAGTTACGCATTAATACACTCACCCCTAGCCTCTCTCCAATTAAGGGAGAAGGAAACAAGAGTGTTTGTGGGTTATGAGCATTTAGGAATTCATGCACAAAAACAATCAGGACTTTTCTATATTGGTGTCGTTATTCCATTAGGGAGGTTAACTTCGCAGCAACTCGTAGGATTAGCTAATCTTGGTAAACGATATGGTGGTGGGGCTTTGCGGTTAACACCTTGGCAAAATCTGTTGATTACAGATATTGCAGAAGTGAATCTTGATCAGGTAACACAGGAGATTGAGAATTTAGGGTTATTTATTGATCCTCATCATCCCTATGCAGCGATCGCAGCTTGTTCGGGTTATAAAGGATGCAAGTCCGCTTTTACGGATACGCAAGCTGATGCTAAGGAGATCGCCTCACACTTGGAAAAATATATGCAACTTGATTTGCCAATTAATTTGCATTTTTCTGGTTGTGATAAATCCTGCGCTCAGCACCATGCAAGCGATATTGCGATCGTAGGACAAACTTCTGAAACTTACAAAATTTATGTCGGTAATGGCGAAATTAACTTTGGGAGAGAACTATATTCAGAATATACAGCTCATGAACTATCGCAATTAATGGAACGTCTACTCAATATCTATCAATACCAACGCCAAAATCCTGAACAGAGTTTTCGTGAATTTGTGAATCAATGCAATTTGCAAGAATTAAGGGAATTGATTAGCCATGCTTGACTATATTCGTGATGGTAATGAAATCTATCGAAAATCCTTTGCGACGATTCGCGCTGAGGCAAATTTAGCAATCTTGCCACAAGATTTGGAAGTGGTTGCAGTGCGCCTCATTCATTCCTGTGGGATGACTGATATTGTTCATGACCTTGCCTATTCTGAGGATGTGGTTAAAATTGGGAGAGCAGCCCTGAAAAATGGGGCGAAGATCCTTTGTGACGCGCAGATGGTGGCAAATGGTGTGACACGGAAACGTTTACCAGCCAATAATGCCGTAATTTGCACTCTTAATGAACCTGAAGTTCCCGAACTTGCTATGCAAATTGGTAATACGAGATCGGCGGCGGCGTTGGAACTGTGGCGATCGCATATTGAAGGATCGGTTGTGGCAATTGGTAATGCACCCACAGCATTATTTCGCATTTTAGAACTGCTTGATGAAGGTTTGCCCAAGCCAGCCGTTATACTAGGATTCCCCGTTGGTTTTGTCGGTGCAATTGAGTCAAAAGCAGCTTTAGCGGAAAATAATCATGGTATCCCTTTTTTGACCATTCACGGTCGGCGTGGGGGAAGTGCGATGTGCGCCGCTGCATTGAATGCCTTAGCGATGATGAATGAGCTATAAACCCCAAAATTAATTTAGACAGCGCCTTGCTCCGCCTACATTAATTTTCAGATTACTAAGAAAAATTTAATGGAAAATATAATCGACATAAAATCAAAAGGAAATTTATATGGACTGGGAATTGGACCAGGCGATCCAGAGCTATTGACGATCAAAGCACATCGCATTTTAACCTCAGTTCCCGTAATTGCCTATCCGACTATGGAAAGCGGTAAGGTTTTTGCAAGGGCGATCGTTGCTGATTTCATCCGTCCTGACCAGATTGAAGTGCCGATGCCGCTTCCTTTTAGCGTCGAAAGATCTTCACAACCCTATTACGACATTGGCGCAGAGAAAATTGCTGAGCATTTAGAGGCGGGGCGTGATGTTGCTGTGCTTTGTGAGGGTGATCCCATGCTTTACGGTTCCTTTATGTATATTTTCAAAAGGCTTGCCGATCGCTTTCATACTGAGGTCATCCCTGGAATATCTTCTACGTTTGCTAGTGCCGCCATGCTGGGTGCGCCGCTCACTTTCCGTAATGATGTTTTGAGCATTATGCCTGCGACTTTGGAAGCGGAAATTTTGCGTGATCGCCTCGCTGTTGTCGATGCAGCCGTAATTATTAAACTAGGTAGACATTTCGCCAAAATCAAAACGATTTTGCAAGAATTAAATCTCTTTGAACGGGCTTTGTATATCGAACGTGCTACTTTACCAAATCAAGTTATTAAGCCGATCGCTGAAGTTAATCCCGATCAGGTTCCCTATTGGGCGATCGTGATGATTCCCAGCCAAACTAATCCTCAGTAAAAAAGTGGGTAGTAGCAACCACTTTTTTAGATTTTAACTTCAGGAAATACTAATGGCTCATTGAGAGTTTGACTCATATTGCCAATAATCGCTTGCAAATAGACCCGTAACTGTTGGAACTTAGTTACATTCGGTTCATAAGTCCCATCGGTTTCTAGCTCAAACAATCTACCTGAGAACAGCTCACTGCTAAGGGTTGGATCTTCTAACACAGCTCCATGCTCAGGCTCTTGCCAAGGGAAAATTCCTGCTGGCAAATCACCCTGCAAAATGCTGAGAATGCGATCGCGGCAAGCTTTAATATTGACACCCCGCATTTGCAACTGCTTCAGCAATTGGTTAGGATTGATTGACTGGGTAAGGTTGAGTCGGCAAATCTCTTGTAGTAGGAAATAATCGGAATATTGCTGACGCGCCACATCTAGTAAATTGGCATAGAGTGGAGCTACGGCTAAACCATTAGCAACAATCGATACCCCCAAGTAATCGATCTGGGCATTAGGCAGTTTTTGGGATAACCAACGGGATAGCGAGGGACTCTGCATGGTATTACCAAGGAGCAACACTTGACGCACATCTTCGCCTAAAATACCTGCGTTGCTAATAATTGCGTTGAGTTCACGATTAAGTCGTTGGATGAATGGTTGCAAAATCAAATTTTCCAATTCACGGCGAAATACAACAATCGGTTGCCCCAGCAAATCCTCATGCCAACTATCAACACTAAGATCTTGCCCGAAGGCAGCTTTAACCCGATCAGCTAGTTCCAGCATCTGCTGACCCACATGAGAAGTTAATAAGTACTGTTGTAGAGCAATCCTTTGCTGTGGGTAATCTGTGCCGACTTCTGGCAAAGTGAGATGATCAAATTTGCAAAGATGTCGATTGGGATTAGTGATTAATTGCCAGTGGGGATAGAACAACTGCACGATAATATCTTGGCTCAGGCTATTACCTGCATAGTCTAGACTGCGGATATGGAATTTGGAGCGATCGCTAGTTTTGCGATCTGGACTGCCTTTGATTAAACATAAACTGGTTGTCACAGCCCCTGCATCAATGAGGAGCGTAATTTCTTGGGCAATTTTCTGCTCATGGATTAAAGCTAGGACTGGTGCGATCGCCTGATCGACAGCCATTACCTGCTCTGCTTGTGCAACTAGTCCTGATTTAAGAATTGCTTCGCGGACATTGAGTACATAAGTATCTGACCAATTTGCAGGATAACCAAATACCACACCCCTGAGCTTTAATAAAATCAAGCCAAGATCAGGGAGTTTAGGATGATTAGCTCGGTTTTGAGTTTGTTCAATCAGATTCTTGAGAGCAGCAATCAACCAACGTAAATTTGTCTGATGATGATCTGCCCATTGAATAATCGGCTGCCAAGTACTGACTCCACGATAGGGTAATCCTAATTTCAAGAACTGCTTAAAATGGGCAATTGCCACTTCCCCATTCTCTAAATCCGATATCTGAGATTTCTTAGGAAGCACCCGAATATCTTTGGTTATCGGATCATCCAGACTATGATCTTCAGTCCAGACTAGCCGACAGGGAAGCTCATCTCCATCATCTAAACATATAGTATAAACCCTCCCTGTATTGGCATTCAGTAAGCTAGTACGCAGCGCAGTGCTACCAAAATCTATCCCAAGAATCCAAGTATCATCTAGGCTATAGATTTCTTTTTCTTCTGGTGGGGGGACTAGAGCCGCACTGCGGGATTCTAAGACTAATGAATCAATATCTAAAACATTGTCAAGGCTATCCATAATCGGTGCTACTAATGATAGTCCCAACTGTTCGCGGCGATCATCTAGCAAAGGCTCCCGAAAATTAACAGTATTTAAATCGTGAAGGAGACTTTCCCAATCATTTTCACTGACCTGATCTTGTGTATCCGCAAACTCATTGAGTAATAAGTCATCTGATTCTCGCCCAATATCAATGACTAAATCTTCTAAACTTACTCCTTTAGATGATGTTGACTCCCAGTCAGGATATAACGGAGATGTATCACTCGCATTGGCAAATAAGTTGAGCTTGTTATTTTCGAGAGATGCAAAAAACTCATCGGCGGATAGTTCTCCAACCGCAGAACTACGCTCATGCGTGATCGGTTGGTTTAACTTTGCTTCCAAAGCCTCTAAGGCAGCGCTCCACTCATCATCTAGGGTCAAATTACCAGTTGGGTTTTCTAAAACTGTTGGTATATCTTCGATTACTGCAAAGTTAGTTTCTTCCGAAGAAGCCATAAAATCAGAGGTTTTTGTCCCCGCAAAACTTTGCAAAATTGTATTGAGTTCTTCAACAGGCTCAATAGTCTCAGCAAAGCCGAATGCTCCCTGCATGGAGACAGGAACAACATCTATCCCAACATAATCATCATCCTGTTGCTTTTGCGTGACCGTATCAGTTTCATTTAGCTTTTTAATAATTGCATCATCTTTATTGATAGGAGGCTTAGTGCTAGATGCGATATCTGAGCGCTCAAATTGATTAATAAATATATCTTCTATTTCAGCAGTAGGATCGAAGCCAAATAAAATCCTATCAACTCCACTTTCATCCAATTCATCTCCATTGCCATTCCCAAATCCTTGGGTTCCCTTAGCAACATCATTCTCAGTTTGAAAATTATCTGATGATTCAGGTTGACTGATCTGTCCAACTTCCTGAAACAAGGTGTCAAGCTCGTCATTGGACTTAAATGGATGTAGTGGAGCGTACTTTGCAGCAGTTTCGGCAATTATGTCAGCAAAAATGGCATCAATGTCTTTATCATTTGCAGAGATTTTTTCTACTTGAGATGGGTTTTCTTCCGAGGTCTCAGAAAATAGAGTTTCAGAATCCTCAAAAATCTCAGGAATTTCGCTAGAGTCATTACCAAAAGGAGATGACTGCAATTCATTTTCAACAACAATTTCTGTCTTCTCACTGAGTTGGTTAAATGGCAGATCCTCGAGATTGTTGCTTAAGGCTTTAGAAGCAAATAAATCATCGGGATTATCAAAGGTGTTTGGTATGTCAGGAGTGTCCGACATGTCAGTTAATGAATGCTGTGTGTGTGATAGAGATGTTTTAGCAGAGACTTCAATAATTGTGCGATATGCATTTGACTTGTCAGCATCCAAGTTCGTTACTGAATACGGAGTATTCCGAATAAATTGATCTATACTATTTTTAACAGTTGGATCAGCACCTAAATCTGCATTAAGACGCTCTAGATCCGAACTTAGCTCATTAAATAAGGAATTCTCCCATTCAGGAAAATCAACCTTTCTGGCAGTTTTACTAGTTAATAATATTAAAGATTCTTCGGAGTCAGATACTTGGTCACTGAAGGGGTTCTGCAAAAACTGATCAGGTTCATTGCTGAAACTCTGATTTAGCATGTCAAGTTCTGGAATCTCATGGGGGATACCTTGACTATCTAGAGATGAGACTGCGCTATTGTTTAGGATTGTCAAGTCTGCGATAGGATTGGTAGCCATAGATGGCTGAGTTGCCAATTTTGCCATGTCAAGAGCATCATCGCCTAGCCAAGATAATAAATCCTGATCAGCAGAAACTTCGGTGATGTTTGTCACCGAACTAGAGCGATCGCTGGACTCATCTAGCCATTGCGAAAGTTCAGCAGGTTGATCAATTTCTTGTTCCAATTCACTAGCTAATGATGATCTATTTAATGCTTGCAAATCAATTTCATCAATTGTTATTTCCCTATTGTCCAGTTGATTAAATTCTGCAAATTGGGTCTCAGCTTCCACATCAAAGTCGGGATTGATTTCTAGAGCAGCATCATCGAAAAATTTAGATTCAGATATTTGATTGGTTTCTGGAACCTCGAATAAAGCATCGGAGGATGCACCTAAAATAACCTCGATTTCCTTGATATCTGAATCACTGTCATCGGGAATATTAATGCTTTTATCAATTGCTATCTCGTTTTCAGTGGCAGTTTCTTGTGTCAATATAGAAGCATTAGGTTCTATATTGCTAATTTCAGGATGAATATCTTCATGAGATGCTTCGTCTTGAGAAAGAACTATATCCAGAGGAGATACTTCAACAATTTGAGCTTCAACTGGCTCAACAATTGGTTCTCCAAACTCATTACCAGCTAGCAAGGCATTAATCAGATTTTCATCAACATCTTCGACAGCAGTTTCTAGGTACTGGGATGGAATATCATCTGGTAATTCAGGCAATACGGTCTTTGTTATAATCTGCTCAACTGGATTTTCTCGCTGTTGGTTAATCCGATCAACTAAGGCATTAATTAATGCTTCACCTTTTTGCTCTAAAGTCTCAATGTGACCAAGTTTGGATTCGATGGAGTTTTGATATTCTTGGATATCCTGCTCTAGCGATCGAAAGGTAGAGCTAAACATTTGATCTAGATGCAGTAAAAAGCGATCAGTTTGTTCTTGTACTTTATTGGCAAATTCTTGTTCGCGCTGGGAATCAAGGTCTGGTTTTGCAGCAGAGGGTAAGCTACCTAAATTATCCTGTAGAGTTTCTTGAATGGTTTGGGCTACGGTTTGGTTAACTGTTCCTGTTACGGTTTGTTGGACTGTATCGGTAATTTGATCGCGAATTTGATCTTGTAAGTAGGTCTTTACCGATCGCAAAGAATGATCTAATGATTCCTGCTGTGATGCTTGAAATTCTTGAAACTTTTGCATCCAAGCTGCCCGATCAGATTCTAACTGCAAAATTTCTGCGCTTAACTTTTGCTTTTGCTGATTTAAGGTTATTAATTCCTGACTTATTTGCGATCGCTGATGCGATTCCACTAGTTTATTTATACTTGCCGAAATTTCACCCACCATGAGGGCGCGTTCTACAGCAAAAGTTTGGCTAACAACTTGCTGCACAGACATCTGCACAGATTCTTTGACTACCTGCTGTAATGTCTGTTGAATTGCTTGCTGGAGTGCGGCAATCATGCGATCACTGACAAATGAATTGGATTCAGGCGTACCATCCGTCATTGTGCTAGTCTCCTGTATCAAGTCAGATTCAGCACCAAATGAGTTGCTAACTACTGGGCTGACTAATAGGGCTGGTGATATCTCTAGTTTATCTGTTCTAGTCGATTGAGGGTTAGATGTGGGGCTATCAATATCTATATGGCTATTTTGCAGGCGTGTGAACAATGCTTGGCATTGTTTGTCTAAGTTCTCTAGCTGTGAGTCATCGTTTAGACCCTCAAGATGCGATCGCAATTGCTTGAGCTGATCCCTTAGATGAATTGTATCTGAAGTTGCCTTTCTAGATACTGATCCTACAGGACGGCTCAGCAAAGTATTAATTTCATCGATCAAGTTACTAATCAGAACTTTTGACATAACGCCCCCTAGATGACCTCCTTAATGAGCTAAACTTTAAAGCCAAATTTGTTAGCAGACAATAGCACACATCTTTCCCAATTTTTTGCTAATATCTTGGCGATTTTTCTTTAAACTCTTTTGTGAGTTTCTGGCGAAGATAACTATGAAAAACAACTCGCATGTTTCTCCGATTTTTCCTATGTTAAAGCACTTGCATCGAGTTACTAACCAGTTGCTGGTTTCTGCGATCGCCACTTTGTCAACGATGGCGATCGCTAGCAGTGCTGTGGCTGAAAGGCGTGAGGTCGATATTCGGATGCTCGTTAATCAAGATGAAGGTTTCGAGGTGATGACTCGTAAGGCTGAGATACTTGCGCGATCGGCTGCCCAACGCGCCTTTGATCGTGAAATCCTTGTATCTGATGTATCTGTAAAAGTGACTGCTCAAGACCCATACCAAGATCAAGCCGCTATTATTTTGCAACTGATTGTTTCGCGAAATGAGTGGGTAAGTCGTCCTG
This sequence comes from Pseudanabaena sp. M53BS1SP1A06MG, assembly GCA_020404105.1. Classification (GTDB taxonomy): domain Bacteria; phylum Cyanobacteriota; class Cyanobacteriia; order Pseudanabaenales; family Pseudanabaenaceae; genus Pseudanabaena; species Pseudanabaena mucicola_A. The sequence goes on along the minus strand of JADBWH010000015.1, from coordinate 71,171 downwards.
ATCCCAAAGTATGGGCAACTTATTTCCCAATGGCAAAGACTCTAATTGGGATCAGATAATCAAATGAAAATAGGGGTAGTGATATGCACTACCCCTATAAATTAAAAAGGGACACTTTGCGTCCCTTTTTAGATTAGAACGAGAATACAGTTCTCAAAGTACCAACGAAAATGGTGCTTCCAGATACGTTGTTAGGATTAAAGATAAACTGAATGTCAGGAGTAATACGAATATTGTTCGATACTGGGAAGTTATAGAACAATTCCAAGTTGGTTTGAGTTGCGTTGCCAACATTGCTTTCAATGAAAGGCTGACCAACAGCAATACCTGCCAAAGCACCTTCCTTAAATAGGTCTGGGAAAGCAAAGCCAAACATCCAAGTTTGAGGACTTAAGCTAGTTGCTGCTAGATTATTGGCATTGGTAAATCCGTTGGTAAATGTGTTTACTGAATTGATAGCAAGACCACGATTATCTAGGCTACCAAATCCATAGCGACCAAATAACGCTGCACCCTTAGCAAACTTCCACTCAACGTTTACACCACCAGTATTAATATTGGTGTTGTTTACTGCACCATTGGTGTAAAGCAACTTAATTGCGAAAGGCTTTTCACCCTCAGAATTTTTAGGTGCAAACTCTAGTTCAGCAGTTGCTTGATAAGTGTCACCAAATAAACCACGGTTAATGCCATTACTTGCGGCTGGAGTATTACCATACGCAGCTAGATAAAGCCCACGGAGACTGAAAGCGCTCTTGGCGATATTCCAATCAAATGCAGCGCCTGCTCCACCAGTTTGTCCATTGACTAAAATGTGGAGAGGATTATTGATGAAGAAAGTAGAACTAAAGTCGTAAGCTTCGTTATTGGCATAGGAGTTTACGTCAATATGATCGTAAGCATGGAGGACAGGCCCTAAAGATACACGAAGTTGATCGCCAACATTAAAGTCATAGCGAAGTTTGGCAAGGGTAAATGTAGAAGCTAAGTTAGCATAATCTTGACCATATGTTGCGAATCCAATGTTACTAGAGTTAGGACCACCAACAGTTGTACCAGTGTTAGCTTGAGCACCTGACAAAGCACCAAATGTTCCAGGAATATTACCACCTGCCCCATTACCAACTTCTAGTCTTGTGAGTAACAAGTCGCTACCTGTAAAGCTAGTGTTGAGGTTGAGACGAACACGGCTAGTCACAAAAACATTAGTACTTGTAGGAGCAACTGCATTACCACTTGCACCAGTGACAGCCATAATTGCTTCACCAGTCAGCTTGGTGGTCGTGGAGAACTGTTGAGCTTCAAGTTTGGTGACTTTGGCATCAAGAGCATCGACACGACCGCGAAGGGTTGCTAGTTCAGCTGCAAACTCTTCTTGAAGCTTTTGCAAAGTGGCGAGGTCTTCTTTGCTAACCTTGTCAGCCAGACCTGCGGAAATAATTTCGTTAATTTTGTCTAAACAAGCATTTAAACCAGCAGCAAACTCATAGCGGCTAGTTGCTTGCTTACCACGGAAAGTGCGATCAGGATAGCCAGCGATACAACCGTAGCGCTCTACCAAGGATTGCAACGCAGTAAAAGCCCAATCAGTAGGCTTGACATCGCTAAGCTGAGATACAGAAGTTACGTTTTGAGCAACGGGATCATTGCTCATGGCTTGGTTAATTTGCGAAACAGCTGTAGTTTCAGCAAATGTTGGACTTGCGGCTACTGCGCCAATAACACTTAGCAAGCCAAGGCTACCAGCCAAATTCAAAGATACTTTTTTCATTTTCCACTCCTCACGAGAGTAAATTTTTGGGTTGATGCTTTTCGTATGTATTCCGTTGGAATGATGTAAGACCGACATCTGATTAAATATCAGGTCAACCTATGGGAGTAGATTTGTTCAAATTACTCTTTCATAGTAACGGATACTGATAAGTTACCTACATATGTATAACATCATTAGTATCCTAGCATACAATCATTTGATGTTTAGTCATCCAGTTGGGGCATTTCCTAAAATTCATTTAAATTAACAGTCAAAATACTTTTTATACTTGTTTTTATGACCTCTACTAATCAGAACTTAAATTTAAAAAATATCGCCCAGCAATTAGAGAGCGAAAATTCTCGTGATCGCCTCCGTGCTTTAGTATCTCTCCGCGATTTATCTCCTGAGGATGCTGTGCCTTTAATCTTAAAAGTAATTGATGACGATAACTTGCAAATTCGCTCAATGGCTATATTTGCACTAGGACTAAAGCATACAGAAGATTGTTTTCCTGTATTATCAAAAATTCTTGAAACAGAGGATGATTATGGGATTCGTGCCGATGCGGCGGGAGCCTTGGGCTATTTACAAGACAATCGTGCGGTTGAACCATTACTCAGAGCTTTCTATGAAGATACGGAATGGCTTGTGCGGTTTAGTGCGGCAGTCTCTTTAGGGAATTTAGGTGATATCCGTGCTTACGATGCCCTAATGCAAGCCTTGGACAGTGAAGAAACGATGTTGCATCAAGCGGCGATCTCGGCTTTGGGAGAGGTCGGCGATTTACGTTGTGTAGATAAGATCTTAAAGTTTGCCCAATCCGATGATTGGTTAACTAGACAACGTTTAGCTGAGGCTCTAGGTCATCTCAAATGTGATAAGAGTTTGTCCGCTTTAAACTATCTCGTTAAAGATCCCCATCCTCAAGTGGTAACTGCCGCAAGATACGCGCTTGATACATTTGAGACCAATAAGTAATAGCGATATCAAGATCATGACAATAGTTTTGGCGGGTGATATTGGTGGCACTAAGACACTTTTGCGTCTAGCAGAACCTGAGGGGACAGCATGGCGATCGCTATATGAGCAACGTTTTGCTAGCACTAACTATGCTAGTTTCTCCGATGTTTTATGTGAATTTCTTGCTCAGGCAAACCAGCATTTAGGTGATTTGCCAACTTTATCGGTGGCTTGTTTGGGCATTGCTGGACCTGTGCGTGATCGTCGATCACAATTGACAAATTTAGGTTGGGCGTTTGATAGCGATCGCCTTGCTATGGAATTTAATATTCCCAAGGTCAGCTTGATTAATGATTTTGTAGCGGTTGGTTATGGGGTTTTAGGATTGCAACCTCATGACTTGTATACTTTACAAGACGGGAATGTGTTAGAACGAGCGCCAATAGGGGTAATTGGTGCAGGAACAGGATTGGGTGAGGCATATTTAGGATGGAATGGCGATCATTATCAGGTTTATGCTACAGAGGGAGGACATACGGATTTTGCACCGAGGAATGAGCTAGAAATTGAGTTATTAAAGTATTTGCAAAAACGTCACGATCGCGTATCTGTAGAACGGGTAGTTTCAGGAATGGGGATTGTAGCAATTTATCAATTTTTGCGCGATCGCCAAGCTGCAACTGAATCTCTAGAAATTGCCGAAAAAGTGCGTCAATGGGAAAATGGAGATGTGGAGTCGGGAGCCGCCGCCGCGATCGCTAATGCCGCCTTAGCTAATTACAGAATCAATAGCGATCCTCATTGTGATTACCTTGCTACAAAGACAATGCAAATGTTTGAGGAAGCCTATGCTACTGAGGTTGGGAATTTTGCATTAAAGTTAATTCCTAATGGCGGTCTATACATTGCAGGTGGCATTGCCCCAAAAATATTACCCTTACTTCAGGAAGGCTCATTTCTGAGGATTCTCAAGGGTAAGGGGAGAGTTAGTTCTGTATTAGATGATATTCCCATTCACATTGTGCTAAATCCTGAAGTGGGGCTAATTGGTGCGATGCTTTATGGAGCTAGCCTGTGAATATCCCAAGTTTGATCTTCTTGTAAAGTATATAAGAAGCGATCGTGCAAGCGATTGGTGCATCCTTGCCAAAATTCAAAGCTATTCGGAACTACGCGATATCCTCCCCAGAAATCAGGTAAGGGAATTTCGCCATCCATAAATTTCTGTTTGATCTGTTCAAATTGCATCAGTAGAAGTTGTCGTGAAGAAATAATAGAGCTTTGTTGAGAAGTCCACGCTCCTAACTGGCTACCACGAGGACGGGAGCTAAAGTATTCCCAAGATTCGGTGGTACTTACTTTCTCCGCAGTTCCTGTGATATGGACTTGGCGCTGTAGAGGTAGCCAAGTAAACAGAATAGAAACCTTGTGATTATGCTCAATTTGTTGCGCCTTGCGACTTTCATAGTTAGTAAAAAATACTAATCCCTTCTCATCAAAATATTTTAGTAATACTGTCCGCATAAAGGGTTGACCATCAGCATTAACAGTTGATAGAGTCATGGCATTAGGTTCTAGCAACTCAGCATTACAGGCTTGCTGAAACCATTTTTCAAACTGCTTAAAGGGATCATCATATAGGTCTTTGCGTCTTAGTTCCCCCTTTTTATAATCTTCTCTTAGTGCGTGTATATCCATTTTCTAAACTCTATAGGAACAACTGATTTTAATCTCAGTATATAGCGATCGCTTCTTGAATTATGCCGAGATGTGGCACTTTACACTGCATCTTATTCTATAGCCACTTAATGCCCATGATAAAATCAAGATTGCTATAGCAAGTATCAGCTAATGACAATGACTTAAGTGAGGCATATCAATGCTAGTTCAAACTAAAAGGTTTACGATCGCGGAATATCATCGCCTCAGTGATTTGGGAATGTTGCAAAGCGAGTTTGACTCCCCACGCACCGAATTAATTAAAGGAGAAATTGTATCAATGTCAGCTAAAGGTACTAAGCACACAGTTTGCTGTAGTAATTTAATTGCAGAACTGTCAGCCTTGGTTAGGGGGCGAGCAGTATTGAGATGTCAAGATCCAATTTTTTTGCCTCCTGATAGTGAACCTGAGCCAGATTTTACGATTGTGCGCGATCGCGAAGATAACTATCTCACAGGACATCCCATAGCCGATGATATTTTGTTAGTCATTGAAATTGCTGATTCTTCTCTTAATTATGATCGCGATGTCAAAGGTGCACTTTATGCCGAAGCGGGGATTGAGAACTACTGGCTATTTAACCTAGTAGATAATCGTTTAGAAGCTTATAGCGAACCTTATCGTGATGCTCAAGGGAAAGGTAACTATGCTCAAAGAAAATATGTTCTTGCCCATCAAGCAATCGCCTTGCCAATATTTACTGATACGAGCATAGAATTGAGCAAGATTTTGCCTAGAGATAAGTAAAAGTCAACCCTAGTAATAGTTTTGAGTTTTCATTTTGCCGTAGGTAAAATGAAAATCTCTATATCTGTGGTTTTTTGTTAAGTAGGGCTGAAAACCACGATAAGATCTTAATTAGTTGAACCAAATTATTTAGCAATCCTGATCGCATGATTTTCCCTGAGTATTCTGACTTTATTAAGCTTGCTGAGCAGGGCAACTTTGTACCTGTATATATGGAACTGGTTGCAGATCTAGATACCCCTGTGTCAGCTTGGTATCGAGTCTGTCAAGGTCAACCCTATAGCTTTTTGTTAGAGTCAGTCGAAGGTGGCGAGAGAATTGGACGTTACAGTTTATTGAGTTGCGATCCCCTATGGGTATTAGAAGCAAGGGGAGATCGCACAACACAAACATTTCGTGATGGCACAACCAAAGAATTTATTGGTAATCCCTTTCAACATTTGAGTAATTGCCTCGCACCAATTCATCCTGTGCATTTGCCACAGTTGCCGCCGAGTCTGGGGGGACTATTTGGCTATTGGGGCTATGAATTAATTAATTGGATCGAGCCAAAAGTACCTGTGTTTCCCTGTCAGGAGGGAGATACACCCGATGGTATATGGATGCAGGTCGATAGCTTATTGGTATTCGATCAGGTCAAACGCAAAATCTGGGCGATCGCTTATGCTGATTTGAGTAATGGTAATGCTCCCGAAGCAGCCTATAAATCTGCTAGCGATCGCTTGACGATATTAGTGGATAAATTGAGATCGCCTTTAGATCGCCAAAAAACTGCAATCAAATGGACAAATCCTCGCTTACAGCCACCTGTCAACTTTACCAGCAATGTCACCCGTGAAAAATTCTGTAAGGGAGTTGAGCTAGGTAAGGAACATATCAAGGCTGGTGATATCTTCCAAGTTGTTCTCTCGCAGCGTCTGACAACGGAATTTAAAGGCGAGCCATTTAGTCTATATCGTTCCTTGCGCGTAGTTAATCCTTCGCCCTACATGGCCTTCTTTAACTTTAAAGATTGGCAGCTTATTGGCTCTAGCCCTGAAATTATGGTTAAGGCAGAGGTAATTAATGGGGTTTCCAAGACTGTGCTCCGACCAATCGCAGGTACAAGACCTAGAGGTGCAAACTCTTTAGAGGATGCAGAACTTGCCAAAGATTTACTTGCTGATCCTAAGGAAGTTGCGGAACATGTGATGCTCGTAGATTTAGGCAGAAATGATCTAGGTCGCGTATGCAAAAGTGGCACTGTCAAAGTCGATGAGCTAATGTCCATTGAGCTTTATTCTCATGTCATGCATATCGTCAGTAATGTCGTCGGTGAAATTCGTCCTGAAAAAAATGCTTGGGACTTATTGCAAGCCTGTTTCCCTGCGGGTACGGTTAGCGGTGCGCCGAAGATTCGTGCCATGGAGATTATCCACAATTTAGAAGGCGATCGCCGAGGAACTTATGCAGGAGCTTATGGCTATTACGATTTTGAAGGACAGTTGAATACTGCCATTACCATTCGCACAATGGTAGTCAAGGATGGCAAGGCAAGCGTACAGGCGGGTGCTGGTGTAGTTGCCGATTCTGATCCTCAGAAGGAATATCAGGAAACCTTGAATAAGGCAAAGGGAATGTTGGAATCTTTACGCTGCTTAGGTTAATGAAATCAATGTTGGCAAATGTACTAATTTTATTAATTTAGGACTTACGCAAACCGAATGAATTTATTACGCATTGGGTAGATGTGGTGCGCCACATCTACCCAATGCGTAAGTCCTAATTATTTTTGCCTATGGTCTTCGCTATTACTTACGGCTTCCTAGTAATAGTCTGATACAACCACCTGATCCTCTCGATGCATATGAAGTAGCCTATCTTGTTGATGGCAACAAACGGGTTTTTGATACTGCGATCGCTAGTCTGTTTCTGAAAGGTTATATCAACATAGATTCCAAACTCCGTATGATATATTTAGACAGCCTCAATGGATAGATTAGATTGTCCGATCCCATCGAAAAGGCAGTCGCAGAGGTGCTGCAATCCTATACCTACATTGACAGCATTACTAAATCAAATTTATCTGCAACCCAAGCAATTCGCGATCGCCTACAAAATTGGGATCTTCTGGTCAAGCCGTAACAAGCCTTTATTGACAAGATTTACCCAGCAGTTTTAATCGCTTGCTTGTTAGGATTAGGTATTGCTAAGACTTTAGTAGGACTCTCCCGTGGTAAGCCTGTTGGTATTTTGATTGCAATGTGTGCGATTGTTGCAATCATTGGGCTAGTTTTTAGTCAGAAAGCAGTTCATCGTAGTCGCTATGGCGATCGCTTTCTCAGTAATCTGCGTAACCATATACCTAATAAGGGCTTTAGCCTTAATGATGTCCAACTCCCTCTCGTCGTTGCACTTTTGAGTATAGCAATTTTGCCAAATGATGCATTTGCTGACTTAAAAAGTCTGCTAACACCAGTATCTAATAGTGGTGGTGATGGTATAGCGGTTTTCATTTTGCCTACGACAAAATGAAAACTCAAAACTCTTAATGGGACTGATTATTTGTTTTCAAATGAGTGTGTACTCATTTGAAAACCGCTATAGTAGTGACGGTGGTGATGGAGGAGCCTCACTACCCTATAATCTTGGGATTGGGGGCTTAAATATAATGAATAGAGAACACTTCAAGGTCACCACTCGCTCTATTTTTTCATAAGCTTTGAGTAGATCAGAACAGTGATCGCCCCCACCATAAATCCACTGACATGAGCTAAATAAGCTACTCCTGGTAAATTTGGATTATGGATTGCTGCATATACAGTTTGCCCAGCAATCCATAATCCGAGAAATACAACTGCACGAATGGGAATGGGAATAAAAGAGAATCCAATCCATAACAAGGTCACAATTTTAGCACGCGGGAATCTGACTAAATATGCACCCATAACTCCAGATATTGCCCCACTAGCTCCTACCATTGGTAACTCCGACATTGGGGCAGTAATGACTTGTGCAAAGCCTGAGCAAGCCCCACAAAACAGATAAAAAAACAAAAATTTCCAATGACCAAGCTTATCTTCAATATTGTTACCAAATAGATAGAGAAACCACATATTTCCAACTAAATGGAAAATATTGCCATGAAGAAATTGTGATGAAATGAAGGTGATTGCTTCCTTGAGTGGTTGCGTAACAAATTCCTTTGGAATCAAACCCCAATTTCTGATCCATTCAACAAATTGAAAGTTTAACAAACTCAACTGGTATCCAAAGATTAGTACATTTACCACGATTAGAAGATAGACAACAATGGAAGTATCTTGAGTCGGATTGTCATCATATAAAGGAAACATTACCAATTAATCGCTACAGCTTTATTAATATATCGTAGTTTTAATTAGCTCAGTATAATGTCAGTTTAATGAATGCAAAAAATGGTAAAAATTGCTAAGCAATTTTTACCATTTTTTGCCATTTGTGGGGCACTACACACCGCGCAAATGGTATTACCGAAATCACGTCAGCATAATTAAAATCCAAAATCTAAAAGCATGGGTCACCCACTAAGTGAACAACCTCAGAACTTTATTCCATATCATCAAGCTTAATACGGGGATCGACAGCTTTAAGTAGTAAATCACCGATTAGATTTCCTACCACTAACATCAAAGTGCCGAGCATCAGTCCTGCCATCACTAAGTTGGTATCCTTTTCTTGAGTTGCTTGCAGAAGCAATTTCCCCAGCCCTGGCCAACTAAAAAAGAACTCGGTAATAAATGCGCCGCCTAGTAATCCGCCAAACTCAAAGCCCAATAGAGTCACAAGAGGGTTGATCGCATTACGCAGGGCATGGACATAAATTACTTTACTTTCTGGTAAACCCTTGGCGCGGGCAGTCTTGATATAATCTTGACGCAATACATCGAGCAAACTACCGCGCATGATCCTCTGCAAGCCTGCAAAGCTAACAATAGTTAGAGTCAAAGTTGGCAAGACCATGTGATGGGCAATGTCTAAGAGCTTACCAAAGGGAGAAAGATCAGCAAAATTGATGCTAGTCATCCCACCTACAGGAAACCAACCCGTATTTTGCGCCAGCATCAGTAATAAAATCGCTAAAACAAAGCTTGGAAAGCCCTGTGTAGCATAGCTAAATACTTGAATCAGGCGATCGCTCCATGTATTTTGTTTAACGGCGCTATAAATACCGAGAGGGATTGCTAATAGCCATGTAGTAAATAATGAGGCAAGAGACATTAATAATGTATTACCTGCTCGTTCTACAATTAAAGGTGTGACAGGCGTTAAACCTTGACAACGGACTCCCAGATTACCTTTTAGTGTATTCTGCAACCATAATAAGTATTGTTCCGCGTCACTTTTATTGTAATTTAGTTGCTTCTCCAATAGCTCAATTGTTTTTTTGGGGGTACTAGGATTGTTCCGCAATTCTGAAAAGCAATTACCAGGTGATTTAGTAATTGCAAAGAAACTAAGAATCGAGACTCCCAAAATTACGACAACTGCTTGCCCTAAGCGCTTAATGACAAAGCCTGTCGTATCATTAAGTATAAAACGCCAGAAAGTTCGATTGCTTCTACTTGCTGTTGTCATAGCTGGAAATTGCTAACTAATTACGTTTATTAATATTCAGTCATATTACAGCGCTTTGCCCTAACCTAATACTAGTTCAGCAAAGTATAGCGGTTTTCAAATGAGTACACACTCATTTGAAAACAAAAAATCAGTCCCATTAAGAGTTTTGAGTTTTCATTTTGCCTACGGCAAAATGAAAACCGCTATAGGGGCTATATTTTGCCTTATCTCGGTAAAACTTAATGATTTGTGAGAGCTTACCACTTTGGGGGTAAGCTCTCACAAACAGCAATTCCATAAACGCTCTCTAAGTATTTAAAACTAATCATTCAGATGCGTGCCAAGATCGATAATGAAGTTCTATTTATACACCGTGATGATGTGCCAAAGTATAATAAACAAGGCTCAATTGTCCGCAATAGTTATTTTTGGGCTTTACGATCGATCGCAGGTCGGTCTAACTCTCGCTATGATTGGGAATTTGAGTCAGAAATATGGATAGCTTTACAGCGTATGTTGCTTTCGTTTGGCGAATCAGGATATTTACCAACCCGTGAAACTCTATTGGAATTTGATGCAGAAACTGAGGAGATCCCTCAAAACCTACGAATAATCTCTACAAGAATAGATTAATCAATTACTGTAAAGCATCTCATTACTTATAGGACTTACGCATTGGGTAGATGTGGTGCAGGCTTCACCCGCACCACATCTACCCAATGCGTAATAAATTCGTTCGGTTTGCTTAAGTCCTAACTTATTTATTTACTTGTCTCGACTTTAGTGGAAGATGGAGAAGGCTTTCCTTGATTGCTAGGTGACTCAGGATGTATGACTGGAGCAGGGGTTATCGATGGTTCTATAAGCGATGGGGTTGTTTGAGGAGTTATTGGTGACCTAGGTATTGGCTCAACGGGTATAGATGTTGATGGCGTTAGCGACGTTGGTGACGTTGGCGGAATAATTGCTTTAGGAATATCAACATTTGTTGGTTGCACAGGAACAGTTTTAGGGGCTACTGGTTCTTGTTGAATTTGATTCTGAGATGCTTGGTTAGGCTGGATGGGTGCAGCAATTGGAGCAATGTTTTCCTCTCGCCTTGGCTCTAATTTTCTTTGTTCTTGCCTACGTTTGGCATAATCTGAGTTCTCGATTTGAAAATTGATGCTGGCGGGGATTGCCTGCTTACCATTTTGAGAAGGATCAAACTTCCAATTCCACGCAGCTTGCTTCGCGGCTTCGTCTAATTCAGCATGACCGCTAGAGTTGAGCAATCGCACATTAATCACATTTCCATTGCTATCAACATCAACAGCTACTTTTGTTTGTCCTTCTAAACCACGCTCTCTAGCATTAACAGGGTAATCTGGCTTTGCACAGCTTTGACAACGAACTTTAGTATTGGGGGAATTGTTGGATGGATTAACAGGAGTAGCAGAATTTGGGGAATTATTGGAGTTATTGGTAGATGTAGAGTTGACATTGCCAGTCGGAAGTCCTAAAGGCGCACCAATTTTCCCTAAAGTACTACTAGATGATCGCCCGTTACCAAAAGTACTATGGCGATCGCCAGTTTTACCCCAGCCAAGCCCTGTCGCGTTTTTATTATTACCATTAGGTACTAGAGAGCCTAAAGTTCCTTTACTCTGAAAAAGATTGGGCTTGTTGGGATCAATTTTTAAGGTATTGGGTAGAGAATTAGACAAAATTGAACTAGTAGTTTTAACAATATCCTTAGCTGCTTCCGCAGGATGTTGGCTGTCTATGAGCTTCTCACTATCTATCTGTGAAAGATTGCCAGCACCATTTACTGAGTCAATCGAAGTATTATTAGATTCAGTGCTGCCAATTGTAGATGAATCCCTAAGATTATTGGCTGGGGCAAAGGCGATCGATTCTTCTATATTTTCGGATTGACGAAGGTCAAATATTTGATTGATATCTTCTAGCTTGGTGTCTTGAGTATCTTCTACAATCTTAAATTCTAGTAATCCCTCTTGGGAGTCACGACTAGAATTATCAAATTGTCCACCAATGTGAGGAAGATTCGAGAGGATAACGAAATGTAAAGCAACTGAACAAGGAATGCTAACTGACATAAAAATTTTAAGTGCTTTCCATTCTCGATCGCGGTGTGAGTTTGCAAGCGGTTGACGTAGTTCTTGCTGAGTATCATTCATAGTTGCTTTTAACACTTTCACAAAGTGGTAGAGATCAGTCAGAATGGCAGGACTTTTTAGAATCTAATTTGACAGTTTTACCATAATTTATAGTTCTCAAAGTTTGACAGGCTGTCAAACTTTCTTTAGTAATAAAAAAGCGATATGGTTAAGAATCAAACAAAAATTCAATCTTTTACGCTTTTTACCCGCTAATTTAATTTTCTATGGATATTGGACGAGTTTTTGTTGCTGGTGGAATTGTTATGTATCCACTGACGGCTTTCTCAGTTTTGGCTGTTGCTCTTGCGGCTGAACGTGTAAAGTTTTGGTTAACGATTAAACGTAAGCAAAAACGTCTGGTACGCGATGTTTTAAAAATTTATGCTAGCGATCGCGACACTGCCTTAGTAAAGTTACAAAACAATTTACAATTTCCGATCACCCGCATTTTTTTAGCTGCTCTTGAATTAGAATCTCCTAATCCCGAAGAATTCAGGCTGGCTCTTGAGAGCGAAGCTCAGGCTGAAGTTCCAATTCTCAAGCGATTTAATACTGCTTTTGAAACAATAATCAGTCTTGCTCCTTTATTAGGATTACTGGGAACAGTACTCGGATTGATTACTTCGTTTGCCTCACTCACACTTGGCGATGTCGGAGGCAGTCGCACAGCTAATGTGACCGCAGGCATTAGCGAAGCTCTGGTCTCAACCGCCTCGGGATTAGTAGTTGCTATCTTTACCTTAATTTTTGCAAATACATTTCGGGGATTTTATCAACAGGAAATTGCTTTAATTCAAGAATATGGTGGGCAATTAGAGCTTCTCTATCGCCGTTATTACTATGAGCCAGAGCAAACTTTAAGCAAAGATATCAGAAGGGATAACTATGCGACTTCCTGAAGAACCTGAATCTCCTTTTCAAATCAATATCATTCCAATGATTGATGTTGTATTTGCAATTTTGACTTTTTTTATTACTGCAACACTTGTACTCAATCGTACTGAAGGTATCCCAGTGAGCCTACCGCAAGCTTCGACTGCCAAGTCTCAAACTCAGAATAAAATTGTCGTTTCCTTAGATGCTCAAGGCAATCTCTTTCTCAATCGCCAGCCGATCGCTTTAGAGCAACTGGAGCCACAGGTGCGATCGCTAATACTCCAAGAGAAGCAAAATATTGTAGTAATTAACGCTGATGAAAATGTTGCTCATGGGAAAGCGATCACCGTCATGGATCGTATCCGCAAGATTGATGGCATAAAAATGGCGATCGCTGCAAAAAAATAGTTTATTCATAGTAAATGTCTAAATAAGTCTAAAAATACTCAAAAATAGGTAAGTTTGACATTCTGTCTTTTGACATTAACTATTCAGAAAGCAGATAATCCACTGGTTTAGATTTAACTTTAATCAAATTATAGCGGTTTTCATTTTGCCTACGGCAAAATGAAAACTCAAAACTCTTACTGGGACTGATTTTTTGTTTTCAAATGAGTGTGTACTCATTTGAAAGCCGCTATAGGACTTACGCAGTGGGTAGATGAGGTATGGGCTTCATCTGCACCTAATTTACTCAAAGCCAATAAATTCGGGTAGTCATGCAATGTAATTGTGTTGCGGGTGCTTCGCACCCGCAACACAATTACTAAAAAAATTACTTTGCACCACTACCTAAATTCGTTCGGTTTCCGTAAGTCCTCCAAATCTAAAGCAATGTGATCAAACTTGTGAGGAGTTGAAGCAAATATGAATTGTGTGAAGTTGCTACTCTTAGCTTCTAGCTATGTTGTAGCTATTTTAAGTGCTGCTGATCTGGCTAAATCAGAACCTGTAGTTACGCCCAAAGAGATTAATCAGGCTAACTCAAATATCAATATTTTGACAGTTGGGGAATTGCAAGCTCAAGCATCTCAAGTAAGCTCAGATTTATTGTCTGAGCAAGCTAATTTAGGATTTAAGCCTAAACCTGAAGCCATTGCTGAAAATCCTGATAGTGATGAAATTCAGCTTGAGGTAACGGGAAAAAAATCTCCATTTGCTCCTACTTCAGCACCTGCCTATATTATTCCGAAAGAAGAGATTGAAAAACGGAATCCTAGTACCGCAGCCGAACTTTTACGCAGTTTGCCAGGATTCGCAATTAATGACTATGGTTTTGGTGCAGATATCCATACTGGAACTTTTTTGCGTGGCTTTTCGATTAACCAAACAATTTTCCAAATTAACGGTCGCTCTATAGGTAGTAATATCAGTACCTATCATGGCGCAACTGATTTAAATAGTATTCCCGTTGATGCAATTGAAAGTGTAGAATTGACAGGTGGCACAAGTGCTACTCTCTATGGTTCAGAAGCTTTTGGTGGCGTTGTCAACCTAATTACTAAGAAAGAGCCTCAACCGCTTAAAGCAACTGCTGGCATTGAATTAGGCTCCTATGGCTATCAACGTTATCGTGTTGGCTATGGTGGGACGAGTGGGAATACCAATTTCCGTTTAGGCTATGAGCGTTTCTCAACGGATAATAACTACCCTGTTCCCTTGGGAGCAGCTAATCGCAATCCTGTTGATGGTCGTCTGTTTAATGGCGATACAAGGATCGATAACTTTTATGGTAGCGTTGATTTCCCCTTTGATTCTCGCAATTCTTTGAGCATTGATGCTTACAAGACCGCTAGTCGGCGTGGACTGCTCTATTTTGGTTTCCCTCCATTCTTCCAGCGCGATCGCCTCGACCATGATTTGTTTAATATTGGCGCAACGCTTACTAGCAAATTAGGTAATGGTGATGACTCGATCTTAAAGACGACAATCGCCTTTAACCAAGATTTCTTCAATACCTATAATCCTAGTGGGAATGCTTTTCGCAATGGTGCTTTGGACTCCAGAGCTTTGAGTGGTCGCGTTGAGCATCAATGGCAACTTGCAGCAAATAATCAACTCACTTGGGGTTTTGATATCAAGAATGACTCTTTGCGTGGTGATGTATTTAGTACAGTTCCTGCTTTTAATGGTACTGTCAATCGCGATCGCTCCCTGATAGCTCTCTTTGCTCTCAACACATGGAAAATCGATAATAATTTCCAATTGGAAGCAGGGCTACGCCAGAATTTCACCAATGATTTTGGGAGCTATCTCAATCCTACTATTGGCACAAGATGGAATATTACTCCCGATATTGCTCTTCGCAATAGCTTCGCGGTACTTCAGCGTAATCCTGGACTCGACCAGCTTTATGTATTTGATACAGTGCATAACTGGCAACCTAATCCTAATCTCATTCCTGAGAAGGGCTTTGCATGGACGGCTGGGCTGGACATCAATGTGACTGAATCTTTGCTGGCTCAGCTTACTTACTTCGGTAGTAGCTTTAGCGATCGCCTAGGAATTATCGCAGGGCAATGGCAAAACATCGGACAGGTTAATACCAATGGTATTGAAGCTGCGGTGAAATGGAAAATCTCCCCTGAGTTTTCATCATTCCTCAACTACACCTATACAGATGCCAAAATCACTAGCAGCAGAACAGCATCAGAAGTTGGTTTGCAGTTAGCCACAGTTCCCTATTCTGTCGGTAAGTTGGGTGTAAGCTACGATTCTAATGGTTGGCAAGCGAATCTATTTTTTAATTATTCCAGTGGCTCACGCCGCGCATTATTTAACAATGCTGCCGCAGGGCAAACAACTACTGATTTTTCGCCTTCCTATCTAAGTCTCGACTTTAATGCCAAAGCGCCATTATCTAAAAATCTTGCGCTGACCCTCAACCTTGAAAATCTGACTGACAATAGTTACGAAAAAACAAATCGGATCTATCAGCCAGGACTAACTTATCGAGTAGGGTTGCAAGCAAGCTTTTAATAATTGTTATGCTTGCCCTAAAAAATCCAGCACTTAGCGCTAAAAAATAATATAAAAGGCGGCGCAATGCGCCGCCTTTTACTTTGAGCTTAATTCTAAAGAGCGATCCCAGATTGTGTAACAAATTGTTAAAATAATCTATAGCCAATTCTAAGCCAAGTCTATAAGTGAGTTTACAAAAATCCTATGTCTAACCCCAAATCAGACTTTGAGTTAGATCGTTATGACATTGAGGCGATCGCCAATTACTACCGTAACCAACCTCTGCGGGTCTGGTGGCGCTGTGTAGTGATTTTTGTGCCACTAATTTGGTTGTTTCTCAGATTGCGTCTCAATTCTAAAGCATCGGCAGACAAATTAAGAAAATTGGCAATCGAGTCGCGTCAACTCCTAACTCAATTGGGTCCAGCCTTCATCAAGATTGGTCAAGCACTATCAACACGTCCAGATATCGTACCGCCGATATTTATGGATGAACTTGCCGAATTGCAAGACCAATTACCTGCTTTTGACAATGATATTGCCTTCCAATTTATCCGCGAGGCTCTAGGGGCTGATCCATCAGAAGTCTATGCAGAAATATCCGAAAACCCGATCGCTGCTGCGTCTCTAGGACAAGTCTACAAGGGGAGATTGCGAACGGGAGAACTTGTTGCCATCAAAGTGCAGCGTCCTGATATCGCCGCAGGTATTGCCCTTGATATGTATATCCTTAGAGGCATTGCCACATGGTTGAGAAAGACTTTCAAATTTGTGCGGAGTAACTTAGCTGCCATTCTTGATGAGTTTGCCAGTCGCATTTTTGAGGAAATGGACTATACCTTTGAGGGACATAATGCCGAGAAATTTGCTAAATATTATGGTGAATTAGAAGGAATCTATGTGCCAAAAATCTATTGGCAGTATACCGCCAAGCGAGTACTGACAATGGAATGGATTGAAGGAATTAAGTTAACTAATGTCCAAAAAGTGAAAGAAGCTGGCTTTGATAGTCGGCATATCATTGAAGTTGGAGTGCAATGCTCTTTACGGCAATTACTCGATTATGGCTATTTTCATGCTGATCCACATCCTGGAAATCTATTAGTAATGGAAGATGGTAAACTTGCCTATTTAGATTTTGGGATGATGAGCGAAGTTTCGTCAGAGCAGAGATTTGGGTTGATTGAAGCGATCGTGCATTTGGTGAATCGTGATTTTGCTGCACTTTCTAAAGACTATGTGCGCTTAGGCTTCCTAACCGAGGATATTGATTTTAGTGCGATCGTACCTGCTTTATCAGAAGTCTTTAATCCGCCTGAAGGTCAGAGCTTGACGCAAATGGATTTTAAAGACATGACTGATCAACTTTCGCAGATCATGTATGACTATCCCTTCCAAGTTCCTGCTTACTATGCACTAATTATCCGATCACTAGTTACTCTTGAAGGCATTGCTTTTAGTGTTGATCGCAATTTCAAGGTATTGGCAGTCGCCTATCCCTATGTTGCCAACCGCTTACTTACCGATCCCGCCCCAGAGTTACGTATGGCGCTTAAGGATTTACTATTCCGCGATGGTGAATTCCGTTGGAATCGCCTCGAAAATCTCTTGAGTAATGCTCAAACGAATCCTGACTATAATTTGAATGGTACTCTCGACAAAGGCATAGATTTCTTACTGTCTGAGCGCAGTGAGTTCATACATGATCGCATTATTGATGAAATTGTCAAAGGGATTGAAGTGGAAGCCAGTAAGCGTTTACCTGAGCGACTGCGTACTTCGTTAATTGGTGATATTGTGGTTGACACTCAAGTTAAAGAAGGAATCACTAAAACAGAACCGCCATCGAGTTTAGGATATATCGCCAGACTATGGTCAATCCTCCAAAAAGATAAAGCAATTACTCCCAATGAGATTTTGCCACTAGCAACTCGCATTCTCAGTAAACCTCAAACTCTAAGTCTTGGTCGTGATGTTATCTCTAAGCTAGCCTTGCGATCGCTAGTTAGGACAATTCGTGGAGTTTTACTCCGTGATGAGCAAAAGTACCAGACCGATAAACAGGAAAGTCTAGTCAAGGATGCTAAACCTAGTCCTCAAGGTGAAGAAAGGGAATTAGTGGGATCTGGTTTAAGACGATCAGTTAATGGACGCAGTTGGTAATTTAGAAAAACCTATGGCTTCGACTTCGCTCAGCCATAGGTTTATGTTTGGCTGAGCAAAGCCGTAGCCAATGATGTTGACAACTGGATTGCTTTATAGCGTTTTTCAAACAATCGAGTTATATAGGTGTGTTTGCCCGCCAAAGTCGGGCAAACACACCTGTACTTCACCAGACTTGTATAGCGGTTTTCAAATGAGTGTGTACTCATTTGAAAACAAAAAATCAGTCCCATTAAGAGTTTTGAGTTTTCATTTTGCCTACGGCAAAATGAAAACCGCTATAAACGCTATATACCCAATTGGGGTGACGATGGTTATAATATAATTGCTGTAAATTACTAGATTATTGCAGTTTTCATTTTTCCGTACAGAAAATGAAAAACCAAAAACCTTATGATGATTGTTTCTTGGTTGTCAAATGAGTAAGTACCCATTTAAAAACTGCAATATATTCGTTGGGGCTGTGGCTCAGTTGGATAGAGCAAGCGCCTCCTAAGCGCTAGGTCATCGGTTCGATCCCGATCAGTCCCGTTCATCGAATACCCTGCGATCTCCATGGCAACACACCAAGGAAGTATCCTCTTTCAGAATCAAAATTAAGACTGTAAGGATTTACGCAAACCGAACAAATTTATTTGATTTGAGGAACATGAGGTGCAGTCAAAGCCCGCACCTCATCAAAACAGTGCGTAAGCCCTAATTGTGTAGAGAGACTTCAAAGTTATAGCTGCAAGTCACGGTAGAATAAGCGTAGCTGAGCAAGAGTTATTTGTTTGTAGGAGTTGAGTTTGATTTCTTCAGCAGCATTGTCTAAAAGTTTAGAGTCTGATACTTTAGAACGTGATCGCGAACAAGCATTATCTATGCATCGATCACATTTTCCTGCTTTAGAAATTAAAAATCGCACTTACTTTAACTACGGCGGTCAAGGAGTTTTATGTGAATCTGCATTAGAATCAATTACCAGAAACTTTCATCATATTGAACAATTAGGTTGCTTCTCCAATGCCGCAGGTGACTGGATGATGTCAGAATATGCAGCTACTAAAGAAGCGATCGCCCAAGAGTTTCAAGTGAGTGCCAATACAATTACCCTCACTGAAAATACAACGATTGGCTGCAATATTGCATTGTGGTCTGTGGATTGGCAACAAGGCGATCGCCTATTGCTATCGGACTGCGAACATCACGGAATTATCGCTAGTGCCGTCCAAATTCAAAAACGCTTTGGTGTGGAAATCGATTATTTCCCTCTGAGTAATACTCATAATGCTAGTGCCAATGGTAAAGATAGTACTGACGTTGTGGACTTACTAGTACAGCATTTACAACCAAAGACTCGTATGGTCATGATCAGCCACATTTGCTGGAATACAGGACAGGTTTTGCCACTACAAGCAATAGTTAAAGCTTGCCATGAGCATCAGGTCTTGGTTGCGGTTGATGCAGCGCAGTCAGTAGGTGTATTACCCCTCAACCTTGGGGAAATTGCCGCAGATTTTTATGCCTTTACTACCCATAAATGGTGGTGTGCGCCCCTTGGATTGGGAGCCTTGTATATTCGTCCTGAAATCTTTGCCCAAATTGAGCCTGTCTTCGTCGGTTGGCGCGGACTCACAAGCAAAACACCAATTCCTCAGTGGAAACAGGATGGCTCTAAGTTTGAAGTAGCTAGTTCAACCTATACCCTTTACGAGGCTTTACGCATAGCGATCGCCTATGCCCACAGTTGGGGTACACAACAACAACGCTATCAACGCATCTGTGAATTAAGCCAGTTACTATGGCAACAACTTAATGAGCTACCCCACATTAATTGCGTTCGTCAATCACCTCCAGAATCGGGTTTAGTTTCCTTCCAAATTAATCGAGATATCGCTAAAAGTGTGATCGCGCAAAAGTCTCACGGGCTAATTGCCAGACAACTAGAATCGGAACATCAAGTATTTATCCGTGCTCTTCCTAAACCAGACTGTCTTAGGGCTTCAGTGCATTACCTAACTTCGATGGCAGATCTTGATCGCCTCAACTCTACCATCGCCACTCTCGCTTAAAACACTTGAAACACAAGTGCATCTTTTACATCCGAATCTTAACTAAACTAACTCAATAATTACTAGGCTCTCGTCATGGCTCTTTTCTCACAGGCTCCTCAACAAAATAAAAAAAGCGAAATTTTATCGAGATCGCAGGTTCTCATTGCTATGGCAGTAACCGCGATTATCTTCTTAGGAATTTCTAAGGGTTGGGTCTACTTAACAGGTATACCAATGGTTCCGCTTTACTGGCAAACAGAACATGGAGTGATCGGTTTTGGCATAGGTCTAGGAGTGGCTTTGCTCAGTAGTCTAATTTATGAAATATGGGAAAGCTATCGACTTGCGGCTCAAGAATATCTGGAAATGGTACTTAGACCCTTAGAACTGATCGATTTAATTTGGTTAGGTTTATTACCAGGATTGAGCGAGGAGATGTTATTTCGTGGTGTGGCTCTACCTGCTCTGGGAATGAATGGAATAGCCTTGATTATTACCAGTGTTGTGTTTGGCGTATTGCACATGGCAAGTGCCAAGCATATGTCCTACACTGTTTGGGCGATCGCTGTGGGGATGATGCTTGGTGCAGTGACGATGTATACGGGTAATCTTTTATCAGCAATCATGGCTCATGTGTTGACCAATGCACTCTCAGGTTTAATTTGGAAATACAAGCAATCAAAGAATGTCTAAACCTTAATCCGAGTTTGCCAATAAGATTGTATCAAGAAAGAATAGAGGGGAAAGCGATCGCCAAGTTCAATGGCAAAACGATTGAGAGCAACTTTCCAAATCGACCAGTCCAAATGTGAAATCATTTGTGGAATGAGCATTGTCAGCAGTGTATCGGCGGAAATAGTCAAGCTTGTATAAATCACTAAAAGACAGTCGTCCCAACCGAGGAAGGATAAGACGGATATGTGGAATAAATACCCAAAAACATCCGCCTCTTGCTAGCAGGAGCCCATACATGATGGGGAAGACCCCATACCAAAACGCTAAAAGATAGGAGTTTCACGCATCAACCGAATTTGGTTGAATGCAACAAACCGATCGTGCTAGGGTCTGACTACAGTACCTTGGCATGGATACCAGAGATGACAGGGAGTTGGGCAATGGGATACGTCTCTCTGGTCCTAGCTCTAGCATTGTTTGCAGGGTTTGCCAATGTTTCTCACAGAAATCGGCTAATGGTCTATATCCATGATAATTGCTCAGTAATCCCTACCCTACAATCCTTTCCGAAAATAAAACCACCCTGCTCTCCCATTAAGGGGAGATCGGCTAAAAATTTCTGATTCCCCCTTCTCCCAGAAGGTTTTAGGGGATTAGGGAATTCTAAGTTGTACATCGAGTTTAACCTAACTAATTAACTGCTTAATGGTTTTAATTAATTCAGGTGGATGATAAGGCTTGGTTAAGTATGCATCTGCCCCCTGTTTCATACCCCAGTACTTATCAAATTCCTCACTTTTGGTTGTACACATAATTACGGGCACATCCTTCGTAGAGGCATTACTTTTGATCCAACGGCATAACTCATAGCCATTCATCCGAGGCATAACCACATCGGTGACAACAAGATCGGGAGTTGAAGCCTTAAGTTTTTCCACTGCATCAGCACCATCATGGGCTTCTATAACTTCTAGACCATGCTGTTTTAAATGTGCCGAGACCATCTCCAACACCATCGGACTATCGTCCACGACAAGGACTTTTACCATAACTGCCTTCCTGCTTTTCCGGTTGTGCATTAGCTAAGATCTTCGCGAACATTCAATTCAAAAAAGAATTAATGCAATTTCCAAAGATCAATCACTATTGCAATCATAAAATTTCTAAAACCTTAAAAATAAGATAAGGTTAAGAATATTAGCTAATCAACATTAACTGTTTTTTGATTGCTTCTTTACAGAATTGTTGACCCAACTCAAGCTGATCAATGAACAATCTCAATGAAAAGCGTCGTTATTGTTGACAGTATATCAGAATGCATCTTAGTTAGAGTGCGATAGTAATGGTTACAGTTGAAGGTTTGAGCAAAATTTATAATATTGCGGTCAAGGAATCAGGACTATTTGGTACTCTTAAGCATTTTTGGCATCGTCAATATCGTGAGATCGCGGCAGTTAGAGATATCTCCTTTAAGATATCCTCTGGTGAAATGGTGGGATTTTTAGGTCCAAATGGCGCAGGCAAAACCACGACACTAAAAATGCTGACAGGTTTAATTCATCCGTCATCGGGTAAAGTACATGTCGCAGGACATATTCCCTTTCGTCGTGATGCGGGCTTTCTCCAAAAAATCACCTTAGTCATGGGGCAGAAACAGCAATTAATTTGGGATTTGCCAGCCCTAGACTCATTACGCATGAATGCGGCAGTGTATGACATTCCCGAAAAAATATTTAAACACCGTGTTAGTGAATTGACCGAGATGCTATCGCTTGAAGGCAAACTGTCGCAACCAATGCGGAAACTATCCCTTGGTGAGCGCATGAAGGCGGAGTTGCTCGCGGCGCTCTTACATCAACCACAGGTGTTGTTTTTAGATGAACCGACCTTGGGGCTAGATGTTAATGCTCAGGCAAATGTACGCGAATTTTTGAGGGAATATAATCAGCGTTATCAAGCTACGATTTTGTTAACCAGTCACTATATGGCAGATATTACGGCTTTATGTAAGCGAGTATTGTTAATTCATCAAGGGGGACTGATCTATGACGGTAGTTTGGATAGATTGCATAATAATTTTGCGCCCTATCGGGAAGTGCGGATAGAGTTAGCCAAACCTATAGGTGATCGCAATGATTTACAGAAATATGGTCAAATCCTAAATATCGATAGTCAAGCAGTTTGCTTTTTAGTACCAAGAGAAAATCTGACAAAGGTAGTTTCTCAGATGCTTGCCGAACTAGAAATCTTGGATTTATCAGTAAATGAGCCCGCGATTGAGGAAGTAATTGGTAGTGTTTTTAATGCTGGCACTGTCAATTAAAAAATCGATAGTGCGGCAAAGTAATTTTTTTAGTAACTGTGTTGCGGGCGCGAAGCGCCCGCAACACAGTTACATTGCATGACTACCAAAAATTCAAAAGTATCTGCATCTGAGAATACAGGACATAGACGGCAATCCAAGCACCCTATGTCCTATATTCTGTTGAGGTACTTAGCAACCTCATCAACTGTGATTGGTTCATTGGATTTACTGGGGACATCGACAACGATCAAAAATCCTTCAACTTTGCCTTTACCGACTGTATTTAAAGCATCAAGAATCTTGGGCATATCTGCCTTGATTAGGCTTCCACGCTGATCATAGATTTCTAGTGCCGAGAGACAGCCTAAGGTTGCATTCCAATCAAAATATTTGGTATTGACTACTTTATCTTTATTTCGGAAGAAGTCGATCGCTGCCCCGCTGCCATGAATACGAAATAGCGATCGCCCAACATTACCAGCCCAATAGCTTTGAAGTATAGGTTGATAATTACGCCATGTGGGAGGGAGGAGTGCTTGATAAGATTGGAGATTACCTGTGAATTTCCCTTTTTGATTGGGTAAAAAAGCCTGAACACCATCCTCAAAAGGCAAAAATAGATTCACTAATGAAAATTGTCCATAGGCATGAAATAATTCATCATCAGGTTGCAATGAGACTCCTTCCATTCGATAAATCCCCTGTGGTGTGCGTCCATTAGTAAAGTACCAATCAAGATTTCGTAAGGATTGTAGTAATAGAGGAACTGACCAAAGTTGTTTACCTTGTTTTAGGAATTTTCCTTTACTATCCTTGACTACTGCCAAACATAAAACCTTGCGATTTGGTCGGCAAAGAACGTACATCTGGGACTGTTGTGGCGCAATTTGCCATTTCAACAAATCTGCAAGGTTGGGAATTGTGGAGTCTTGAGTCGATTCATTGCGAGCTGTTTCGATGGTTGCTCGTAAATATAAGTCTTGCTGCCAATTGGGAAAACGTTGCTGAATTTTAAGAATGAGATTTTCAAGTTGTGCTTTGTTAAGGCTTTGAGCAGGATCGGTGGATTTAGTTAGAGCTGACAGCGATAGTGCGATCCATTGCGAATCGCTACTTTCATTGACTGTGCGAACAAAATAGGGCTTCAGTTTGCCATATACAGCAGGTTTGAGTGTATATAGTTGCATCCCTACCTGCATTGCCGTATCGATGATGCCCTTTTGCGGATCGGTGAGCTTTGGAGCCGTTGTCATCTGCAAAACATTGGCTAGGGCTTGCACAGCGTAGTTTTCTTCCAGAGTTAATACCCCGATCGCCCATAGAGAATCTTGCCAATGCCCAGCGTTACTGTCAGTAATTGGATATTTTTTGAGATCAAATCTACTAGGATGCGCCTTTTGCTGTTGATCTTGAATTTGGGAATTTCTGGCTGTTTCAGTGGCTTTGGGTTGATAAGAACGGATCGGCGGAGTCTGTGCCTTTGCCATTTGGGCTGAAGTAGAGGCGGCAAAAAAGGCGATCGCTGCCAAAGCACTAGACATGAATTGATACATAGTTTCTCGAACCGCACAGTGTTCGTGTAATGTATCACAAACTTTTTTTCTCAAAAATAAAGAGATTCCTTAGTAGATGTGATTTTGCCTACTGCAAAATCACATCTAAGTAGCTAGACATAAGTAAACTAAAAACCGAGAGTTTTGTTCCGCCCACTTAGCGGGCGGAACAAAACTCTGGTTTGGGTTTTAATTAAGTTGAGCTACTAAGCACAACTAACCTTTTTAGGATTACCTGAATGAGTATGTACTAATTTCTAATGCGTTATGTTAAGTATGGAGCTAAGGGAACTCGAATCCCTGACCCCCTCAATGCCATTGAGGTGCGCTACCAACTGCGCTATAGCCCCGAAGTATGATTTATGAGCTAATCAATTTATTAGCTTGATTATAATCGCTTAAATTAGATTTTATGTCAAATGCGATCGCCTTAATAATGCAAATAATTTTTCCTTCGCTAAAGTGATTGGCATTGCTAAGGGACTTGCAGGGAAGTAAGTAACTAAACCTATACAAAACACAAAAATAAATATATGTCAGATTCCGTAAGCAAAACCCTTACTACCTTCGAGCGCTACCTTATTTTTGTGGAGCGGATAATTCTCAACATTAATAATGGCAAATTGCTATCTAAAGAACATGTCTATCGCATTCTCAGTGAAAGCTTAGAATCTGGTACAGGGGAAATTTTTGAGCGATCGCTTGCCGAACATAGCAAGCAGTTACAGGCAAATTTTGATGCTCAGACTGATACAGTCAAGCAAGCTAAAGCAACTCAAAGTCTGCGTGCTATGAAAATCCTTAAAGATGCTTGGGAGCAGTGGCAAACCAACTATCAAGTTCAGGATACCTGCGCTCGAGGTTTACAGAAGATCTTGGAAACTGAGGAACAAGATCGTTTTTTGGCTTTAATCCAAGTTCTAGATCCTAATCACACGCCCGTCTTTGAACGTCAACATCTTCAAATCCTTACGGAATTGTTGAAAAAAACTGCGGAGACATTAGCCGATGATTTGGGAGCTTTCCAGTTGCGTCAATTTGCGATCGGGTTAACTCGTGGTTTAGCATCGTTTGACCTATTGGAAGGATTTCTTGTGAGTTGGCTCTATGAGTCACAGCAACAGGTAGGCTTTGAGGGAACAAAAGTATTGGGTCCTTGGCAAATCTGGGCTCAACAGATTGAGAGTCCCTTACCTAAGGAACTATTTGCAGGACAGGCTCTCAACCAATCAGCAGCAGCGATCGCCCAATCGCAACGGAGCATTGATATTAGCGCTTGGGTGGAGTTATCTATTCTCTTGCGGTATTTACAGAATGGGCTAGTACGCTGGTTCGATCAGCAACCCTATGATACCAAAGCGGGATTACATATGACGGGCATTACCTTTGTTGCATTCGCGATGATTTGGGGTGAACTCAGCAGTGGTTTCCAAAAAGCTCAGAATTTATCAGAAAGAGATCGCCAATATTTTGCCAAAATCTGCTTCCGTCTGAGCCTCCAAACATTACGAACCTTTGCCCAGCGCGACAACTTCCCCCTCTATGGTGGTGTATTTGCGTCATTCTCAGGGGAAAGCTTTCGTGAAACGATTAACTATCTTGATCAACCCCTTAAGGAAGCGGAAAACACTCAAGAGAAAGCCCGAATTCTCACAGTGTTAGGTTATTCTCAAGCTAGGATGGGACAGCATCATCAAGCGATCGCCTTGCATCAAGAAGCATTAAGCCTTGCCCGTGAAGTCGGTGATCAACGCTGCGAAATCGCTAATCTCAATCATTTGAGTCGAATTAGCCTCATTCAAAAAGATTTCCGTAATAGTGAATCTCAAGCACAGAGAGCAGTGATTTTAGCAAGGCAAAATGGCGATCGACAAGGAGAGGCTAATGCTCTGGCAAATTTGGGCTATAGTGAAGTGATGCTGACTCGGCAACAGGAATATGTGACTCCTGAAGAGATGGAAACGCCAATCAATCATTTGGAACGCGGACAAAAGCTATCTGAGAAACTGAATGATTTGCAAAATCAAGCTCTTTGTTGGGTAGCTTTGGGAACTGCCTACGTAGCGCTCGATCAACCGCAACAAGCCCAAATCCATTTAGAGTTGGGTCTAACCATCAGTCAACAAATTGGCGATCGCGATTTACAGGCTCTCAGTCATGCTTATCTCGGTGAAGCTTTCTATCAACTTAATCAACTGGAGTCTGCTACTTATCACGCTTGTTTAGGAATGTATCTACTAGAACAACGGCTTAGCAAAGCTTGGCAACATTCCGCAGCTTTGATCGTAGTTTTGCAAGGTAAATTAAGCTCTGAGTCATTTTCTAATATTCTGCAACAAATGCGATCGCAGTTTATTGCTCTTATTGGTATCGATGGCTTTGATCATTTACCAAATTTAATTGAACGTTATCGCCAAGGAGATACAAAAACATCTTGAAATTTATAAATCTTAGGACTTACGCAAACCGAACGAATTTATAAGTCCTAAATCTAATGAAGTACTGGTATTTCTCTATCAAAATTAGAAAAACAGACCTCTATGTCTCTCATAATTGAGCGCAGTAAAATCAAGATTTTAAGAATTGAGATTTTAAAATCGGAATGTTGGGATTTGAACCCAAGACCCCCACTACCCCAAAGTGGTGCGCTACCAAGCTGCGCTACATCCCGTTACATTTTTGATGCTTTCCAAGCATAGCATAACTATTAGCAAATTTTGCTTAACCACAAAATAAATTGCTTAAATATACTCTACTTACCCAAATTACGTTTGAGCCTTTCAAGTTCTTCATCCATTTCCCAACGACGAAAGGTTTCCTCTAGCTTATCATTAGGATCACGGAAGGGTGGGGTATAGAGATTATCCCAATTTAATGGAGTTGTGGACGGAGACTTTGCCTTAGCAGTTTTTGCCTCCTCCTCAATTTTTGCCTGCACTTCCTTACGCCTTTCTTGGATTTGGACTTGTAAGGCTTGGCTATCGATCGCCCGTTTTTTGACTATTTCCATCTGCGCCCAAACTTGATTACCCTGGCGTAGCAATGCTGCTTCACGCTCTTTCGCAAGATTTGCCAAATCAGATCGATTAAAGGACTCAGCTTTAACCGTGCGATCATGCCAGACCCGAATTTCTTCCGCTATTTCCAGAATCCGATCCTGCAACTGTTTTTCCTCTTGTTTGGAGCTAACGATTAACTTCGTTATTTCTTCATCTTGTTGGCGTAACTTATCTTCGAGAATTTGCAACTCAATTTGGGGATTATTGCGAATAAACTCCTCTAGACGAGTTTCTAAAAAGCGTGAGATATCATCTATCAACCCCATATGATTTTCCTTAAATAGTTGAAGTTTAGTGATTTACTTAGACTTACAGCCTATTGAGGCTTTGAGTACTACAGAAATATTTTTAAAAGTGGAGCAATGCGCCACTTTTAAAAATATTTCTGGGTTTTAAGTAAGCGCAAAGCGTTGTACTTAAACCATAAGTTGTTATAAATTGTCATATCTTGTTAGAACTTTTGTCCAACAAATATAGTTTTCGTTTCCTTACCACGTTTTGCCACCACCTCTTGCTGGCTAACGCGAGCTAAAGTCCAGCCTGTATTACCGATCACTTTACCTAGTCCGACTGACTGCACAGATCCATTCATATCAAACATTGCTGTGGAGCGATCGCCTAAATCCAGCACACCGATTAATGTATATGATGGCATAGGCGCAGCAGCTTGTGTGAATGTAGAGTTGGGCTTGGCAATTGCAGACGGATTAGATGCATCAATGGAATTGTTTGCCGTAAGAGGGGGCAGCGCTAATGGGGATGGTACATTGCTAGTATTACTACTAGCGAGGTTAGGTGGTTGATATACGGGCACATACATGGGCTGATTTCCGTTGGCAAAGGGATTCGGCGCAACGGATAGGGGCATATTGCCAACTAAAGGAGATGCCATCAGTGGCAGATTGCTACCAATATTACCGTTAGAATTAGCAGTGATCGCTCGATTTTTATCTGTAATATCAGATAGCATTCGCTTAATTTCATCGGCAAATGGCTTATTATCAGGTGAAATCTTAGAATTGGTGGGGATAACAGTTACTGATTGCCGTCCTAGCCAAATACCGTGATTAATTGTCCACATCACTGCTGCTAAGAGAGCAGAGCTACAAGCGGCAACTAATAAAATGCGATCTAATAAATTATTCTTTTGAACTACAGATTCAGGTGGTGTTGGGGGAATATTAGAAGGTGGTTCTAGATCCCGCATGATGTAGGGTTGAATCCACAGAACATCTTGTTTGGAAATCGGTGGTAAAGAAATATCAGCCAAATCGAGCTTGGTAATATTAACAGTATCTTTAGATGTGGCAACATCACGATTTTCTGGCTCAATTTTGGATAAGGCAACTATATCTGAACTAGATGCTTTCTTAGAGGCATATGGATCAAACTGTTTCTGTGTTTTTTGGGCTTTTGGCGATCGCTGCTTGGCATAATCAACGTGCAGAGTACTTTCAACCTCTCCAAATAGATCATCCATTAAGTTATCTACGCTGTCTGTATAGGCATCAAAGTCCTGTGTTACATAAAATTGATTTTTATCAGTATCTTGCATCATATGCCGACCTTACTCACTCCATGATTCACACGCACCCACCACAAAAACTGCCAAACTTAAAAAAGTGCTGTTTGAATGGCTATTTTAGCCAAATCAGAATACTCGAAAGTTGTCTTTTACAAAACAAGAAAAAATAATATTGGTAAGTCATAGCATAGATTGGCAATGAAATCCACAGCTTTAGGCTAGATTTCGCAAATATTTTTACTTTGTTTACAGATATTGCGTGAGAGCATCACTACGTTAACCTATCTTGTATAGGTAGTCATACAATGTAATTGTGTTGCGGGCGCTTCGCGCCCGCAACACAATTACTAAAAAAATTACTTTGCAGCATTACCCTTGTATAAAGTTAACTAACCAAGAGAGGCAGTAATCAGTACTGCCTCTCTTGGTGTAATTTAAGCATCCCATGCTTAAATTCTGACTAGTTCGGGGTAGATGGTCAGAACTTCATCATTGGTGAGAGTGTATTCCTCAGATTGAGGCTCCCAAAGAATTTCCACAGCTAAGAGATTATCTTCAGGGACAGAACCGATTGCTGAGAGTGCAGATGTCAAATCATCAGAGGATCGTAAGGTTGGTAACTTGCTGAGGGAATCACCAGCGACCGCTAACAGAATGGTGACGACAATATATTCACTAGGAGCTTCGAGGCTCAAAGTACCTTCACTAGGCAAAGCTGCCGCAGTTTTGCCTTGAAGTACCCGACCGCCAACATTACTTAAAACCTCTGTATTGAGCTTGCTACGCTCAGACATAACTAAGCTATTAAATTTCTGCTCAGCAAGGGCAAACTTAGTATTTTCACTAGCACTGCTGACATATACCCAATATTCGGGATGACGCATCAAGGAAACGGCTGTTTCGCGAGTGACGACGGCTAAACCTTCAACGGATGAAGTATCAGACTCTAGTGCCAGACGGGTTAATTCTTGTTGTAGCGATCGCGCCGAGGCAAGTAAACCTACTTGGATTTTAGCAACGCTCACTTTGCTGTCCATACCTGTAAGACCTTCGCCATCTCCACGACCACGGAATGCTTGAATGATTGCACCTGCAACAATTACCAGTAATAAAATGGTAAATAAGCCGCCACCGAATCCGCCGCCAAAGAACATAGGGAAAAAGAAAAATCCGCCGCCACTATTGTTATAGTAAGGAGTGCTATTGCCACTATAGCTAGGGTTCGATGGAGCAGATCTGCTGGGTGCAGATCTGCTGGGTGCAGATTTAAAAGAGCTACCGCCAATTCGACCGCCTGAGCGTCTAGCAAAAGCCTCGTGAGCATTACCAAAGATTGTCATGGCAACTAGGGATATTGCGACTAGCGAACGTGTCCAGACCTTGGCGTTATTTTTAATCTTTTTCATAAATTCTGGGCTGAAAATTTTCATAGGTAAAAGAAATGTAACTGAAAGTTTTGCTGTAGATGTTCTAACCCTATTTTAACTCTAGTCAAGATTGCTAGGTTTTGAAGTGAGTGAAATTAAAAAACTGCCAACCAATCCATCACTCGATCGCCGAGCGAAACTCCGTCGAGGCGATCAATTTCGCGGACACCTGTGGGGCTAGTCACATTCACTTCGGTCAGATAGCCACCGATTACGTCAATACCCACAAACATTAATCCATCACGTTTGAGAGTAGGGGCAAGTTGTTTACATATTTCCCTTTCGCGAGGCGTAATATCTACTTGCACAGCACTACCGCCTGCTGCCATGTTACCACGAAACTCTCCTGATTTGGGGACTCGATTTACTGCGCCAATGGGGTTGCCATCAAGGAGAATGATCCGCTTATCACCCAATTGAGCATCAGGCAAATATTCCTGCACCATCACAGGTGTTTTGCCAATATTGGTACTGATTTCGATTAGCGAGTTAATATTGCGATCGCCTACTTCGAGAAATAAAATTCCTTCACCCCCTTTACCTCCCAAGGGCTTCATCACAGCTTTACCTTCTGCTTTCACAAAGTCGATGATTGTACCTTTATCGGCAGTGACAATCGTTTTTGGGATTGCGTCTGTAAACTGCAACGCATACATTTTCTCATTGGCTGCACGAATGCCCTGTGGTGAGTTAAGAACTTTGGTTTTATTGGTATCTACATAATCGAGAATATAGGTTGCATAGAGATATTCCGTTGTTACAGGTGGATCAGGACGCATCCACACAAATTGCATATTCTCTAAGGGCTGAAATGATCCTTCAGCAACTTCATACCAAGGATGTGGAACTTGCCATTTGCCATCTACAAGAGGAATAGGATGAATCTTGGTTGCTTGAAGAAAAGCCCATGCCTTACTATCTCTAACACTGAGCGTATTCATATCTGTGATAAATACTTCATAGCCCTTGCGACAAGCCGCTTCCATGAGGGCAACACTGGTATCGTGAGCGGCATCGAGTCTAGCGATCGGATCGATAATAAATGCAAGTTTCATTTTTAAGTAATTTTTAGTGATTAACCGTCAGCAGAGTTAATGTAGCCTTTAGATGCACCAACTCTACCAAAAACCGAATTAACTAAAAAATAGATTTTCCCTAGGAGATGAAATTTATGCCTGTAAATCATGTACTCATTGGCATATCTGGAGGTATTGCTGCTTATAAAGTTTGTGAAGTGGTATCTAGCTTGGCGAAATGGGGGATAGAAGTGCGGGTGATCCTCTCGCGATCGGCTGCTGAATTTGTTACGCCCCTTACTTTTGCCACGTTATCACGTCAACTAGCTTATACTGATGCTGATTTTTGGCAACCAACTAATGGAAGACCCCTGCATATTGAACTCGCAGAATGGGCTGATGTATTTTTGCTTGCGCCTGTGACCGCAAATACTTTAGCGAAGCTTGCCTATGGTATGGCAGATAATTTACTGACAAATACAGTTCTTGCTTCCAGTTGCCCAATTCTCTTTGCTCCAGCAATGAATACGACCATGTGGCTACAACCCACTGTGCAGGAAAATTGGCAGAAATTATTAAAAGATTCTCGCTATGCAGCGATCGCACCAACGGATGGTATTCTCGCCTGTGACGCTGTGGGTACTGGGCGCATGGCGGAACCAAAAATAATTATGGAATATATCGAATCTTTTCTGTTTACTCATGGTAAACAGGATTTAAAAGGGAAAAAGATTTTAGTTAATGCAGGTGGAACTCGCGAATTTATTGACTCTGTGCGCTTTATCGGTAATCCATCAACTGGTAAGCAGGGAATAGCGATCGCTAAAGCTGCCATCCATCGCGGTGCAACTGTTACCCTCATCACCACATCTAATTCCCCTCTTCCAGTTGGAGAAGTAACGCCATCGGTGCGAGTAGTTAGTACTTCAGCGGAAATGCACCAAGCGATGATCGATGAATTTCCCTTTGCGGATATGACGATCGCTGCTGCTGCAATTGGTGATGTGCGCTCTAAAATAACCAGTGATTACAAGTTACCAAAATCAGAATTACCCTTAAATCTTGAACTAGAATATATTCCTGATATCGTGGCTGATCTAGCTAGTCGTAAACGTCCTGACCAAATCTTAGTGGGTTTTGCGGCACAAACTGGCACAGATCAAGAAGTTGTGACTGCGGCAAAAGATAAATTAATTCGGAAAGGATTAGATGCGATCGCGGCTAACGCGGTGAATAGTTCCCAAACTGGTTTTGGTACAGATACTAATCAAGCCACCTTAATTCATCAAAATGGTAATGTTCTCTCCACACCACTTTGCTCTAAATTAGAACTTGCCCATCGATTGTTAGATTTTCTGATACAAGCTATTTAGGTATTCATACAATGTAATTGTGTTGTGGGCGCGAAGCGCCCACAACACAATTACTAAAAAAATTACTTTGCAGCACTACCGCTATTTAAAGCGGCTATAAAAGAAGTAAAACTCCTTTCATCTTAGGCGATGCTGCTCCGCTTGCGAGATTCTTTGTAGGAGGTGGTGATATTGCGTAAACCTGACTTCACCATGTGCTGTTCTAAAATTGCAAAAAAACGACGGCGATCGCTACTCGTAACTACGGCTTGATTATGTGCCTCCGCCAGTGCCACAGGATAGCCATAACCTTTCTGGACTTGGGCGAGAATGATTCGCAAAGCTTGTGATCGCATTTCTGCATCAAGGGCAGTCCAAGCGGGCATCTCGATTCTGGCAATTTCTGAACCTACATGGAGATAACAAAAATAAATCTGATGTTCGCCATATTCCTCCAAAATTCTCGCCTGACTTTGCCAGAGAGGACTACATTCGCCAACTTTTAATAAACGACTCCATAATGTGCCATCGCGCAAGGGTTGAATTTGGCTACAGGGTGCAGCATCTAGCGGTTTTGCAGAACAGTGGGTATGACAATCGGGTTGCTCAAAAGGACAGATTTGCAAGCGCAAAAAATTAGTTACCTCCGCCGCGCGTGGGGCGCTGATATAGCCTGCGAGAGGAATCCGTTGTGCTTTTAAGTTATCCCATGCCGACAGAATATCTGGTAAAAGCTGAGATCGCGCATCGGCAGGAATCTCATCCAGTTCCCAATGGACTAAGGCTCCATCGCTAAAAGCGAGTATTGGTGACTGAGGGTAAGTCGCTATTGTAGCGATCGCTAAATTCGCGAGGGTGACATTCTCAGCAACAGTGCGCTTGAGGGTCATCCATTGTTCTGTCTGAATTCCCCATTGACGCGCTTTATAGAGATCTTCCGTTTTATAAAAGACTTCAGGAACATTATCGAGTAATGGATAAATGCCAGAATTATAGTAAATGGCAACTCGACCGATATTAATCAAATAGCAATAGGCGATTTCATGGCGGCTAGGGGCAATCTGTGAGCCATCGGTAGCAAGAACAATATGTGGTGTGGTTATAGGTGCTATTGCCTGGATTTGCCTTAGTGGTTCTGCTGGTTCCGCGCAATTAAACATGAAGCGATCGCGCCATAGCTCACTATGCTGACAAAGATGAGATTGATTGGCAATGGCTTCAGTAAATAAAGTTTCTGCGTGATCGAGCTTAGCAGTCAATTGCTGAGCTTCTTTCTGCAATTGTTCAGACATCCCTTGCATCTGTCCCATCAATTTCTGTAAATCAAGCATAGTTATCTCTAAAGTTCCAGAGAACAGGAAATGCAATCATCTCACTTTGAGCATAATTTACATCAATGTACTACTTAATGAATAGGTTGTAACATTTTTGGCGATCGCTATTGCATTCTTGTAGTACGTGTAGTATAAATGTAGTGCAACATGGTTCAAGCGCTTAGAACGCCTAGTCTAATTGCGATTACAAGTACTGCTCCAGTATTTGTATATCAATTAGGAAAGGAGATGCAGCCTCGCAAACTGCTGAATTCCTTTATGCAATGACTTGCCTATTTGGGCTGAAGCATTCAGGGTTATTGCTACCAGATAGGTGCTACTTGCGAACAAGTAGCACCTATCCCAAAATCAAAACTCTTATTTTAAATTTTGCCTACGGCAAAATTTAAATTGAATACATTGACGGATAGCTCAGTGGGTAGAGCATTGAAAACATCCTTTGTCGTCACTTACCTGCAAAGGTCGCAGATTTAGGGTTATCGCCTGAAACGCCAAGTGTCGAGGGTTCGAGTCCCTCTCCGTCAATTGGGAGTTTGATTTTGAGTAATGTTTTGGAGAGATAGTTATGCGATCGCAATCGAAACTTCTCTTTGCCCAAGATAAAAATGTGTGGTGCTTCGCACCACACGTTAATTCAAGGGACGAATTGGTGAGGGTTATCGCTTTGGTTGCATCACCTCCATGAGGTGATTGGGTTCGACTCCCATCCCTTCCTAAACTAGAGGTTTTGCCTGCTGGTTGCCATCTTTCTTTAACAAAGCACAAAATCAAAATTCCAAATCGGTAGTCCTAAAGAATTAATGGAGTGTTGCGCGTAGTGTGGCACTTCATTACTCAAAATCTCTACTTCTTTAGCTCTACCCTCAATCTTGGGGTGGATAGTTCAACTGGTAGAACGCACTTTGCCCGTAAGGGACGCAGACTCAGGGTTATCGCTTCTAACGATCTCCCCCCTTTGTCGCGAGATGTGGGTTCGATTCCCATTCCACCCTCTCTAAAAGTTTTTGGCGATTAGCGATTAGCTTTTAGCAATTAGCTTTTAGATGTTCACATTTTCGGCAGGTGGCGGAAATTGGTAGACGCAGTTGATTTAATGCCTTTATGGGAACCCTTGTCTGCAAAGACCGAACTGTAGAGGGTTATCTGGGTTCAATCGATCGCAAGATCCTGTAGGTTCGAGTCCTACCCTGCCGATTCCTTCTCTTTGGTCGAGGTGAAGGAAGTTCTCTTTAACTTTCCCTTACGGGACGGAGAATGTCATGTCATATAAATTCTTATTCCAGAAACCCAAAGGTACTCCTCAAACTCAAGCGATCGCAGGTCGTGAAGCCGAAATGATCCAAGGGCGATCGGGTGGCTTTGCCTTTGATGCGGGTATCTGGCGCATGTTGCGTCGTTGCTTGCTGATTGGTACGGCTCAAAGTACCTACTACGCTGGCAAGCACGAACTGTCCACCGATTTCATTGATACGGTGCAGAAATGCGTTGCTGAAAATCCCGCTCGCGTGGCGAGCGAAATTCTCTATGCTAGCGATGGTCGTGCGGTGAATAACAGCGCTCCCATTCTGGCTCTAGTCTTGCTATCGATGGGTGACAGTCAAGCGGCAAAACGGAACTTCATGGAAATCTTTCCTCAAGTTGTCCGCACAGGTAGCCACTTCTATGAATGGATGAACTACACCAAGTCCATGCGTGGCTTCGGTAAAGTCATTCGTGAAAGCGGTAAGGCATGGCTCTCCAATCCCGACACCAATGCGCTAGCCTACCAATTGCTGAAGTACCAACAACGGCAAGGCTTCTCGCACCGTGATGCGTTGCGTTTGTTTCACGTCAAGCCTGCAACCGACGATCAACAAGCGCTATATCAATGGGTGGTCCAGGGTTGGGATGAACTTCCTTCAAAAATTCCATCGGATGCGCTAGCGCAAATCTGGTGGTATGAATGGCTCAAGCGTCACCCTGACAAAACCCATGAAGCGATCGCCAAGGGTAAACTCACCCATGAAATGGCGGCTCCCATCGGACAGATGGATGTGCGTGCATGGCAGTTGCTCTTTAACGAAATGCCCATCGGTGCGCTATTGCGGAACCTTGGTTCTTTGACGGAACTTGGTGTCTTGACTGCGAAAAACAAGGATAACTTGAAGCATGTTGCTAATGTATTGAACTGTCGCGATCGCCTGAAGAAGGGACGCATTCACCCCATTGATGTTTTGAAAGCTCTCAAGACCTATCAATCGGGCGGTGCGCTCGGACGTAGCCAAAAGACTTGGCAACCAATTCCGCGCATTGTCGATATTCTGGAAACTGCTCTGGAAATGTCCTTCGATGCGATCGCGCCTACGGGTGCGACTTTCCTCCATGCGATCGATGTGTCAGGTTCGATGGCTTACTACACCGTTAGTTCCATTGGCTTGACCTGCTGCGAAATCGCGGCAACGATGGCTTTGGCAACGGTGAAGGCGGAAACCAACTATGCGATCCGTGGATTTGCAACCGACTTCCGCGATTTGGGAATCACCAAAAAGGATTCCTTTACATCGGCAATGCAAAAGGCATCAAGCCAAAACTTCGGTGGTACGGATGCGTCGGTGGCTTACGATTGGGCGATTAAGAATAAGTTCTATGCGGATGTGTTCTGCTTCTGGACTGATTCCGAATCTTGGGCAGGTCGTCGTCATCCTAGTGAAGCTTTGGCAGAATATCGCCGCAAGGTTAATGCTAATGCAAAAGCAATCTATGTGACCTTGGCTCCCTACAAGCTTTCGCTAGTCGATCCCAAAGATCCTAATTCTTGGGATATGGGAGGTTTCGACCCTGCAATGCCCCGTGCGATCCAAATGGTAGCAATGGGTGAAGTCTAATAAAAAAGGAGTCGCAAAGCGACTCCTTTTTTATTAGGCAACTTCTACTGGTTCCCTTGCTTCTAACGAAAGACCACCTGCGCGGATTCCTTCCATTTCTTCCAATACCTGCAAGTATCGACCAGTAATAATTCTTGCGCCACGACGATGGGTGAAATAGTTCCATCCCCATTGAACCATTACAAGAAGCTTATTATCAAATTCAATCAGATAATAAACATGCACAAATGTCCAAATAAACCACGCTAACCAACCCTTTAGACGGATAAACTTAAAGTCCACAACCGCCTCATGGCGACCAATTACAGCTAGGCTACCAAAATCTAAATATCTGAATTTTGCAGGTTCCTTTTCTTGCACCTTCGCCTCGATATGGTGCGCTACATATTCGCCCTGCTGCATCGCCACAGGCGCAACTCCCGGAAGTGGGCGATCGCCTTGGTGCGGATAGTTCGCCAAATCACCAATCACATAGACATTGGGATAATTAGCGATCGACATATCAGGCTGGACAATTACGCGACCAACGCGATCTAGCTCGGCTTTTAGGCGATCGCCTAATACTTTACCCATCGGTGAAGCCTTCACACCTGCCGCCCAGAGAATCGTTTGGGCTCGAATCTGATCAAATTGATCACCACATTTTAAGGTGACAACGTGATCTTCAATATTCGTCACCATCGCACTGGTTTTGACTTCCACACCCAACTTTAGGAGTGATTGCTTTGCCGCCTCCGAGAGATCGGCATGGTAGGGAGGTAATACGCGATCAGTTCCTTCAATCAAGATGATTCGCGCTTTCTTGGTATCAATATGTGTGAATTCATCACTGAGAGTACGATGGGCAAGCTCCGCCAACGTTCCCGCAAGTTCTACGCCCGTTGGACCTCCACCGATGACCACGAAGTTCATCAATGCTTCTTTAAACTTAGGATCATGGGTCTTTTCGGCTGCCTCAAAAGCGCTCAGGATGCGGCGACGCATATTAATCGCATCTTCAATGGTTTTTAATCCAGGGGCTTGCTCTGACCATTGATCGTTACCAAAGTAATGGTGACTAACTCCTGTTGCCACGATCAGCGAGTCATAGCTTATGTCTAAGTGATTTTTTAATTTAACTACCTGCGCTTTGGGATCAATATCTAACACTTCGCCCATGACGACGCTAGTATTTTTGTTTTCGGCGAGGACGGCCCGCAATGGTGAAGCGATATCGGCGGGAGAGAGGCTGCCTGTGGCGACTTGGTAAAGTAGCGGCTGGAAGAGGTGAAAGTTGCGTTTGTCAATGAGGGTAACTTTGAGGGGAACCTTTGATTTGCCTAGTTTTTGGGCGGCATATAGTCCCCCAAAGCCACCGCCAATAATAACAACATGATGGGGTGCGCTTTCATTGTGAGTACTTAGAGACATGGCAAGTATTTAAGTTGGGTGTGATGTTTTTGTTGGTGGCATCTTTAAAAATTTATTATATATGTAAATAAAAATATCTTTTTGTATCTTTTTGTTCTGGAATGCTAATGTTTAGATTAGTAACCCCAAATACTCGTTATGAATGTATCGGATAAACTGCGATCGCTAACTTATAGCTTAGATATCCAAATGGTTGGGGTATATTTTTGGTGCGGAAATTTTGTAATTCAGTTCGGTGGTACTGAGGTGGATGATGAGCCTTTTTACTATCCTTTTGTGGTTCCTACGTTTATTGGGTTTGGGTTTGTGCTTCCCAATTATTTTTCGTGGCATACTCCGTTTGATCAGTTAAAAAACATAATAGTGTGATGGCTGTCTATAATCCTGCGAATGATAGAATCGTTACTGCTTATCAGTTAGACTGAGATTTGTAACGTAAAGTACAAAAGACTATGGTTACTGTACCTTCTCAATACCGTTTGCCAACGGCGGAAGACCTACCCGATTCCGATGAAACGCCTGTGGATAATGAACTCCAAAATGACATTCCCAATATTCTATTAAACCTATTACGAGAGATTTGGAGCGATCGCACTGATTGGTTTTGGGGTGTGGATATGGGAGTGTATTACGAGCCAAACATTGAGGAGCCAGCCAAGTCTAAGGCAATTGTTCCCGACGGATTTCTCGCTTTGGGTGTACCGAAGCAAACTGGTGAAGGTGGACGTTTGAGCTATGTGGTTTGGCAGGAAAAAGTCATGCCAATTCTGGCTTTAGAAGTAGTTTCTAAAAAATATAATGGTGAATACGACACCAAGTTAGCCAAGTATGCAGAGGTGGGAATTCTCTATTATGTGGTTTACGATTCCACAACTGGTCGCCGATTGTATAAGGATCATCAATCTCTAGAAGTATACAAGCTAGTCGATGGGAAGTATCAACTTTTGCCTGCGGTGACGCTTTTAGCAGAAAGCGGAAGAATGGTATGGCTTCCTGAGATTGGTTTGGGAATTGGTAGTGAGCAGG
Source organism: Pseudanabaena sp. M53BS1SP1A06MG (assembly GCA_020404105.1). Classification (GTDB taxonomy): domain Bacteria; phylum Cyanobacteriota; class Cyanobacteriia; order Pseudanabaenales; family Pseudanabaenaceae; genus Pseudanabaena; species Pseudanabaena mucicola_A. The sequence goes on along the minus strand of JADBWH010000015.1, from coordinate 31,666 downwards.
GTATTTATGATGGTTGGCAGCGCGAATGGGTCTATTGGTACGATCGCTCTGGCAAGAGATATCCCACTGCTCAAGAACGTGTGAACCTAGAACGTCAGGTGAGACTTGAGGCTGAGGCGTTATTACAAAAGTATCGCGATCGCTTCGGTGATATCTCTGAATGATCAAAAAGCGATCAACTATTTTGCTAGCGGGATGTTTTTTGTAAAACAAGATAAGTTGTTTAATATAGCCCTATTTAGCGAATGTCTACCCCTTACTCAAGAGGATTTATATGCAATCTAAATTTTTTTGCTATAGATATGGATCTTAAGCAATATAGTTATTGCCGCCCCAGTCTCATCAGGAGCAAGATTTAGTGTGTATGATAATGAACGAAACCTAACTGTCTGAAGTTGTAATTCATGAAAGAAGTTCGCCTTACAGATCTTGACGAACTAGCTCTTAAAGTAAGAGATAGAATAGCACGGTCTTATATCTTGGAAGCGATAGACGCATATCGAGGAGGTGCATACCGTTCAGCAATAGTATCCACTTGGATTGCTGTTACTTTTGATGTGATATCAAAAATAAGAGAGTTATCAAATCAAGGTGATCCAATGGCACAAGATTTTATAAATGAATTGGATCAAGCTATTGCAGCTAAACAGATTAGACAACTTCAAAACATTGAAGAAGATTTACTAAAAACAGCAACTATCGATTTCGAGTTTTTGTCAGATCAGGAGCAGGTTGACATTACTCGATACTGGATCGAAAGAATCCGTATTTCTCTTGATTCAGTTGTTTATGCTTTTTTGAATGCTAAGTCACCTGAAAGCATTGCCCAAGAATTTCTCCATTACTCTCACTAGAACAGGTTTATAGCGGTTTTCAAATGAGTGTGTACTCATTTGAAAACAAAAAATCAGTCCCATTAAGAGTTTTGAGTTTTCATTTTGCCTACGGCAAAATGAAAACCACTATATGGTGCGATCGCCTTTTATCTTGGCAGCCGCAAGTTAGTTGACGCATATCTCAAAGAAGGTGAAGAAGAATTTGAGAAACTGCAAAAATCCTGTAGACAAAAGAATCGGCTTCTGTATCAAAAGTTGAAAACTGCTCAAACCCAGAAGCTAATCAAATCATGACAGCAGTTCATTTTCAAGCAGATGCTGACCTTAATCAAGCAATTGTTACTGGTGCGTTACGCAGGCAGCCCAATCTGAGTTTTCAATCAGCGTACAGTGCAAAACTTGAGGGCAAGAAAGACCCAGAAGTATTAGCAATAGCGGCGCAAGATGGGAGAGTACTTGTTACCCATGATCGCAAAGCGATGCCTGCTGAATTTGGCAAATTTATACTGACAAAAAAAAGCTCATGCGTTTTGATTATCTCCCATAAATGAGCAAATATTATTGCATCAATTATGGGTTGGAGCAATTGTTGCTATAGACAATTTGCCAGTCCATTACGCCGAAATTGTAAAAACTCTGATTGAATCTGTTGGTGCTAAGGTCAAGTTTTTACCTCCCTATTTCCCTGATTTATTGAGCTGTGTTGGTCAAAGTTGAAAGAAATTATTCACTCAGATAAAGCTCGTACAATTGAGGCTCTTAATGCAGCTATCACTAAGGCTATTAATGCTATTACTGATGAAGATCCTCTTAATTGGTTTCATCATTGTGACATCTGCTTTGAGCCTTTTAGGTAGCTTCTTTTGTGGTGGGTTTGATCAGAATTTGCTGTATATGCGAAGCATACTGAATGACTACAACGCACAGTCACTGTACAACTCTTAATTCACAATTGGGTACGACCTCATGTGAGCTTGGGCACAAACAAGACTTCTGCTATGGCTATCGGACTTTTTCATCGTCCCATTTATTTCTATGCTGGAATTATTATCCTCAACAGGCTTTTATTGTCTCACTAGTTAACTGACCAGTGCCCAGTTGTTTTGAATAACTTTTAGAGGGGCTACGACTCAGATCAGCCCTCGGTGTAAGCTAGCTGAGCAAAGTCGTAGTTGTAATTTTATTTGAATTATCTTTATGAGCTGGAAGTCACTAAGTATCAAAAGTTCATGACGGCTGGTGAAAGGCTTTGACTAATCCAAAAACTTTTATTACAGAATCATTTCACTACAGATTTGAATTCTAATTTATAATTGCAGAATAAAATGCTGTAATTACATTTGTGATTGGAGATAATTGGGTAAGCCAATTTGGTCAATTAACCTGAGTTGTTTTTCTAACCAGTAGGCATGATCTTCTTCAGTATCCGAGAGAATGCCCGATAAAATCTTGCGGCTTTGATAATCTTGTTCGTTCTCACAAACAGCGATCGCTGCTTTAAGATCACCGATCACACTATATTCAAAGTCCAAATCATTCTGCAACATCTCAGGCACAGTTTTCCCAATCTTAATTGCATCTTGTTGCGACAGATCGGGAGTACCACCAAGCAATAGAATTCGTTCAATCAATAAAGTCGCATGTTGAGTTTCATCCTGCATCTCATGATTGATTCGTTCATACAGTTTATTTAGTCCCCAATCGAGATACATGCGTGAGTGGGTAAAGTATTGATCTCGCGCTGCTAATTCACCACGCAACAACTTCGATAATTGTTGTAAGACTTTCTCACTACCTTTCATAATTTTCCTCAATTGATTTTTAATTAATAGTTCAAGAATCGATGTCATATGTCATCAATTTGCCCATATGCTAAATCATCGACTGCAAGAAGTTGGGCAAACCTGTGTTATCAATCAGCCAAATTTGTGATTCTAGCCAATCGATCTGATCCTCCGTCTCCTCTAGCAACTTGGCGAACAAATCTCGACTGACGAAATCTTGCTGAGTCTCAGAGGTGATTACTGATGCTTTTAGTCCATCACGAATCTCCGTACAGAGCGTCAAGTCATTTTGCAATAATTCGGGAACATCCTCACCGATGAGCAACTTTCCTAAACTTTGCAAATTGGGCAAGCCTTCTAAAAAGAGAACTCGCTCAATTAATTCATCAGCCTGCTTCATGGCTTTAATAGAGTAACGATATTCGCGATCGTTAAGCTGATTTAATCCCCAGTTTTTGCACATCCGCGCATGGAGAAAATATTGGTTAATTGCGGTCAGTTGAGCTTTGAGAGCTTCGTTGAGCTGACGTTTTACATCGATGTTTCCTTGCATTACTACCTATCTTTATATCTAGATCAATAAGATTAGCTTGTTTACAGTCTATTGCAATAGTAATAGCCATTATAGAGATTAATTGCAAATGGCAAAATCCAAATTTGCAAATATTCAACTTGCAATATAGCGGTTTTTAATCTCAAGAGTAAGAAGATCTCAGAGTTTAATCAGAGACAATAAGCATATATGCCCTAGGGCTTAAAGGGCTTTATCCTACTTGACTAACTTATCACTGTAGATGATAATGAGAATATATTTCAATAAAATTGAATTTTTAAGCTTTGCTTAGGGATTAGAGAAAATGTATATTTGTGTTTGCCATGCAGTGACAGAAAAAGATATCAAGCAAGCCGTCAGGAAGGGAGTTTCATCCATTTCTAGGCTATCGGAATTAACCATGCTGGGTACACAATGCGGCTGTTGCACAGAATATGCCAATCAAGTTTTGCATCAATGCTCAGATAAGTCTTAGTCCTCGATTGAGCATCTTAAAAAGTATCTAAAAGCTCAGTAGAATTTAAAAGATTTAAAAAATTACTTGTCTAAATGTACACACTAGTTTTATTATATAGAACGGTTAAATGGCGAGCGTAGCCAAGTGGTTAAGGCAGAGGATTGTGGTTCCTCCACTCGTGGGTTCAATTCCCATCGTTCGCCCTAATAAAAAAAAGAGACCTTGCCTAGCTTGGTCTCTTTTTTTGTATTTTGACGCTATCTCTTAGGGATAAAATTGCTAGAGAGTTTTTATATATCGATCGCAGCGTAAAGCACTGAAATCGTATCTAATTTTATAGTTTTAGGACGGCTGTATTTTAATGGGTAAGACAGTTGCAAAATTTTGGATGATCGCCTTAATTACGCTTTTTAGTGTGATCTCGCTTGGCGGTTTATTCCCACAGGGTTCAAGGGCTCAGAATAATGCAATCACGATCGCGGTTGCTGCTCCACTAAGTGGAGATGGTGCTAGTGGGGGGCAGGAAATCGTGGATAGCATCAAGCTATATATTGATGCGACGAACCGTGAGGGTGGCATTAACGGTCGTCCACTTAAATTAAATACTTATGACGACAAGGGCAATGCGAATGGGGCAACTCAAGTTGCTAACGACATTGCTAAAAGTGATGCATTGGTGGTGTTGGGACATCGCTCCTCTGATGCCTCGATCGCTGCGGGTAGCATATACCAAGACAAGAAACTACCAGCAATTACAGGTACGGCAAATAGTCCGAAAGTAACAAGCGATCGCCCCTATTACTTTCGGATAATCTATACCAATCCTGCTCTTGCGAAAACCCTATCGATATATGCCCAGCAAGTACTGCAGATCAAAACCGCAAGTGTGATCTATGACAAAGCTAGCAAAAATGAACTTGCTCAGTCTGAGGTAATTAAGTCCGCTTTTGAAGCTAACGATAATGGCAAAATTCAAAAGATCTGGGGGATCGATTCTGACCCCAATAATCGCAAAGCTTCAGTGCAACAAATTGTCAATGAAATTGCTACCGAGCCTGAAGCGGGCATTTTATTTTTAACTTTATCCAAAGAAGAGGTTGCTGAAGATTTTTTGGTAGCACTCAAACAAAAGGGGTTAAAGAATTTGGTTTTGGGTGAGCAGGCTCTCGGTCGAGAAAGTTTTGCCAAACGCTTTGAAAAATATGATGAAGAAAAGAAAAATGCTGGATTCTTTACCGATGGAATGTATGTGCCATTGCCGATCCTGTTTGATAGTGCAGGAGCCGATGCTCAGGACTTCTTAACTGCCTATCAAAAAGCCTATAACAAAACCCCCTCATATTTAGGGGCAAAGTTTTATGAAGCAGCGATCATCGCAGTTGACGCAATTCGTAAGGCTAATTCCAAAGGCACAAATGTAGAAGGCGATCGCGAACAGGTGCGTGATGCCCTGTCAAAACTCAATAATCGCAAGGTAGGGATCAGAGGATTAACGGGCTTACTGTACTTTAATAGCGATCGCAATAGTGATCAACCTGTTCGCCTTGCCCAGTTCCAAAATCAAAAACTAATTTCAGCATCGCAGCAATTTACACCAATCACTAATCCTGAGCGGTTAAATTTACCGAAAGAATTACAATCAGGCAGCATTGTCCAGACTGGTGATCAGTATTTTTGGCGGCAGCGTGTAGTTTATGCAGGCATGGATATCAATAAGTTGAATCGCATTGACAAATCCTCCTTTACCGCCGACTTCTATGTATGGTTCCGTTATAGCGGCAGCGATGAACCTACGGAAATTCAATTCCCTGATGCCGTTACGAATAGCGTCAATCCTACGGCTCCCGTATTTGACGGTAAAGCTCCAATCAAGGCGCAGGTGGTTAATGGCTTAAACTATCGACTCTATCGGGTGCGTGGCGAATTCCGTAATGCTTTCGATTTTCGAGATTATCCCTTTGACTCGCAAAAATTAAATTTACGCTTTGACAATCCCATTTTGTCTACGGAGCGACTGGTCTACGCGATCGATACCGTTGGCTTAAAGTTGCCTAGGGCAAAGGATGCTGAACGTAGACCATTCCAAGGGCTACAGCTTTGGAACTTCAAAGACATCACTTATTTCCAAGATTCTTCGCGCAGTACATCCACTCAAGGCGATCCCGATTTGGTGCAATCCAATGCTCAAATTGAATATCCTGGATTGAGCATTCGCATGACTTTCCAGCGCAAAACTATAGTGTTTCTCTCTAAGAATGTCTCGCCTTTAATCTTGCTGTCGCTGCTAACCTATTGCTGCCTATTCTTTCCCTATACAATGTTTGTGCCTCGCACGATGGCTCCTGCCTCAGCGCTACTATCAGGGATTGTGTTATTACTCTCTTTTAACAATCAACTTCCTGAAGTTGGCTATACCGTTGCGATGGAATATGTGTTTTATGTCTATTTCTGTTTATGTTTGCTACCTATTATCGTGACAGCGATCGGTACTAAGCTCGACAAAGATGGTCATAAAAAAGCCTTTAAATATTTAAACATTGCCTCATGGATTGCCTATCCATTAATTTTGATTACTACTGTTGCCGCCTTCGCAATTAGTTACAGTGATCGCCTAATTTAAAAAATCCACAGAAAGATTGCATGCAGTCTTTCTGTTATCTGTCAAATAACAACTCAAAAGTGTAATCAGCGTCCTGCTATTTAGTTGTAAAAGAACTATGAATATTAAGTTGAGATCTCAACTGTTGTTGTTTATGGTCGCTATAACCACTTCAGTGGTGTCCGCATATTCAGGTTTTCAGGCAAACAATGCCATGATCGAAAGTGCGAAGAAACGCGAACTAAATATCACAGCTACTCTCATCCAAAGCAACATCAACGAGCAGATTAACAAAGCTTCCGCCCGTGCTTCATTGGTTTCCTCGTTACCATCAATCAAACAGGCTTTTCGGGCAAAGAATCGAGAAGATCTCACCACCCGTCTATTACCCGCCTTGATAATCCAACGTGATCAGTTTGGGGTTAGAGAAGGACAGTTTATTTGTCAATAACATCAGTAAAATCAATGAAGCCTCAAATACCTTTGAGAGTCAGTTTGATTTGAGGTATGTCTGGAAAGATCCACAGCTAGCGTTCGATACGGGTGAGATGGGAACCAATCGTTTGGAGTTTGGGCAAGAGGCGGCGGTAGCGAAGTTAGCCACTATCTGGAATCCACAGATTAAAATCACCAACATAGTTGAGAAGGAAGCTCAAATTGTTCCAGGACTATTTATTCACTATGACGGAAAAGTGGAACTCATTCAGCGTGTCAAGGCGACCTTCGAGACTAAATTAAATTTAGATGCTTTTCCCTTTGATACTCAGTCCCTACTGGTGGCCATGTTGTCGTCTAAGTACAACTCCAATCAGATTGCATTGACTCAGGATCAGGAAGATATAAATGAATCAGGACTCGATCCTGAACTCAAGGTTAATGGATGGAATCCACAGGGCATCACTTTTAAAATGAACCAAATCCGCGCTTGGAATGGTGCTTTTCTGCCTTGTATCTCAGGTATTCACTTCTGGTCATGCCTATCAACTGATTTCTGTACTTCTATCGCTTACTCTCTTTAATCCAGATGTTACTCGACGGATGGATCGGTTTATTGTTGAAGAACTGGTTAGATATCTTCGGTGGCTCGTTCCTATCGGTTTCTTAGGTGTTTTGATCACAAAGTCTTTGCTTACGGCTTTTGATTGGTAAATTTTTCTTACGTTTTGTAATCAGTTACAACTCCTGCTGATACAACTGCTTGAGAAGTTGTCCATATTGTCTTCGCAAAAATATCGAAACGTAATGGCTCAAGAAATTCAAAAATCTCAAGGTTCAGCACTAGATACTCTGCAAGTGAGAGCCGTAGAACTACGAAAGATTTTGCAGAGAGCTAGTTATGAATACTATGCCCTTGATGCTCCCACGATGGAAGACTCAGTTTATGATGCGCTCTACCATGAATTACTAGATCTCGAAAAGCAATATCCACAGTTAATTACTCCCGACAGCCCCACCCAGCGTGTTGGAGAAAAGCCTGTGAGCCAGTTTGTCTCAGTACAGCATCATGTTCCGCTTTATAGTTTAGAAAATGCCTTCACTACCGATGATGTCAACTCATGGCAAGAACGTTGTCAAAAAGTCTTAAATACAGACAAGGATCTTGCTTCGCAACCTCTTTGTAAAATGGAATATGTTTGTGAGTTAAAAATCGACGGATCTGCGATCGCCTTAACCTATGAGCAAGGCGTACTCGTGCGTGGCGCAACTAGAGGTGATGGTGTAGCAGGGGAAGATATCACCAGTAATATAAAAACGATTCGCTCTATTCCTTTAAAGCTGAATTTAGTAAACCCGCCCGATCACTTAGAAATTCGTGGCGAAGCATTTTTACCGATCGCTGTTTTTGATGAGATTAACCACGAGAGATCACAACAGGGAGAGTCCCTCTTCGCCAACCCTCGGAACGCTGCTGCGGGTACATTACGCCAACTTGATTCACGCATCGTTGCTAAACGTCGCCTCGATTTCTTTGCCTATACTATCCACTTTCCCGAATCTAAACTTTCACCATCTAATCCTCCCTTATCAGACTTACCTCTATTCTTGCCCCTATCATCCTCTGGGAGAGGTGCTGGGGGGGATGGCTATATTATTTCTTCCCAATGGCAAGCCCTAGAATTCCTGCAACAAATTGGATTTCGTGTCAATCCCAATAAAAAACTCTGCAAATCTATTCAGGAACTACAGGAATATTATGATTATTGGAATCATGCCCGCCATGACCTGCCCTACATGACCGATGGCATGGTGATTAAGCTTAACTCTTTCCCCCAACAGGAGCGCTTAGGATTTACTCAAAAAACTCCTCGATGGGCGATCGCATGGAAATATCCCGCCGAAGAAGTGCCGACGGTCATTGAAACTGTCGCAGTTCAAGTAGGACGTACAGGCACTTTGACACCCGTTGCCGAACTACGCCCTGTGCTTCTTGCAGGTACGACGGTTTCTAGAGCAACCTTGCATAATAGTGATCGCCTCGCGGAACTAGATCTACATATTGGTGATACTGTAATCGTTCGCAAAGCAGGGGAAATCATTCCTGAAGTAGTGCGGATTTTGCCTGAACTGCGTCCCAGTGGAGCAACCCGTTTTGTGATGCCCACCCATTGCCCCGAATGTGGTCAGCCCGTTCTCAAGCCAGAGGATGAGGCGGCTACCCGTTGTATTAATCTTGAATGTCCTGCGATTGTGCGGGGGGCGCTAGAGCATTGGGTTAGCCGTGAAGCTCTTGATATTAATGGCATTGGTGAGAAATTGGTTAAACAATTAGTTACGGAAAATCATGTCACTTCCGTAGCGGACTTATACACACTCACTAGTGAACAATTACAAACCCTCGATCGCTTGGGGAAAAAATCTGCTGACAAAATTATGGCAGCGATCGCCCAGTCCACAACCAAGCCTTGGGCACGAGTCCTCTACGGTCTAGGCATCCGTCATGTGGGTAGCGTCAATGCTCAAACAATTACCGATAATTTTCCTAATGTAGAATTGTTGGCAAGAGCAGATAAAGAGGCGATCGCTTCTATCCATGGTATCGGTGAAGAAATTGCCCAATCCATTTATGACTGGTTCCGCAAAGATGTTAATCAGCATTTAGTAGAACATCTTCAAAAAGCAGGTTTACAGTTTGAGAGTACATCGAAAGCAAGTAAAGCGATCACACTCAATCCGAATATTGCAGGCAAAACCTTTGTGGTGACAGGTACATTACCAACGCTCAAACGTGATGAAGCTAAGGATTTAATCAAATCTGCTGGAGGTAAGGTCACAGATTCCGTGAGTAAAAAGACAAATTATCTAGTCGTTGGTGCAGAGTCTGGCTCTAAACTCGAAAAAGCGCAGTCTCTAAGTGTAACATGCATCTCGGAAGAGGAACTGCTACAATTATTAGGGCAATCAACACAAAGCATTGCCTAACCTAATACAAATCAGCACTAATTAGAAATGATTGAATTTGCAGTTAATGGTACTTTGATGAGAGGTTTGGAATTAAATGGGAATTTACAGAAAGTAGGTGCTACATTTGTTAGAGAAGACGCAACTGCTCCCATTTATCGACTTTGGTCAATTAGCGATCGCCATCCCGCTATGCTCAGAGTTAAAGAAAATGGACAAGCGATCACTTTAGAGATCTGGTCAATTACACCTGCTGCTCTTGGGGAAATTCTCTTAGCAGAACCTGCTGGATTATGTATTGGCAAAATTATTCTGGCAAATCAACAGGAAGTATTAGGTGTCTTAGGGGAACCATTTCTGTGCGAAGGTCAGAAGGAAATAACTAGTTATGGTGGCTGGCGCAGTTATACGGCAGCCCAATAATAGGGAAGACTCTGAGTATAGGCTTCCTCATTATTGGGTTACAGCGCAAAGTAACGCAACTATCTGACAAATAGCAACGCGATTTTGATTCTTAGTACTAAGTACAGGACAAAAAATTAATTCATTTGGAGAAAGGAGAGGAATTGGCATGAATAAGAAGGTTAAGGATGATATCACGGAGGAAATCAAAACCAAGGCGAAAAATACTCTTAGGTAAACGTCCATTTTTTTTGGTTAGGACTTATGCAAACCGAATGAATTTATTAGGCTTGAGGTAGATGTGGTGCGGGCTTCGCCCGCACCACATCTACCCAATGCGTAAGTCCTATATTTGTGATGTGGTTATCTTTATAAAATCCCTTCCTCCCTACTTTTGCAACTTTTTGTCCTGTACTAAGATCATTTTTACAAAAATTGTTAGGTCTATCATGTTTTCAGTTCTGCAAGAAGTCTAGTAGTGTTTCGCATAACAAATCCACTTTACCAATATTTTTTTAGATTAACTTTGGATATAGACCCATGCCCCAAACTTTAGAAGCATCACTAAGAGAGAAACAGTATCCTTTAATCCGTGATTTAGCTAATTGCATCGAAACCGTATGGCGAGAGAACCTAGATTTATTTCCCTATCAAATTCCAGAAGGGCTCGGTTATGTAGAAGGTGCATTAGAAGGTGAACGGCTAGTAATCGAAAATCATTGCTATAGTACACAACAGTTTAGAAAGATCCACTTAGAACTAGCACAGGTAGGCAATGGATTAGATATTCTCCATTGTGTGATGTTTCCTAATGCTGAATATGATATTCCCATCTTTGGATCCGACTTAGTGGGTAGTCGTGCAGGAATTAGTGCAGCGATCGCTGATTTATCTCCTCTTTATCCTGATTTTGCCTTACCACCTAGCTATCACCAAGCTTTATCAAACCTACCTGTAGCCAACTTCACTCAACCTCGCGAATTACCAAAATGGGGTGATATTTTCTCGCAATTTTGTTTGTTTATCCGACCAATAGATGATCGCGAAGAGGCAGATTTTCTAGACCGAGTGCGATCAATCTTGACTTTGCATTGTCAACTTGCTGTTGCTACAACTCCTTTTAATACTTCAGAAGAAATTAATAAAATTCGGAATGGTCATCGCTACTATTGCCAAAAGCAACAGCAAAATGATAAAACGCGACGGGTACTCGAAAAATCCTTTGGAGAAGAATGGACGGAACGGTACATGACAACCATGCTTTTTGATTACTTTGAGTAAAAGAGAAGGGGGGGACTTTGACCCCCTTCTCTTTTGGCAAAAATATAAATAAATGTAAACAATTGCATAACGGTATACTTTTAACAATTATTTACTTATAAGTAAATTTTAGTAAGCCAAATTAAAAATTTAGGTAGTTATGCAATGTAGTTGTGTTACGGGTGCTTCGCATCTGCAACATAATTACTAAAAAAATTACTTTGTAAGTAGCTCGACTTAATTAAAACCTAAAACCAGAGTTTGTTCCGCCCGCTACGCGGGCGGAACAAACTTTTCGGTTTTTAACTTATGTCGAGCTACTTAGCACTACCAAAAATTAAAAATAGTGTAGCTAAATTACATACTCATCGTTATATTCAGCAAATAAGCATAAGCAAAAAAGCCAAAATCTAAGTTTGTTACTAATCCTTATATTGTAAAGAAATAAAACCAAATGCAACAATCAGTTCATATTTTAAGGTTAGGTACAAAAGCTTAGACACCCCAATAAATCAAGGTTTATAGATATTCTTCAGAAATTTTAGTTAACTTTATCTCGTGCTTTTAATAGATTGCACAAAATCTGCACAAATTAGTTGTTTTAATCAATTCAATCCAAAAGCCACTGAACCAAAAAACTTAAAAAGTTAAGGTTTATTTCCATATAAGCAAATTGAAGATATTGATTATCACTTTACTCAATTAACGCTTTAGGAATCTTATGTATTGGGTATTTTGCAAAATAGATATTCCAATAAATTAAGAAGTTACAGAATAAATTCTCAATTTATATAGCAATCCTAAAGGGTTTGTAGAAGCTCACCCCGAAGGGGTGCACTTCCACAAACCCAAAAATATACAAATGATTTAGGATTGCTATAGTGTTTTTCAAGCAAACGAGGTACATAGGTTTGTTTCCCCGCCAAAGGCGGGGAAACAAGTTTGTACTTCACTAAGCTGATAAACGCTACATAAATATCTAATTAATAAATAATTAATAAAAAGGAGACTCTTTAAATGCTAGATGCTTTTACTTAAGTAGTTGCTCAGGCAGATAGAAGATCAGCCTCAGTTGATCGCTTCTGATGGGAATGCTTATCCTCATTCGTATTATCAGTTGCTGTCTAGTTGCTGGTAGCACTAAACTTTTGGATGAATACCTCATCAGTGACTATGCTATCAATGCGTTGGTATAGGTTTTAAAATTCTGCAAACAGAATCTAAAAAGCCCCAAAAGGTGGCAAGTCTACTCTGCAGGGTGTGCTTACCATATTTTTATGTATCTAAAAGTATTCTTAAAATAAAAAATATTTGTAATGGATTATACTTAATTTTTATAAAACTCTTGATTTAGATTCTTACATAGATAGTAATTCTCCCCTTTTTTTCTTCTTCGTTCAATATTTAGCTAACGCAATATTATAGCAACATTACTGAATATTAAACATCCAACCTTAACACTAAATTTTTATTAAAGTCAAAATTAAAAAAGGAAGATTAACTATGGCAATTACAAATGCCGCCTCTCATTTAGGAACTGCTGCTTTTAGCGATTCTAATCCATTAGAATTGCGTTCTCATTTTTCTCAAGATGAGGCAAAGGCTGTGATCAACGCTGTCTACCGCCATGTATTAGGCAATGATCACATCTTGCAAGCAGATCGTTTGGTTGGACTTGAATCTTTGTTGACTAATCGTCAAATCACTGTGCGTGAATTTGTACGTGGTGTTGCCAAGTCTGAACTATACAAGAAGAAGTTTCTCTATTCCAACTTTCATAGCCGTGTAATTGAATTAAACTTCAAACACTTGCTGGGACGTGCTCCTTTCTCTGAAGCCGAGATCATTGAGCACCTCGATCGCTATCAAAACGAAGGCTACGATGCCGATATTGATTCTTATATTGACTCTGATGAGTACGATGCCAGCTTTGGTGAATCAGTTGTTCCTTACTACCGTGGTTTCAATAACAAGGTAGGTGACAGAACTGTTGGCTTTACCAGACTTTTCAGTCTCTACCGTGGTTATGCCAGTAGTGATCGTGCTCAAGGCAGAAGCAAAGGAGCTTGGTTGACAACCGAACTTGCCCATAATTCTGCTAGTGCAATTCGTACTCCTAGTTTTGGTCTTGGTCTAGCTGGCAACACCAGTGATGATCGCGGTCAACTCTATCGTGTCAGCGTCATTCAAACTAATAATAGACGGACTACCCAAATTCGTCGTAGTGCTACTGATTACTTAGTTCCTTACGACCAGCTTTCTAGCACTATACAGCGTTTAAGCAAGCGTGGTGGTCGTATTACTCAAGTTTCTCTTGCTTAATGCAATTGATTAGAGATATTCTGTAGAAAGAGCAGTATAAAGTGCTACTGTTTCTAGGTTTGATTTTTCTCAAAGATAACAAGATTTAAAAGTTAAGATTAGGTGTTCATTTTGACTCGCTTGTCTCAACTGTTTGATCTATACACTATTTTTTTATTTTTAAAGTAAGACTAAGGAAAATAAACTATGGCAATTACAAATGCCGCCTCCAGTTTGGGAACTGCTGCTTATAGCAATGCTAGTCCAGTAGAGCTACGTCCTAACTTTTCTCAAGATGATGTCAAGGTAGTCATTAACGCTGTTTATCGACATGTATTGGGAAATGACTACATCTTGGCAGCAGATCGTTTGGTTGGACTTGAGTCTTTATTGACAAATGGTCAAATTACAGTACGTGAATTCGTGCGTGCAGTTGCTAAGTCTGAGCTATACAAGAGCAAGTTTCTCTATCCCAACTTCCACACCCGTGTAATTGAATTGAACTTCAAGCACTTGTTAGGACGTGCTCCTTTCTCTGAAGCTGAAGTAATTGAACACCTCGATCGCTACCAAAACGAAGGCTATGATGCCGATATCGATTCTTATATCGATTCTGATGAGTATGAAACTAGTTTTGGTGATGCCGTTGTTCCTTACTATCGTGGATTTACCAATAAGGTTGGCGACAGAACTGTTGGCTTTACTAGAATCTTCCGCCTCTATCGTGGCTATGCTAACAGCGATCGCGCTCAAGTTGCAGGTAGTGCATCTAGACTAGCAACCGAACTCGCTCAAAACAGCGTTTCTCCTATTGTTGGCGCTTCTGGCGGTAATGCTGGTTGGGCTTATCAACCAGCAAAACAAGGCAATACTCCTACCCGTGCCTTTGGTCGTTCTTCAGTGGGTTCTGAAGATCGTCTATACAGAATTGAAGTTGCTGCGATTTCTCTACCTAGATACCCTCAAGTTCGTCGTAGCAATAGAGAGTACATTGTTTCTTATAAAGAGTTGAACAACACATTGCAACGCATCAGCAAGTTGGGTGGCAAAGTTGCTAGTGTCACGATCGCTCAATAGACTCTCAATAGTCATTTATTAAAGACTCATCTACTGGTTGAGCATTTAATAATCTTTCAAAATCAACTATCCACCTTTCAAAATATAGTAAAACTGAGTTTTATGATTACTTCCTCTAAAGATAATCGCGTTTTCGTTTACGAAGTATCTGGCTTACGTCAAAGTGATGCAACCGATCTTAACGGTTATCCTATTCGTAACAGCAGCAGCATTTTTATTAAAGTGCCTTTTAGCCGTCTCAATGAGCAAACCCGTAGAATCACCCGTCTCGGTGGCACAATTGTTGATGTACGTCCACTAAATGCTTCTACTGAAGGTTAAGTTGGTTTCTCATTAACACAAAAAAGAAGGACGATGCAAAGAAGCATCGCCCTTCTTTTTTGTATGTGGGTATGCTTCCACAAACAATTGAGGATTGTTATATTTATGTCTTGACTTGGAAATTAACAGACATGCAACTTAGTCCCCGATTTAAATGGTTTTCGCAGCCTCTCGATCGCTATGCCATAGGTTTTTTGGCGGTGCTTAGTTTAGTGATCGCAATTTTGATAGTGGTTGGAGATCGGACTGCACCACAGGTGAGAGACTTTAGTTGGCAAGGTCAACGCATTGATGCCAGCAATGCATCATTTGTATTGACCTTTAACCGTCCGATGAATCGTGAAAGCGTCGAGCGAAATCTCAAATTCGATCCACCCCTTGCAGGTAAAATTAGTTGGTCATCACGTCGTATGTCCTACACTCCATTAGCACCTGCGACCTATGGCAAAACCTATACGATAAAACTTGAGAATGCCTTTGATCGCTTTGCGAATGAGTCTGGTAAAAAAATTGCGATTGAGCCTTTTGTAGGCAGTTTTAAGACTCCTAATCCTTATTTCGCTTACATTGGCTCACAGGGTGAAGAAAAAGGTCGCCTTGTACTTTACGATGTGTTGCAAAAGGAAAAGCGAGTTTTAACACCTCCCAATCTGACAGTTCTAGATTTTCGGATTTATCCTGATCGCCAAAAGATTCTCTTTGGGGCGATCGAAAATGCGGAGCAAAGCTTACTTGACCAAAAACTTTATGTAGTTACAACGGGAATTGATCGTGAAGATCATTTGTCGTTTGCTTCACCTGAAATTAAACCTATTCTAGGTAGTGATGACTATCAAAACTCTAAATTTGATCTCTCTCCCGATGGTAAAAACATCTTGGTGCAGCGTATCAGTCGTCAGCAATACCAAGGATATGGACTCTGGCTTATCAAAGAGAATCAACAACCGCGATCGCTAGACAACCAACCTGGGGGCGATTTTATGTTTACGCCCGACAGCGCATCAGTGGCGATCGCTCAAAACGAAGGTATTGCAATTTTGCCTCTTGAGCCGCAAGCACCACCGTTAGACTTTCTACCAAGATTCGGTACTGTTTTAAATTTCAGTAGAAGTGGCACACAGGCGGCAACTATTAAATATAATAAGGACTATACGAAATCTCTTTATTTGGTAAATAATCAAGGCATCCAAAAGGAACTTATTAAAATTAATGGTTCAATTCTTAGAGCTCAATTTGCCCCACAAGAAAAAACTCTCTATTGCCTATTGACTGATTTTGAGCAGGATGCCACCAATATCTTACGTGAGAAGCCTTATATCGCGGCGATCGATTTAGATTCTGCACAATTACGCCGTATCCTCGAACTCCCATCCCAAAGAGAAATTCAATTTAATGTGGCTCCCGATGGTCAAGCCATACTCCTCAACTCCGCAGTAACTAACAATGATGACTCTACGCCTGAAGATTCAGCTAGAGCTACTCGCATTGGACGCACTTCCAAAGTTCCTACCCAATTAATTGTGTTACCAATTAATACAACGGATAGTAACAAATTGCCGCAACCTGATGTTTTACCGTTGTTTGGCACATTGCCCAAATGGTTACCCTAGGTTATCGACATTCTTGACCGAGGTGATTTGCTTCATCAATAATTTATATTTGTTTTGAATAACATATAGAGTGGCTTCAACTTCGCTCAGCCCAAGGGGTAAGCTAGCTAAGCGAAGTTGGTCACGATGATAATTGAAGTTGACTCAATAGGTGGATCGGGGAGGTAAAGAAAGGCAGAAATTGATAAATTTGTAGTGAACAGCAAAAGCAGCAAAAACTATGCTGAGTGTGAACTTAACCCCTCTAATCGATGATGCAAAAAGTTATGAAACAGTGAGTCAGATGTGATGGATAGGAAGAGTAAGCTGTCCAAAATCCAAAAGTTCGGAGGCGATCAAGCGTGGCAAAGATGAAACCCATCCAGCCCGTCAACGATACCAGTATAAAACTTGTAACACTACAGCAGTTTTCGATCGAACGAACCACAAGATATTTCCTGAAAGGATTGCGAAGCAATCCTTTCAGGAAATATCTTGGTTTAATTTTGAGCGTAAAGCGCTATTTGCAGGACACCATCAACCACTACGGATGTGGATATTGTGCCTATACTTGATGGGATTAAACCGCTCAAACTGACAAATTGCCCAAGAACTAGACCTAGACAAGGATGTAGAGCAAGATATGACTACTCAATTACGAGAAGATATTGACCAAAGCAAGGCTGAAGTAAACTTATCTGGCGCAGTCGAGTGTGACGATGTATATGCGACAGCAGGATACAAAGGCAACCCCGCAGAAATTAAAAAAGGTCGTCAAGGAAGACGTAATCGCCTCAAGGGGTTTCGGGTGCGGGGGACGATTGAAAAAGAAAAACCACCCATCTTTGGTATGATTCAGCTGATTAAAGCAACGACTGCTTTAGGTACTTTGGTTTACACCGATGAATATGCTATCTACAACCCTTTGCCAGATTGGGGCTATGCTCACAAAACTGTTTGTCATGGCGCGGGAGAATATGCAAGAGATGAAGATGGTGATGGCTTTTGTGAAGTTCATGTCAATACAATGGAAGGCTTTTGGTCGCTTTTACGCTCTTGGTTACGACCTCATCGTGGTATTTCTCAAGAAAAGTTATCTTTGTATTTGAGCTTCTTTGAGTTTGTCCATAATGCCAAGAGAAGGGGTAAAGCTTTGCTGAGTGCTTTGCTAGACTCCCTTCTGTCTTTACCTCCGCGA
The DNA here is from genome assembly GCA_020404105.1 of Pseudanabaena sp. M53BS1SP1A06MG. Classification (GTDB taxonomy): domain Bacteria; phylum Cyanobacteriota; class Cyanobacteriia; order Pseudanabaenales; family Pseudanabaenaceae; genus Pseudanabaena; species Pseudanabaena mucicola_A. The sequence goes on along the minus strand of JADBWH010000015.1, from coordinate 13,890 downwards.
AACACTTATTGAGACATTCTTTAGTGCATGTAGCATTCCTAAATGCTTTGTAGAAGCAAACCATTTAGGAATGCTTTATCACGTTTGAGTCACTTTTTCCCTCAATTTTTTGCAAGCCCAATCGCTAAATTTTTCTAAGCCTACGCAGATCAACTTTGGCGCGGAGTTCGTCTTTGATTCTTGCCAAGATTGATTCTTCGTCAATGGTTTCCAAAATTCTTTTAACAACAGCTTTGGGACCATCGGCTCCCCATGATGATCCATTGGCGAGATATTCCTTGGTGACTAGTCCGAGTGCATAGGTTGAGAAACCTGCTACACCTGCTTGGGCGATCGCTACCGACACATAACCACCCATCGTCAGACCACCCGTGACAGGAACAGCGATACCGAGCAAACTTTTGAGGGAACTCAAGCCGAAGGTCGCTAAAAATTCACTTGCGCCGATGCCGCCCATTCCCAGTGCAATTTTTTGCATCAGGGAAATTGCGCCACGATTACTCATATTAATGCCATAAAGCTTAGATAGTGCCACAATCATTGACACATCGATAATGGCTGTACTAATGATATCAATAACGGTTATTGGGTTAACGGCAATCGCCACGGCTTGCGTCATTACACAGTTCCAGATGATACGATTGGCTTGGCGATCGCGTACAAACATTTTGCGTTGGACGACTCGCTCCTGTACCATATCCGCAAACATCATAGTATTGAGGGCAATCAGAGATTTACCTTCGCGATCAAGCACCTCAAGAATTTTCAGTTTTAAATCTTCGATCTGTGGTTTACCTGCAACTAGCTCGGCTTCAAAGGTGCCATCGGGCTGACGGATTGCCTTTGCCACAAGGGGGGACGCTGCGGTCATCACGATTTCGTCTTTGGTTAAGAGTTCCCGCACCCTCTCATCGCGAATTTTGGCATAGATTGCCATTCGATCTTCTGGGGGATATTGGTCAATTTTGTTAAATACTAACAAAATCGGTTTACTAGCGCCACGCAATTCCGAAAGAGCATCATATTCAACTTTAGTAATGTCTCCCGCTACGACAAACAAGATTAAATCCGCCTGTTGCGCGATTCTTTTAGCCAGTTCCGCTCGACCTTCGCCATCAACCTCATCAATTCCAGGGGTGTCGATTAATTCAATCCGTGCCTCGCCGCGTCCTTGAAATGATGCTTTGAGGATAGTGCGATTACCATTAGATTGCATTTCTTCACGAGAGATCTGCCACTCTACTGCTTGCCGAGCAGTCGTCACCCCATGCAGTGGACCAGTCTCAAAAACTTGTCCACCCAACAAGGCATTCAGCACCGATGATTTACCACGACCGACCATCCCAAATACAGCTATTTGCAGAACTTGCCGCTCTAATTTATCCAGCATTTGCTGAAGTTCTTCGAGTGGCTCCTCTAGACCGCGCCGTTCTCTTTCTGATAAGTCGAGGTTAGAAACAATGTCGCGTAATGTCCGTTGTGCTTGCCGATAATTTAGCTCCTCAAAAATCTCATCAAAGCTGAGAAAATTGTCATCTTGTGGCATAACTTCACTAGGCATATATATTTGCAGGAACTATAATTATGTTATTCAAGTCTGAGAAAGTAGCAATTTAGTCGCCGAATTGCTATAAAACTGTTATAAAAAGGTTGTCTTTTGGAGCAAGATATTGTTAAAGTTGCGAGCGCGTAACTTCCAAGTAATTAATCTCTTTTGATTTTTACCTTTTGCATCATTTACTTGTGTCTCACTCACTTTCCCAAACATATCCAATAAGCATATTGTAGCTAGGAGAAATATGTCCGTATTTAAGTCGTTGGTCAAGCTAGCAGCCACCGCAAGTGTCGCAGGGGCGATCGCTGTTAGTCCCATATTTACTCTCAAGGCTGAAGCTCTGACTGAGGCGCAAGTTTTAGAAAGGTTGGGGAGTATTCCTGTTTTCACGATTACCGATGACAAGGGCTCGCCACTTTTAGGGGCAATACCTCAGCAACCGAATACTAAGACTGATGATAGTCAGCTTTTATTTTTCTTCCTTGGACCTGAAGAAGCGCAGCAAATGCTAAGTCAGGTGCAGAAATCTAATCCTGAAGTTGGTAAGAAAGCACAGATCATTGTGCGATCAATGAATGATGCTTACCAAGTGATCCGCCAAAATAAAGACAAGAAAGTTCTATTTCAGTTTATCCCTGCTAAAGCTAGCATCGAATCTGCAAGAACTATTTTGAGTGCACAGGGTGTTGCGGCTGACAAAATACCAAATGTACCTGTTTTCTTTGCGATCGGTGGACAAGCTAATAGTCAAGGCTTGTTAACTATGAGCATCGATCAAAATGGCAAGAAGGAGCAAGTCGTTCCTTTCTTCCTTGACAAAGCAGATCTGCAAAACCTGCTTGATCGCGCTAGCAAGGATCAACCAGATATTACCAAAGCGACTAAAATTCAGGTTGCATCGTTGTTCCAAGTCTTAGACTCAATGGTCACTAAGGATAACAAACCCAATCCTGAGGTCGAGCGATTTCAGTTTGTGCCGTCACGGACTTCGTTTGAGTACATTCTCAAAAACACTAAGCAATCAGCTAATCCTCAGTTAGCACCTCAGACTACCCCAGCTAAGAAATAGCCAAAAGAGGGCGCAAAGCGCTCTCTTTTTTAATGCCAGTTCAGTTCAAGTTGGCAAATTTAGGGTTTACGCAAACCGAACGAGTTTATTAGGCTTGAAGTAGATTTGGTGCGGGCTTCGCCCGCACCAAATCTACCCAATGCGTAAGTCCTAAAATTTTAAAAATCCAGAAATGAAGACCTTGCTTAGCAAGGTCTTCATTTCTGGATTTTGAGAGAGTTACAAATTATCCTGAACTCGTTTTTTACCAATCCCAATCAGAGTCTTGATTGTTACGACTGCGACTACTTCCGTAGCCCGTATCACGACTGTCCCGATCGCTATAGTTGCGACTTGAATAATCGCGTGAGCCATAATCTCGGCTATCTCTGTCTCTCTTGCCATAATCTCTCTGGGGTTCACGCCCGTAGTCACGACTATCACGGCTATTTTGGTTATCACGATTGTTATCGCGGTTTATGTAAGCAGATGGAGCCGCCGACTTAACATCAGGTGCTCCGCCAAAGGCAATTAATAGCGGGAAGCGGAGTAAATCTACGGAAATAAGCTCTTCAGATTCATCAATCACGACTAGGGGGCTAAATCCTTCTTTGACAAGGCGATCTCCTTTAGTTGCTAAAGGCTCAGGATCTTCAAATAGGGCAATGCCTTTATCAGAACCAAAATGCTCTCTGGTCAAGCCTAAACAGTCTTGAAATCCACGTCGCCATTCACCCAGACGCTCTGGAGAAGTTGCTAAAACAAGTACCCGCAATTTTTCCCCATAAATGGCTTTAAGGACGGAGATTGCTGCTGAAGTAACCAGAATATTTTGTAAGCGTGTTCCCATGGTGCGGATTGCACCACGTCCTGACTGCTCAAAAAACCATTTAGATACGCGATCAGCATGAACCTGCTCAAAGGTACGCCGCAGTTTCCATGCTGGTCCATAATAATCAGGCAAAGTCCGATAACGCTCTAGCAACTGCTCTACCCTTTGCTTGTAATCAGCAAAGGTTTGCTCAGATAAGAGTAATGGCTCAACTTCCTTGGTGGGCTTCTTGTCATTAACTACTATGGTTTCGGCTTCAACTTTAGCAGGTGGGGCTATGAGGTTTAGTTTTTCGGCACTAGCAACCAAATCTTGTAAGCTGCCTACTAAATAATCCTTAAAGCCTTGCACACGCACCGCAATATCCTGTGATGCCCCAGCATAGGTGCTAGTCATTTCTTTGTCGAGTCGTTCTTTGCGCTTCTCCAGCACAGCGATCGCCGCTTGTAGTTCTTGCTTTTGATATTCTAACCTTGCAACATCGGCTTGAGCGAGGCGAATAATTCCAGCTTGCAGATCATCTATTTGATCCTGTAAAACCTTAGCTTTTGTAGTTTTAAGCTGATCTAACTCTTCTTTAAGAGATGCTTCTTCCTGCTTTAATTGGTCAATAATCGCCAATTTTTCTTCACCTTTTTCTAAGCGATCAAGATTTTGTTCTGTTATAGGCTCATTAGCCAATATATTCTCGGAATAATTATTCTCATTAGCGATCGCTGTAACTGTGGGCATAATATCATTGCTAATATCAGCAGAAAAATGGGGAATATTGTCAGTTACATTCTCATCTAAAATCTGGGATGAGGTTATTTCTTCGTAGGATTCTCCTTGGTCAGAAGGATTTAAATTTTCTTCTACGGGTAATTGATCGGGCTCCATAAAGTTCTCATCGCATCGAGTCTACCTATTTTACAGCGCTTTGCGCTTACTTAAAACCTAGGAATATTTTTGAAAGTGGCGCTTCGTAACACTTTCAAAAATATTCTGTACTATTCAAAGCTTCAATCAATAGGCTGTATACTTATTTCTTGACATTGAGGTTGTACTCAAAAAAATTATGCCTAAAAATAAACGACAAGTTAAAAACTTTACTAATGCTGGCAATTTTGCAAACACATTAAGCCAATACAAACACATTAAGCCAACAAATTAATTTTACAGACAGCAAAGTGAAAACAACTAAAAATATGGGCTTTGAATCTAGATATTGTAATCATTACTGAGTCTTTAGAAAATTCTAGACGATGAAAAAATATGAAAAATTAATTGAAAAATTATCAACACTAATTCAAGAAGAAAAAGAAAAAATAGATAGAGTATCAGAAGTACAGCACGATAAATAAGTTTAGAAGAAAAATATTCTGATTTGATAAGTAAGTGCTTGTGCACAATAAATTACCAAAACCCATAAAGTTGCGTCCCTAAGCGGCACAACTTTATGGGTTTTGGTTCGTAACTAATTATGCCTAGCTACTTAAGAAGTAATATAGCAAAAAATAATAGGCAGCATCAGCAACAATTTTAGGCGCTTTCAATACCAAGTATAATTACTCAGTGCCAAAGCGAGATGCTCCCTATTATTTGCGAAAAAATCAGTTGTATAAATTGATCTAGAATAATAGTGAATTTAAGATCAAATCAATATTTAGATAAGTGTATTCTATATATTTTTAGTGTTTCTACAATTTTGATTTAATATTTATTATTTGTTAGATTTTAACTTAGAAATTTATATTGCATATGCTTAAAGATGCTATTCCTAGCCAAAATTTAATAGTTACTCCAGTATCTATTTTATCCTTCGACGAGCAAATCAATCTGATGATAAAATGGGCAAATACAAATTTAAGTAAGATGGTTTGTGTTGCTAATGTACATATGTTAGTTGAAGCTTGGCAGAATCCTAATTTTGCGGATGTACTGAAAGATGCAGATTTAGTTACTCCTGATGGTATGCCCTTAGTTTGGATGGTGAAGATTTTAGGGCATCAACAAGCACAGAGAGTAGCAGGCACAGATATCTTTCAATCAGTTTGTAAACATGCAGAGTCAAACCAAATTAGTATATTTCTACTAGGCTCCAAGACTGATGTACTGGAAAAAATAAGCCAAAGATTACAGACAGAGTTTCCAAATTTGCAGATAGCTGGAAGTGTATCTCCACCATTCCGACCATTGTCTAAGACTGTAGATATGGATATAGTACAAAGAGTGAATACTAGTGGAGCAAAAATTTTATTTGTTGCCCTGGGATGTCCTAAACAAGAGTTATGGATGGCACAGCACCGTGACAAAATTCAAGCTGTTATGATAGGAGTAGGCGGAGTGTTTCCTGTTTATGCTGGAGTACTCAAAGAAACCCCAAAGTTTATGCAAGTGTCTGGTTTAGAGTGGTTGTTTCGACTTTCACAAGAACCTCGTAGGCTTTGGAAACGTTATGCTACAACTATCCCTATTTTTATATGTTTGATGATTAAACAAATTATTTTCTCTAGTATTAACCAAAAATGAAATATAGCGTTTACCTGTCTAGTGAGGAACATAGCCTTGTTTCCCAGCATTTTGCTGGGAAACAAGGCTATGTTCCTCACTTGCTTGAAAAGAGCTATAACTGTCCCAATATTTGATGGACGGGAGAATCAGTCACAAAATTGTGGAGTTTATTTATTTCGTTGTCAAAACTTTCTAAAAAAATCTTAAATAAATCATAATTGATGATGTCTTCTCGATGAACGACTTTAGCAAAACCATTGTGATAACAGTAAAAGTTGGTCTTTGCTTGAGACAATTATGACAAAAGTTAAAAATTTTACCAAGAGAGAGTTTTTCCAAATCTTTCTAAATTCCACTTGGCAACGGGAAACTAAAAAGCGATCGCTCAAATAATCAGTTTTTTAACAGCGATCTCCTTGTTTTTCTCTAGCATTTTCCCATTACCTGCCTTTGCTGACTATGGCAATACCTTGCCATTACCACAACCACCTTTCAAGGGCAAAATTGGCACAACTTACAAGGAGTCACAACCTGACTTTCCTAAACCAATTAAAGCTCCTGCTAAAGCACCCAATGTATTGCTTGTTATCCTTGATGATGTGGGATTTGGACAAACTAGCACCTTTGGCGGCTTAATTGATACTCCCAATTTAGACCGCTTAGCCACTAGGGGGCTGCGTTACAACCAGTTCCACACCACTGCGCTCTGCTCACCCACTAGAGCCGCTTTACTTATCCATAAGTGTTTCTACTCACTATATATGCTTAAGTAGATATATTTATCACATATCTGAGAGACATCCGATATTAATTGAAGGCAAAGCTGAGGGTAATGCTGAAGAAAAAATAAAGTCGCTCTCTAAATTCTACGTTCTAACATGGACAAGGATTTGATCGTCGAATTTATGGAACTTACTCTCAGGCAAATCTAATAACTCCAAAAGCTTGAAATCAGACAACCTCAAATATCACAGTCAAAAAATCAAGATAGCTTTCTCAAGTAAGTTGTGATTATGAATTACCCTGAAATTGACTTTATTTATGGACGATTTTTAAAACCAATTGCTAAAAATTTGATTTTCGGTGTAAGATAATGAACCGTTAATTTGTTTGGGCTAGTAGCTCAGTTGTATAGAGCAATCGCCTTCTAAGCGATCGGTCGATGGTTAGAGTCCATCCTAGCCTGTTTCTCCAACAATCCAGTAAAAGGGATATTCTTCGCGAAGAATATCCCTTTTAGGTAACTGCAACTTGGAATGGAGCAACTCGCCAGAGTTGGTCTAGTTTGGTAGCAGGCATTGTCAAATAGAGGATATCTCCTGCACTGAGACAAGCTTCTAGCAAATTCCATCCGTGAATTGTTTGACAGGCGGTTTCGATATAAAGCGGTACAAAATCCGCCGTCATTGAGGCTTCACATACGGGTTTACCACAGAAGGGATGATTGGGAGTAATCATTGTTGCGATCGCTACCCACAGGCTATCTGCAACAATACCATTGCCGAGAATCCTTCCTCCTAAAGCAGAGGAGGCAAAGGCGGGAGCCGCAATTTCAGGGGGACTAAGCACTGCTTCAAAATCAAATACTTCCTGGGCCATACCTGCATAATAGGGATCGTCATAGCGCACAACTACACGACAACGAGGAGCAATTCCTTTAGCATTTAGAGCAATTTCAAGATTTGCCGTATCGTTGCTGGTGACAGCCAGTAAACTTTCAGCTTTATCTAAATTGGCAGCTTTGAGTGTAGCAGGTAAGCTTGCATCACCGTGAATGACGGGGATATTGTGCGATCGAACTGTATCTAAAAAGCGATTATTCGGATCGCGTTCGATAATCAGAACTTCGTAACCATAGTTCACTAACTGCATGGCTGTCTGTACACCTACACTACCCAAACCACAAATCACAATATGATTACGTTGTGGTACACGAGCAGCGTCCCAGAAGTTCCGTAACCTTGAGCCGAGAATAAAATCATTGAGAATCGCGTAGAAAATTCCAATTACTGCTGTACCAATCAACATCATGATGATTGTAAAGACTTTAATGCTATCTGTGGAATGCTCCACTACGCGCTCATTGCCACCTGCTCCTGTAATCATTCCAACAGAAAAATAAAGAGCATCAACAAAAGAAATCTTTAGTTGCAAACTGGTATATACCAAAGTTGCTGAAAAAATCGTTAGCAATAGGGCGATCGCTGTAAATAGAACTGCTTTTCCATGTTCATGAAAATGGCGAAATCCCATAAACAACTTCGAGATTTTTTGTAGAATCGGTCGCGATGCAGTTCTGACATTGGGTTGTGTGCCTAGCAAAAGGCGATCCCCGATTTGTAATGTGCGTCCACTGAGTACCGCACTAACAAGATCCACCTTAGCTTCATCATAGGGAAGGTAATAAATCAACATCCGTGTCCGATCTTCCCAAAATTCTGATAGAGGCTTGTCACACCAAGGGTGGCGCTCATCGATATATTCTTCGTGAATTGGCCAAATTTGATTAAAGAGTCGCAACTGCCCGATCGCTTCACTTCCCATCGCACTAAAGGCAAATACGGGAGCCGCCAGTGCGGCAACGCTCATGGTGACATGATTCGGCAAGGTTAAATCTAATCTTGTACCCAAACTGGAGTTAAATAAACGATTAATAATTCGGACATGGGGATTAAGTACTCGCGCCTGCATTAATATGCTGAGATTGCGGGTTTCATCGGCTCCTGCCAAAATTAAGGTCTGAGCATCGCGAATTCCTGCGGCTAGCAAAGTCTCTGCCGCCGCCAGATCACCAATGACAATTTCTGCATCCGATTGGTGAATGTGCTTGTCATGAATACCAATAACAAAGCAACCTTGCTGTTTGAGCAAGCTCAAAATCTTGTAACCCGTTCGGTCTAGACCACAGACGATAATGCGGGGTTTCATGGCATATAGGCGATCCTGATCGCTACCCATAAGGCTATCGAAATTATTGTGAGCTATAGATGACATTGCGACTGTAGCTCACAACACGAATTAAATAAAAGGCGGTACAACGAGCCGCTATTTATTTATAGGACTTACGCATTGGGTAGATGTGGTGCGGGCTTCGCCCACAACACATCTACCTCAATCCTAAGAAATTCGTTTGGTTGGCGTAAGTCCTAATTTAATCAGGGTAATGCTGCAAAGTAATTTTTTTTAGTAAGTGCGTTGCATGGCTACCTTTAATCGGAACCAAAAGTTGTGATCCATTTGTGTTGAATGGCGGTTTCAATCAGACTTTGAATGATCGCTAACCATACAATATTTTCTACTAACAGAATGATGATTGCTAAAGCCATTGAGATTAAAGGCAACTGTATAAGTGAGGTTAATTCGTGATCAATTGTGGTAACAGAACGAATACAGGCAAATGCTAGAATAGCCCCCGATTTGAGATGGAAGTTGTGATCGCGCCGCACAATGTAGCGATAAGTAACGGCAAACAGAAAGCCTGCAAAGCCAATCATTGCTAGCCTAATTAGTAACATCAGGTCAATACCTAGTTCAAAGTTAATGATTAGCTGCACATTTGTTAGGTAATTTTGTAAGAAGTGATGACATAGGGCGATCACAAAAAATGCAAAAACGCTAGCGATCGCGCCAAGGCAGCCAGCTTTTAGAGAATCAATGCGATCCGAAAGTGATAAATTTTTTGATTCTGTCGAAATAAATTTAGAAGATTGCACGCTCGTGAACTATATTTTGGGCTATAGCAATCCTACCTGAGTTCAGAGGCGATAGAAAATCTTTAGACTACTGAGCAATCTTTTACCTTGTTTTTTATGCAACAAAGCCAGCTTTTAAAATTTGCCAGCTTAACCCGAACTGGCGTTAAAAAAAGGTAAAAGTCTTGAGAACTGTAACGAATAATAATCTAAATTTAGGCATGGCGTTTTTGATGCCATTGCCATGCGTGCTGCAAAATTACCTTTATATCCACATATTTTGGCTGCCACTTTAGTATTTTTCTTGCTTTCTCGCTACTGCCAACCAAAGCTGGAGGATCACCCGCACGGCGATCGCCAAATATTACATTGATTAACTTACCTGAAATTTCCTGAGCCGTATCGATCACTTCCTTCACTGAGAAGCCATTACCATTCCCTAGGTTAAAAATCTCACTCTTATTGCCTTGGAGTAAATACTGCAAACCCAACACATGGGCATCCGCCAGATCATTCACATGGATATAGTCACGGATACAGGTTCCATCAGCAGTGGGATAGTCCGTTCCATATATTGTAATTGCCTCACGCTTACCCAAAGCCGTTAGCAAAACTAGGGGTATCAAGTGGGTTTCAGGGTTATGATCTTCGCCGATCATACCATCTGGATCTGCTCCCGCCGCATTGAAATATCGAAAGATTACCGACTTTAATCCATAGGCAACATCAAAATCCTGCAAAATTCGCTCAACCATCAACTTAGTTGCACCATAGGGATTAATCGGTACTTGAGGATGCTCTTCAGTCATCGGTATTTGCTGCGGTATGCCATAGGTAGCGCAGGTAGAAGAAAACACAAAGGCTTTGATATTAGCGGCAACCATTGCTTCCAATAGGGTCAAAGTCCCAACGACATTGTTGCGGTAATACTTATCAGGTTGAGTGACGGACTCGCCCACATACGCATAGGCAGCAAAGTGCATGACGGCGCTGATTTGGCGATCGCGAAATAATTGATCGAGTAAAGGGCGATCATTGGTATCCCCAACAATCAATTCTGCTCCTAAGGTTTCGGCGATGTCTTGATGACCATAGACGAGGTTGTCTAAAATCAAAACCTGATATCCATCTTGTTGCAACACTTTGACTGCATGGGAGCCGATATATCCAGCACCACCTGTAACGAGGATTGTTTGCTTACTCATGACTGTTTATATCCAAATTTATGGCTGTAGGTCTAACTTCTATAGCATTCATTTCAAGAGTTATTTACCCGCCGTCGGCGGGTAAATAACTCTTGATCGCTGGCAAAGCACTATAAGCGCGATTTAAGGATGTCGAAAATTTCAGAAGGAATCTGAGTACGTAGCGATCGCCCCAAGCGATTTTTTTTCTGAGCTATTTGTAAACACTCCAATTTTTTACACAAGTAGGCTGATCGCCCCATTCCATCATCAAGTTGAATTTGAAATTGCTGAGGATGACCACCTGCTCTATGAATATCAGATTGCTTAATCGGTACACGCATCACTCGCCAAAAGTTGTCTCGCATAGCGATACATTGGCAACTAACACAACGTCGATGAAGTTTCAAAGCCAAACTAATATCCCTCTTTTTGGTTTATTCCTGATCATCTTCATAATCAGGATCATCCTCATCTTGACCAGAAGCATCTAGATTTTCAGCCAGTCTTGCGTTGCTTTCCTGAATCTTGCGATCCTCTTCCTCGTAGTCATATTTTGCCAAGTTTTTGATATCAATCTTCCATCCAGTTAATCGTGCGGCCAAACGTACGTTTTGACCTTCCTTACCGATCGCTAAACTAAGCTGATCCTCTGGAACCAACACATGGGCAATTCTCTCATTGGCATTGATCAAGCGCACTTCATGAATGCGAGCAGGACTAAGGGAATTGGCAATATAGGTTGAAGGATCAGGTGACCAACGGATCACATCAATCTTTTCCCCACGCAACTCTGAAACAACGGCTTGAATACGCGCACCCCTAGCACCAATACACGCACCAACAGGATCAACATCTCGCTCAAGGGTATCGACAGCAATTTTTGTACGGGGACCTACCGCAGGGGATGGTGGGTTTGCTTCTCTTGCAACCGCAACAATCCGTACAATTTCTTCTTCAATTTCAGGCACTTCATTTGCAAATAGATATACGACCAAGCCCGCATCTGCTCGTGAAACCAATAGTTGAGGACCTCGACGCGAACCTTCAAATACCTTCTTGAGATAGACCTTTAGCGTCATATTGGGACGATAGGGTCTTTCCCCTGCTAGTTGCTCTCGCTTAGGTAACTCCGCCTCTACTTCAGGTTGTCCAAAGCCGCTACTGACCGCCACAATCACAGAAGTATTTTCAAAGCGAAGTACTCGACCTTGCAAGACAGTACCTTCAACGTCTTGAAACTCCTCTTGAATGATTTTGCGCTGTTGATCCCGTAGTTTTTGAGCGAGGACTTGCTTCGTTTGGATCGCCGCCATCCGTCCAAAGTCGCCCTGCTCAGGGGTCACATCAACCACTACTGTGCCACCTGCTTGTGCCTCAGGTGCAACTTCACGTACTTCCGACAAGCCAATTTCATGATCTGCGTCTTTAACTTCATCAACAATCATTTTCGTTGCCAAGACTCGAAAACCTTCGCCTTCAATATCCAACTCCACATCAAAGTTATTAAAATACTCTTCTTCAAAGGTAATTCCCTCAGATCGATAAGTTTTACGGAAACGTTCATATCCTTTGAGTAAAGCTTCACGTAAGGCATTTTGGACGGCGTGCTTGGGGAGATTACGCTCTTTGCTAATCACTTCTACCATCTGTCCCAAACCAGGCAAATTCAACAATGACATAATTTTTCTCGCTTGTATTCTATTTAGTTTTTATTCTGTTTTTGCTAGTTCCACCCGATCAACAAGTTCTCGGGGAATATTGATCAGGCGACCTTTGATGCTAATCATGACCTGCGTTTCGTTTCGAGAGACCAGATGCCCAACCCAACTTTGTTTACCTTCATGAGGAACTTTTGTGTTGACTGTCACCATAAAGCCTTTGAAAGCAATAAACTCGCGATCGCCCTGTAACTGACGTTCAGCTCCAGGGCTAGAAATCTCCAACACGTAGGCATGAGGAATTATATCAATTGCATCAAGGGCTAGTTCTAGAGCACGGCTCATGCGTTCGCAGTCATCCAAGCCAGTATTTTGCTCAGGATTACGAATATCGACCCGTAACACTACTGGGTTTTTATTAGTATGTAGCACGACATCAACAACCTCTAACCCAAGGGGAGAGGCAACTTCTTCAGCAATTTGAAAAATTTGCGGAATTAGAGGGTGACTCATAGATTTACAATTTGAGCTATTTAACGTTTGGTCTTCGCGAGTTACGAGTTAATAGTTAAGTTTTTTGCATCAAGTATTTAAAAGCGTTGCTTAAAAACAGGCTAGAAAACTAGCTTAAAAACAAAAAAGTGGGACAATTGCCCACTCTTTGAGTGCTTTTATCTATAAACCGATTACAGATAAGGCTTCACAATTGTGATGCCCTAGCTGATATAGACTCAAATCTCACTTGCAAAACTTGCAACAAGTATTATTTGAGTGTCTCTCTATCGGAGCTTGCGTACTGTAGGTACAACACCAAAATACAAAAAATACTTAAAACTTATACCTTAAGTACATCTGAACTATATTAGTGCTTGCTTTTGCTTTTTGCCTACTAGTCCTAAAATTTATACTATCACGATTATCCCAGATCGAGAATAAACAAATGACATAAAACATCATTTGGGAGCATCTCAATTACTCAACAACACCTTGCCATAGCAAATCTTTAGCCTTGTCTAGACGACGTAAAGAACCACCAACAGCGTAAAGATGTTCCTTCAAATGATACCAGTCCAATATTTCAAACCTTTGCTCTGATGTTGCTATGGCAGCAAATAAGTTCTAGATCCCGTCATGCCCATCACCCAAACAAGAGAATATTTCTGCCAATGGTTGTTTTTGTACCCAATTTGAGTTCACCAATGCAGCTTTTTAATTTTCTTTCTTTCCCTGCTTTTGTCCCACTGCTTTTTTCGACAAAAAAATTTTCACGTTGGCACTGACATTTTCTAGCATTTGCTCCCGCACCGCTATTTCTATGCCTTCTAGTGTTTTCAATTGCTCGGCATCTTTTGCTTCTGCATTCCGATACAAGATTTCTGCTATCTCTCTGGTGCAGGCTTCAAGTCTTTCTTTTTCTTCTGGTGT
>JADBWH010000149.1 GCA_020404105.1 Pseudanabaena sp. M53BS1SP1A06MG | reverse complement strand
TTTGCTTTGGTGGACTCTCTTTCATCTCGATTACGATTCGCTCTGGCTTTATTCTTCAAATCCTACTTCTTCCTTGATTACTTCTTGGAAAATATTATTAAATCTTTAGCTTGAATTAAATCTTTAGCCTGAGTAGTTACGTTTTATCTTGACCACTGTTCGTCGCCTTAGCTATCGCACAATTCCTCAGAGTCAAAGGGTTCTCGCTAATCAAGTTCATCAAGTTTTTGCTATTCTCTCTTGCTCTTTTTCTTATTGATTTCCTCTTTCTAAATTTTCTGCCTCTCCGTTCCTGTTTGCTTTTCCGAAAATGAAACCACTCTGCTCTCCATTAATGGGAGAGGGGGAGCTAGACTAATTTCTTGTTCCCCTCTCCCATTAATGGAGAGGGGCTAGGGGTGAGGGTCTTAGAAACTTCCACGTAACATCACCCGTTAGATCAATTCACACCCACGAGAATGGAGTTGCTTATATGGTAATCTAGTATATTTGCATCTTTTGCAAATAAGTAGCTCAACTTAATTAAAACCCAAACCAGAGTTTTGTTTCGCCCGCGTAGCGGGCGGAACAAAACTCTCGGTTTTTAGTTTACTTATGTCTAGCTAATTATTTGCATTTATGAATACTTAACTGTAGTTTCAGAAAAACTTGTAATGCCGAATTTCAAACTGATATGGTGTTTTATATAGGAACTAACTTAAAAATTCTTCCCAGAAACAATGCACCAGTTAATTTAAATGAGTTTGATTTACCAACCTTTATTGTAAAAATTTCGGCGACTACAATTTAGGAAAATATCAGAAATTAGCGAAACCTGCGGCAACAACCTTATTTATGACAAGCGATTCTTTACAGCAAACACTGAAACAATATTTTGGTTATGACTCCTTTAGGGCAGGTCAACGTGAGATTATTGAGGCACATCTGGCTGGGCGGGATACCTTGGCAATTATGCCAACAGGGGGTGGAAAATCCATTTGCTTTCAACTGCCTGCATTATTAAAAGATGGTGTCACTATCGTTGTTTCGCCATTGATCGCTTTAATGCAGGATCAAGTTACGGCGCTTAAAGAGAATGGTATTGGCGCAACTTTTTTAAATAGTACTTTGTCAGTTCGAGAAGCGAATCTACGTTCGCAGGCAGTTTTAGATGGAGTGATTAAATTAACTTATGTAGCTCCCGAACGTTTATTTGCTCAGCAGTTCATCGAGTTTTTAAAGATTGTTAATCAAAAAATTGGTATTGCGGGATTTGCGATCGATGAGGCACACTGCGTATCAGAATGGGGGCATGATTTTCGTCCTGAATATCGTCAATTGCGACAGATACGCCAGTTATATCCTGATGTACCTGTAATTGGCTTGACTGCAACGGCAACTGAACGTGTCCGTGAAGATATTAGCCAACAGTTAGGAATGTATCAGCCATATATCCATGTTGCTAGTTTCAATCGTACTAATCTTTATTATGAAGTTATTCCTAAACAAGGAACCGAGCAATCCTATCTGAATCTCTTACAGCAAATTAAAAGAATGCAAGGTTCAGGGATCGTCTATTGTCTCAGTCGGAAGCGGGTAACTGAGATTGCTGAGAGATTGAGAGAGGATGGTATTGCCGCAATTCCCTATCATGCAGGCTTAAGCGCAAAGGAAAGAGAAGAAAATCAGACGCGCTGGATTCGTGATGATGTGCAGGTGATGGTTGCTACGATCGCATTTGGGATGGGCATCAATAAGCCTGATGTCAGGTTTGTGATTCATTATGATTTGCCCAGAAATATTGAAGGCTATTATCAGGAATCGGGACGAGCAGGACGTGACGGTGAAGATTCTCACTGTACTTTGTTTTTGGGCTATCAGGATTTAGAAACAATTAAATATTTGATCGCGCAGAAGGTCGATCCCCATAGTAATGAGCCATTAGAAGCAGAACAACGTATCGCCTATCAGCAACTGCGCCAAGTCGTAGACTATGCTGAAGGTGTGACCTGTCGCCGCGCTATTCTCCTCCGTTATTTTGGTGAGAACTTTCATGGCAATTGCCGCAACTGTGATAACTGCCTCACACCTAAGCCAATGGAAGATTGGACAGTGGAATCACAAAAGTTTTTATCCTGTGTGGCAAGAACTAAGGAGCGCTTCGGAGCAGGGCATATCATCGATGTATTGCGTGGTTCTCGCAAAGAAAAGGTTTTACAACACCAGCATGATCAACTCTCGACCTATGGTATTGGGAAAGATCGCAGTCTTGACGAATGGCGACAACTTTCGCGATCGCTACTTCATCAAGGTTATTTAACCCAAACAACTGATGGTTATGCCATTCTCAAACTTAATGATCGCAGTTGGGAAGTGATGCGGGGTCAGCGTAATGTGCTACTGCCAATAGAACGGGATACGGAACCTGCAACCGTTGTTGAACGGGAAACGAGCGAAAGCCCTGTTGATGTCGAAATTCTCTTTAAGAGACTCCGCTTATTACGCAAAAATCTTGCCGATGGACAGGAAGTCCCTCCCTATGTGATTTTCAGTAATGCTACGCTCAATCAAATGGCAGAGCAGCAACCCACTACGCGCAAGGATTTTGCCAAACTATCGGGTGTTGGTGCAAAAAAATTAGAACAGTATGCCGATGATTTTATCGCGATTATTCTCGAACATCATCTCCAATATCCACCTGCGGAGCCTACAGCATCAGTAAACTCTAGGGTAAAGCCAGAATCTGTTACACCCAAAGCGAAGATTTCTAAGGTAAGTACACAGCGCGAAACCCTAGCCATGTACGAGAATGGTCTAGATATCGACGAAATCGCTCGCGATCGCGGATTAAAACCTGCAACAGTCTGGACGCATCTGACGCAATTATTAGAATCTGGCTATGCTATTAATATTGATCGCCTTGTATCTCCAGAACGCCAAAACGTCATTTATGAAGCTCTAGAAGTCATTGGTGGTGATTCTCTGCGAAATCTCTTCGATCATCTTCGAGAGGAATATACCTACGATGAGATTAAAGTTGTGCGAGCTATCTGGCAAAACGAAAATGAACCTCTATAACGACCTTAGACAAGCAACTTAAACTTAAGTAACCAACCGATCACACCACCAGCGATTATTAACCAAGCGGAATTGAACTTGGGAAATTTGAGCAAAATTGTGAGACTAGTGATCGCCAATACAACTGTCCAAATATCAATCAAAGTACTCCTCCCTAATTCCCATGCCACGGCTGCCATCAAGCCAATAGAAGCAGCATTTACGCCATCGAGAAAACCTGATGTCCAAGGAGATTTGCGTAAATTAGCCACAAAAGGATTGACCGCTAAGACTAGGATAAACGCTGGTAAAAAAATGCCAACCGTGGCAGCGATCGCTCCCAAGTTTCCTGCTAAGAGATAGCCAATGAAGGTAGCCGTAGTTAAAACAGGTCCTGGAGTAAATTGCCCGATTGCTACCGCATCTAACAATTGCTGTGATGTCAGCCAATGGGTGCGATCAACAAATTCTTGTTGCACAAAGGCAAGCAAAACATAGCCACTCCCATATAGCACAGACCCAATTTTTAAAAAACTGAAAAATACGGTATGCCAAGGCTTTGGTGTGATAGTAGGTGTGATATTTGTGGTGATCGCCCCTAAAGGTAAGGGAACAGATGAAAAAGGAAAAAAGAAAATTGATAGGGATTTAGAATTTTTCGAGGATATTAAATTGCGAACAAGGCTAACTACTACACCCGCACCTAGCATTAATGTAACTTCATTAATTTGGAGAAAGTACATAGCTAAAACTACAAGCCCTGCAATCCAAGTGGGAATATTTTTCAAAGCAGATTTCCCAAGTTTCCAGAGGGATTGGGCAATAATTGCAATAATTACGGGTTTAACTCCATAAAGCAACCAACCTACCGCAGGAAGTTTCTGATATTCGACATAGATGATCGCCAATCCCCAGACTAATAACATCGCAGGCAAGATAAAACAAGTTCCTGCCACGATTAATCCCTGCCATCCCGCTTGCTCCAAACCAATATGAATGACTAACTCCGTTGAGTTCGGACCAGGAATAAGATTGCTAATACTTAACAAGTCTAATAACTTTTCGCGACTGAGCCAGCGCCGATGCTGCACGACTTCCAATTCAATCTGGGCAATATGCGCTGCAGGTCCTCCAAAGGCGATTGAGCCTAACCTTCCAAATACCAATGCTAATTCCCATAGTGGAGTTTTGGATTTTGGTTGAGGCTCTGACAACACATCACTTGATAAAATTTCTGATTCTGGATCTGGTTTGGTATACTCGGACATATTTTTTTGAAATTATCTGCGACATACTAAATTAAATAAATTCCAACTAGATTTAAGTTATGTATAGAGTTTCTAGATAAAAAGCATTAGTAATAATTGACTCTGCTGAGCATACACAAAGCTCTATACTTTTTGTAAGTATCCCAGAATACTAAATATTTTTTGCCAAAGATATTGTCATGGTAGACATGCTCAAATCCCTAAAGACACAAGAGTTATCAAATACTGAAAGCTCTAACGGTGAATATGTTCATTCTTCTGAGCCGATGTTTTACTACTTTGCTTATGGCTCCTGTATGTGTCCTGTGGATTTAAAGCGATCGCTCGGTGAGTCTGCCCATCAATATGTTGTTGGTGTCGCCCGTTTAAATGGTTACAAGCTTGGCTTTTATTACCGTTCACCTCATCGCGGTTGTGGTTGCTTAGATATTGTCAAAGATCCTAGCTCTTATGTAGAAGGAGTCCTCTATTGCTTGCCACTGCGTCTTAGCGATCGCTTAGATATTCGCGAAGATGTCTCAAAAGGTGGTTATCAACATGAATTGATCTCCGTAATAGTTAATCAAAAAGTTTATACCAATGTCAGAACCTATAGTGTTGTCAATAAGCTAGCCCGAGAACTTGCACCTAATGATTGGTATTCCAACGTGGTCTTACGAGGTGCATCTACCTGCGGTTTAACCGAAAATTATTTCTGGCAATTGTTCTATCACATTTATAAATTACAGTCCTACAGTTATAACTATCATAACTATCAAGAATGCGGCTAATGGAATTGCGGTACTTTGTACCATACTTTTAAAGACATGTATAAATTAGAGTACCTGTGGCTTCTATTCTGCTCAGCCAGCTTTGGCTAAGCAGAATAGAAGCTATATATAAACTTGGTAGGGCAATTTTTATTGGTACATCCCTTATTGCTATAAAAGTTTTCATTTTGTCTACAGTAAAATGAAAACTTTTATAATAAACTTCTTGTGATTTACGCAAGTCAACAGAGTAGATTGAGTTTTGAGTAGATGTGGTAGGGGTTTTGCCCGTGCCACATCTACTCACTGCGTAAGTCAAAAGATTATGAGAAAGCGATGAAAAAGCCAATTACAGAACGTATTGCCCAACTAGATCCACAGCATGATTGCCAAGAAATTGTCTTTTTACTTACGTATCAAGTTTTTCCTTGGGATATTGAGCGAGCTTTAGAATTTGCCCTATTTCGCACCTATGCTATTCCTGCCATCTCTAGGCTCTTAGCAAAAACAGGAGAATTGATTAAGCGACCCCGTAAGCGTTACGACGATACAGAACTAATCATGTCGGAAATTGTTGAACATGGCTATGATAGCGATCGCGGTCAAAGAGCCTTACGGCGCATGAACCAAATGCATGGGCGATTTCCAATTAGCAACGAAGACTTTATCTATGTCCTCAGCACATTCATTTACGAACCAATTCGTTGGTTAGATCGCTATGGATGGCGATCGCTAACTCGTAATGAGCAACTAGCTTGTTTTTACTTTTATCGAGAGGTGGGCTTACGGATGCATATTCGTGATATTCCTGAGAATTTTGATCAATTTGAGCAGTTTAATCGAAATTACGAGCAGAAGCATTTTG
>JADBWH010000148.1 GCA_020404105.1 Pseudanabaena sp. M53BS1SP1A06MG | reverse complement strand
AGCTAAAGGTCTAAATACCCTAGGGCATAGGGAAATTAACGCCTGTGGAGAGTTCGACCTCTGCCAAATAGATGCAAGTCTATCTGGTAAGTTGTCTCGCTGAATCAGGAATCCCCGTCACTTCAGTGCGGGGAGTGTCAAGCTTTGCTGAACTCAGCCGAAGCCATATATATCTTAATTTAGGACTGCCGTAGCATTTTTGGTAGTGCTGCAAGGTAATTTTTTTAGTAATTGTGTTGCGGGCGCGAAGCGCCCGCAACACAATTACATTGCATGACTACCGCATTTTTTAAGCAACCAAGTTCTAGCATTAATTCTTTACATCTCACTCAATATCAAAAACTTGTAATAATCTCATGCCCCTAGTTCACACTTATTCTGAGCTAATCCTCGGTCGCCTAGTTAGACGTTATAAACGTTTCTTTGCAGATATAGAGTTAGAGAATGGTGAAATAATTACTGCCCATTGTGCAAATACAGGACCAATGACTGGGGTATGTCAAATTGGTAGTCCTGTGTTGGTTTCCCATCACTCTAATCCTAAACGCAAACTCGCCTATAGTTGGGAAGCAATATATCTAGATAATGAATGGATCGGTATTAATACTAGTCTTCCTAATCGCGTAATTGGAACTATGCTCGATCTCCACTTATTACCAGAGCTAGAACCCTACACAACGGTAACGAGTGAAGTTGCCTATGGCAATGAAAAGAGTCGGATCGATTTTCTTTTGACAGATGATCATTATCAAAAAAAGAACTATTTGGAAGTTAAAAATACAACTTGGTGTATTGGCAATTTAGCCTTGTTTCCTGATACGGTGACGACACGAGGTCAAAAACACCTACGCGAACTCATGTCAGTAATCGATGCAAATACCAGCGCCACCTTAATTTTTTTTATTAATCGTGGAGATTGCGATCGCTTTGCCGCAGGATCCGAAGCTGACCCTGAATATGCCAAGCTCTTCACAGAGGCGATCGCCAGAGGAGTAAAGGTATTGCCCTGCCGTTTCAAGATTGAACCGATGAAAATTACATACTTGGGCTTAGCAAATCTACAAACTCAAAGCCAAAATCCTGAAATCCCAAAAAGTATGAAGTATTAAGCTACCTCACACTTTTTGGAGTGGTTGAAATTTAAGAGTCAGTGAATGGTCTTACAATTGTCCAGATTGTGTAAGGTACTCCGACGCTCAAAACAAAATAGACTGCTAATTCCGCCATAGGTCAATAGATGCGTACTATGTAAAATTCTTTGCTTGTTGCGAGTATTACTCAACAGCACTTTAGCATACATCTTTATCTATGGTTTGTATATCTCCTTTTGGGTGATGAGTAGTTAAAGATTGTTGTAGTAAACGCTATATATTTATTTGTTAGAAAAATTTTCGTCGATTTAACCAACTTGTGATAGTCTGTCTGCCTGAAGGGGTTATTCCTTAAAGATAAATAAAATCGTCTCTTAGTAAAAGGAAGGGATATCTGTGAAAAATCTAGCTAACTTAAGTAAGATACTACTCGGCTTAACTACATTAGGATGCATATCCGCATTCTCTGTCCCCTCAGTTCAAGCTCAGCCTGCCTATGGTAGTTATATCGGTGTGGGTGCAAGCTTTGGATTTACCAGTGGTAACGCTGCGGCAGGAGAAACCTCACGCACATCTGGACTCGTCGCTGCCCGTTATAAATTTCTGGAATTTCCTGTGTCGGTTCGCACCCAAATTTTGATTGGTAGCAGTACCGCAGTTGTGCCAACTGTTTCCTTTGACGTGCCACTAAACTTTGATGCAGATATTTACATTGGAGCTGGTGTTTCTTTATCAAATACCGTTGATACCACTCCAGTCGGCAACAAAAATAGTTTTGTTATTCAGCCTGGTATTGACTACACCTTACCTAATAGCAATCTTGTATTATTTGGTAATGTCATCTTCGCCTTTGATGCCTATCGTAATTCCTCTGGTACATCCGCAACTTCTTTGCAAACTGGCTTAGGGTTACGATTCTAGAAAGGTTCCTGTCAATGATTTTGATATATCTACAAAATTCTTCATGCAAGATCTCGTAGCTGCGTTTGAGAGTCAGTTTGCTCATCAACAATTCCCTGCAGCGTCAGCAACGCTTCAGCAATTGCTATCAGATTCTCCTGACGATCCGCAGTTACAGATTTTGCAAGGGCGACTCTATAATGCCATGGGTAACCCTAATGAAGCTGAGGAAATTTTTCGCCGTCTGCTTAAGGCTCAGTTACCTGCCAAGTTAATTACGCAGGCGCGACAAGGATTGCTTGTGATCGAAATGGCAGAGGTGCAGGCGCGGCAAGAGCGGATGGATGAAATCACCAAGCTTGCAGGTGGTTCTTGTTTCGCCTATTTAGCGCTATTGCCAGTATCTCCTGAGAAAAAAGACTGGGCGATAGCTAAACTTGCCAGAGTTTTTCGTACCGATCCCTACACAGCAAGATTTAAAATCCCAAATCGTTATCCCAAAATTATTCGCATAGGTACGCTAGCTGAGATGCAAGCCTATGGTGAGGATTTACAAAATTGTGGTATTGCGGCGATTTGGTTAAGTATTGATGCGATCGCCCAAATCCCGATCTATCAGGTGACATATTTTAATGAGTTGCAGGTAAAGGGCAATTACCAAATTCAGGCGATCACTGATACCAATGAAATTACTTTTACGCCCCAAGATGTCATTACCAAAGTAGAGGGAATTTTGCCGACCTTTGGGGATGTGGTGGTGTTTGATGCAAAACATAAACTTGCCCGCAAGGAGCAAATTTTAGATCGGATTCAGATTTGCGATCTCCATTTGCGAAGTTTTCGGCTCAATGGTGAAGTTTGCGATCATGGCGGGATTCTCCGATTTCATGATAATCAGTATCGCTTTGATTTTGGTTTGCAATTGTCCGTCGAACGATCACTAAAGCACATTGCCCCAACGGTCAAGGAACGTTGGCTGGAACTGGGTAAATGGCTGGATCGGACGATGCCCACGGCAAAAAACGCCAGTGATTTTCAAAATTTTGCGGAAATGTCGATTGTGTATCCAGAATTTTTACAGGCGATCGCAGAAACCCATGTGATCCTTGAGCGAACTAAACCCAGCCTGTGGGATAACTGCTTCCAGCTATATAGCAGCACCGTTTTTCATCATAGCCATTTAGCAACATAAAGTATTATTGTCTGGGATTTGTCCACGCGATGCGTAAGCTTAAACAGACTAGATTTGCTTTTCGGCACCTACAGCGCTGAAAAGCAAATCTAGTTTGATGATAATATTCGTAAAACTGCTACAGGTATAAGACGATGAGCGCACCAACAGCAACCAAAATCGGACTCAACACCTCCCTACCAAGTATTCGCCGCATTCATAGCATCATTCGCGATAAGAATGAGGTTGAGATCAAGCTGCTCACAGGTGATCAACTTCATGGCAAAATTAGCTGGATCGATGATCAATGTATTTGTTTGGACACATCAGGACACAAAGTGGTGATCTGGCAACATGCGATCGTTTATATTAAATAACTTGGTAGTGCTGCAAAGTAATTTTTTTAGTAATTGTGTTGCATGACTACCAATAATTTTAAGTAAGGCATTACAGTGGCTTCGACTATGCTCAGCTATAGCTGAGCATAGTCGAAGCTAATTATAGTCAAGTACCTACAAGCTGCCTGCTAAACTCTTGCAAATGATCATTTCTACTGCTAAAAACAGCGATCGCAATAACGCAATATGAAAGCGGAGTTTTACTATAGTCAGCGTAAATATGAATGTAGTGTGGTTTCGCTTTCTAGCGATCAGGGCGAGATTAAAGAATTAAGAATCCGCAATCCTGAAGGTGAAATTCTCGCAGTGCAGCAGGGACAAAAAATTGCTTTGCGGGGCAAGAGTCGTGCTACCTCCCAAGAAGTTGATATTTTAAAGAGTAATTATTACAACTTAGTCAAGTCAGCAGTTACTGCACTGGATCTAGAGGAAAAGCAGAAGTTAATCAAAGATAAAGATGAGCAAATTCGCTTGCTGAATGCAGAGATCTCGATCTTTAGAGAAAAGGCTGATTTGTCAGATACAGAAAGAGAAGAAATACTCCATCTACGCGATCAAATTAAAGCCTTATCTGAGAAACAAACTACACCCGCCTTTAACTATGATGAGCAAGAAATTGAGGCGAAATTACTCAAAAGGCTAGGGAAAAATGCTTGGCATCAGCTAGAAACGGCGAGTCGCAAAGATCTTTTTAGTGCCTACAAGCATAAATATTTAGTAGAGTCAGATATTTTTACGGAGAACTTTTCTGACTATAAGCCTTCGTGTTTGTACATTGCTAGTGTGGTTGAACGCGAGATTGTGCATAGCTTCTTTAAAAGTTTTTATTGGTTTATGTGTCAGCAATATTCCCAGCAAAAAGAATTTGTAATTGCGGGAGTGACATTGAGAAATCGAGGCAAATATACAATTGGGAGTTTGCCCTATTTGATTGCGAAGGAATGGGACACTTTTCGGGAAGAAGTTTTAAATCAAGAGTATCTATCTAGTGACGATCGCGATCGCCTGTATTACCAAAAGTTTAACGATCAGAAAATATCAACCAGCGATCACCAATTAGTCAAAGAATTTCTCGCACAATGGCAACATCCCCTGTCGCAATGGTTGCGATCTGATCGCAAAGCCGCCAGCAAAATTGATCAAATTGCCAAATTGCGGAATTTGACTGCCCATCCTATGCCAATATACAAATGGCAATTTACGGAATTATGGCTACTCGTAATTGGCGGCAAAACTAAAAGTGGTCGTGTTCAAAAGGGATTGCTCAAAGAAATCTATGAAACAGTACTTTCTTGATTATTACTTCATAGGCTCCAAGGAAGACTCTATGTGGAAACAAATGACAACCATTATAAATAATCTATGATTTTAAGGCTTACGCAATTCTTAAATTAATGGTTAGTTTTTAAATAGGATTTCGCGAAATCCCGAATAATTAAAAATTAGTTAAAACCTTGAAGTTTATGCCCAATTCTGTTCAGACATCGCAGGTACAGCAATTCAATAGTCTCTGGCAAATATGGGAACAAAGAGCAAAATTTCATCCTGATGCGATCGCTCTCTACGATCCCCATGCCAAGCCGCCAATCAGAATTTCCTATAAAGACACATTTGAGCAAATTAATCAATTTGGGGCAGGTTTGCGATCTCTAGGTGTAAACTTTGGCGATAAAGTGGCGCTCATAGCCGATAACTCACCAAGGTGGTTAATTGCCGATCAGGGAATTTTAGCGATTGGGGCTGCCAATGCAACGCGAAGTTCTCAAGCAGAGAGGAGTGAACTGCTCTACATCATCGAGCATAGTGATAGCGTAGCGATCGTCGTCGAAAATCTGGCAACCCTCAAAAAGCTCGAACCAGAATTGCATGGCCTTCTAGTCAAACAAATTATCTTGCTGTCAGACGAAAACCCTCCCGAAGGAGTCTATAACTTCCAGCAATTACTAGATAAGGGTCTCAGTAAAGATTTAGGTAATCCTAGCATCAAACGCGACACCCTAGCTACACTGATCTACACCTCTGGCACAACTGCGCGACCCAAGGGAGTTATGCTCACCCACGGCAATTTCCTTTACGAAGTAGAGGCAGCACAGACCGTTTTGCAACTTGAGGTCAATGAGCGTGTTCTTAGCATTCTCCCCACATGGCATTCCTATGAGCGTACCTTTGAATATTTTATCTTCTCCCAAGGTTGCACCCAAATCTACACCAATCTTCGCACCATTAAAAAAGACTTAAAAGAACATAAACCGCATTACATGGTCGCAGTGCCGCGTCTGTGGGAATCCATCTATGAGGGTGTGCAAAAAAACTTCCGCGATCAGCCTGAGAGCAAACAGCGCTTAGTCAAATTTTTCCTCAAGATCAGCCAAAAATATATCACTGCTAAGCGGGTTGTCCAAGGTTTAAACCTCGAAAATCTCTATCCTTCTCTAGGTGACAAATTAAAAGCATCGCTGGTAGCATTAATTCTATGGGCATTTCACCAACTTGGTCATAAATTGGTTTATCAAAAAGTACGCGAAGCAACGGGTGGCAATTTTAAATACATCGTCAGTGGTGGTGGCTCGATCGCTGAACACCTCGAAGATTTTTATGAAATTGTTGGTATCGAAATTTTGGGTGGATATGGCTTGACCGAAACCTCCCCCATTACCCACGTGCGCCGTCCACATCGCAATATTCGTGGTGGTGATGGACAGCCCTTGCCCCAGACCGAAACCCGCATCGTTAATATGTCCACTAGAGCCGATGTCCCAATTGGTCAACAAGGATTAGTCCTCATTCGGGGTCCACAAGTGATGCAGGGCTATTACAAAAATCCTGAAGCGACAGCAAAAGCGATCGATCCCCAGGGATGGTTTGACACAGGCGATTTGGGATATGTCAGCAAATGGGATGATCTAATCATCACAGGTCGTGCTAAAGATACGATCGTCTTAACTAACGGTGAGAATATTGAGCCTCAACCCATTGAAGATGCCTGTATTCGCAGTCCCTATATTGATCAGGTTGTATTAGTGGGGCAAGACCAGAAACAATTGGGTGTGTTAATCGTTCCTAATCTTTCAGCACTGGAAGCTACGGGTTTAATTCCCCCCGATTCAAATTTGGTAAGCGTTTTGCCAGAGTTGAATCAGCCCAAAATTCGCAACCTTTATCGCGAAGAACTGACCCGTGAAGTGCAAAACCGCCCTGGATATAGCATTAATGATCGCATTGGTGTTTTTGAGTTCTTGCCTGAACCCTTTACAATCGAAAATGGGTTCCTCACACAGACATTCAAAATCCGACGTAACATCGTATTTGAGCGTTATCAAGATATTATTGTCAAAATGTTTACTTCATGATGACGCATTTGCTTTGCCATTGCATCATCCCCATCAATTATTAGCTAACTGGAGATAAGTGTGAGTTTGATCGATTTTTCTAATCAGCTTTTATTACGTCGCACTGCGAATATTCAAGTAATTGTGACGCAACGCTGGAAAGAGGAAATGCAGCAACAATTGCAACTGCAAATTTCGCAAATCGATGCCCAAGTGCAACAAGTTGATGCCCAAGGTTCTCGTCAAATTAGTGAAATTGAGCGTCAAAGTATCAAGCCATTTTCGGCTGAAGTATCTAGCGCTCTTGAAGGCATTCGTGCAGAAATGAATCGGGTTAAAGCCGAATTATTGGAGCAAAAGAATCAATTGTTGACCCAATTGACCCAAGTACAAAATTTGGAATTAGAACAAGAAGTCTCCCAAGGACAACTTGATAGCTATTTCCCTGCAAGTAAAGGCGATAACTTGATTGCTCAGATGCGCGTGGAAATAGTCCTCCGTGATGGTGTAATCGAAGATATCCGCACTGGTTTCCCTGCTGTCTAAAGCCCCTTACCCCAACCCTCTCCCATAGGATTGAGAGAAAAACTTTTCTTGCTCCCCTAATCTTTTAGGAGCAAGGGCTTTGGGGATGAAGACAGAGTATCCGCCCACTTAAATCCCAAAAGGTATGAACGTTCTACTGGTTTACCCACTTTTTCCCAAAACATTTTGGTCTTACGAAAAAATTCTAGAGCTAGTAAATCGCAAGGTGCTACTACCTCCGCTAGGATTGATTACAGTTGCGGCGATCTTGCCACAAGAATGGAATTTTAAATTGGTCGATCGCAATATTCGATCAATTACTGAGGAGGAGTGGCAATGGGCGGATATGGTCATTCTGTCAGCGATGATCGTCCAGAAAGATGACTTGTTATCCCTGATTAAAGAAGCGAAACGCCGTGGCAAAAAAGTTGCCTGCGGAGGTCCTTACCCCACATCGTCTCCTGAAGAGCCTCAAGCCGCAGGTGTCGATTACCTAATTTTGGATGAGGGAGAAATCACTTTACCGATGTTTGTTGAGGCGATCTCCAAGGGTGAACCCAGTGGCATCTTCCGTACCAACGAAAAGCCCGATGTCACCACTACACCGATTCCTCGCTTTGACCTCTTGGAATTTGATGCCTACGACTCAATGTCAGTGCAGTTCTCTCGTGGTTGCCCATTCCAATGCGAATTCTGCGACATCATCGTTTTATACGGACGCAAACCCCGCACCAAGACTCCTGCTCAGTTACTCGCCGAACTCGAATATCTCTATAGTCTAGGCTGGCGGCGAGGCGTGTTTATGGTTGATGACAACTTCATCGGCAATAAGCGCAATGTCCGATTGCTCTTGCTTGAATTGAAGGAATGGCAAAAATCCCATGGCTATCCCTTCCGTTTTAATACTGAAGCCTCTATCGATCTTGCTGCCGATCAGGAACTGATGGATCTGATGATGGAATGCTATTTTGATGCTGTATTCCTCGGTATTGAGACTCCCGATGAAGATAGTCTGCAAATGACCAAAAAGTTCCAAAATACAAGGTCATCGCTACTAGATTCTGTGGAAGCTATCACCAAAACAGGCCTTCGCGTTATGGCTGGCTTCATCATTGGCTTTGATGGTGAGAAGAAAGGAGCAGGCGATCGCATTGTCCGATTTGCCGAACTAACGGGCATCCCCACCACCACCTTTGCGATGTTGCAAGCATTGCCCCACACAGCGCTCTGGTATCGTCTTGAAAAAGAAGGACGATTACGGAGTCAGAATGGTAACTTGAACCAAACCACTTTGATGAATTTTGAGCCAACGCGCCCCGTCGAGGAAATTGCTCGTGAATATGTGGAAGCCTTCTGCGCTCTATATGAGCCACACGCATACCTTGATCGCGTTTACAGCTATTTCTTAAAGTTGGGCGCACCAAGGGTTAAGGCAGAAGCTAAACTTCCCACCCTTATAGATCTTAAGGCTTTAGCCATTATCGTCTGGCGGCAAGGCATCAAGCGTGATACCCGTTGGAAGTTTTGGCATCATCTATTTAGCATGATCAAGCGCAATCCTGCGGTGTGGGAACATTACCTGATCGTCTGCGCTCACAATGAACATTTCATGGAGTACCGCGATATTGTCCGTCGTGAAATTGAAGCTCAGTTATCTGCCTATTGGAAAGAGGAAGAGCGTCTCAAGCTCATAAATCCTACTCCAGCAAGAGAATTAGATTTAGCTAGCTAATCTATGTATCATCAAAAAGGCGGCGCAATGCGCCGCCTTTTTGAGTAGTCATGCAATGTAATTGTGTTGCTTGACTACCCAAAATCCCTTCTAAGTAGCTCAGCTTAATTAAAACCTAAAACCAGAGTTTATTCCGCCCGCGTAGCGGGCGGAATAAACTTCTCGATTTTTAGTTTACTTATGTCTAGCTACTCATCAACTCTAATGCTTGGTATTACTCAAGAAGAAGGAACGCAGACGACACGGAACCCAATGAGGTTGCTCTGAATACGCGCATTGTATTTGAAACGAAGGGCAGAACGACAATAGACCGCAAAGTAGATCCAAGACCCGCCACGCAGTAAGCGAGAACAATTATCATTATCGCTTACATTGATATCACCCCATGCTTGATTTCCCTGTTGTTTAAGATTCTGAGGTTTATCCGCATAGCTGTCATGCCACTCATCCAAACACCATTCCCAGACATTGCCACTCATATCATAAATACCAATTTCATTCTTATTTTTCTGCCCTGATGGATGGGTTACACTACCGCTATTTTGAGCATACCAACCAATCTCATTAAGATAATTGCTCCCCGCGTAGGTAAAGCCCAAGCTTCTATTGCCACCTCTAGCAGCATATTCCCATTCTGCCTCAGTAGGAAGTCGGACATCTCTTCCTATCTGTTGTGATAGCGTAGTGCAAAAAGCTCTAGCCTCATGCCATGACACCCCCACAACGGGCTGTAAATCCCCTTGGAACTTTTTGTCGTACTTTGACGATCCCTTGGTTTTCATTACGGCTTGCCATTGGATATTTGTAACTGCATATTTCCCTATTAGAAATTCTTGTAAGTTCACCTCATGTTGGGGACGCTCATCACTGTCGCCTTGACCATCTGGCGAGCCCATCATAAATTTCCCTTCGGAAACGCGCACTAGTTCTAGGGTGATGCCGTTGCCGAGGTCTAGGTTTAAGCTATCAGAGGTATGAGTGTCAAAGTTGAGATTTGGTTCATTAATCGTGATCGCAGATATATCGATTTCTATAATTGCCTCCAGTTTCAGATCCAGGAACTCGCGAATATTTGCCAAACATTCGGAAATACTCACACCCTTATCATTACTCATCTGAACTTCAAAACTCGTCTGCAACTGGACGTTATCTATACGCTTTATGGCATCCTGTAGGTGATCTTTTTTTATTTCGCCAGTTACCAAAAAGTCGGCAATACGTAGTGATTCTTGATCTGTCTCAATACAGCGAAACTGTTGAGATTCTAGCAAATTGGCAATGTTCTGAATCTCATCCATTGCCTTAGATAGCTCTTTGTCCACCTTTGAGACATTGGTTAACAAGTTCTGAAAACTGCCCATAAATGGCTTCATGTAATCTTCAAAGTTGAGGGCAATGTCCACAAATTCTGCAGTTTTTGCTTGCAGGGCATTAATCTCTAATTGCAATTCATAGAGATCCTTTTGTGATCGGATTTCTTCTAGCAACTGTGCCAATAGCTGCTTTTGTGAATCATGATCACTGGCAATGCGTTTGAGACTTTCACTCATCAAATCCAATTTCTTGAGCATCAGCACCGCAGCATATCCCGTTGATTTGGCAATATCGAATAGTTGTGATCGCATATTGTCCAACATTGCTAGAGCTTGCTGATTAGGATTAGATTTCTGCAGTTCTAGTTGTTCCTTGAGCTGCCGTTTAGTTTCTTTCTCAGCGATTGCTTTGCAATTTTCGCCAATAGTTTCTCTAATTTCTTGAGCTAATTCCTGAAAGAACTTTTGATAATCATACTCATGATGCTTGAGGACTAGCACTGTCTGATCATAGTCCTGCACAATTGCATTTAATTCCTCATAACGTTCCTCAAGGCTAAGAGGCTTAAGGATTTTATACTCAACAATCTTTTTACTGATTTTACTAAATAAACTTCGTTGTTCTTCTTTTTTTATAACCAATCGACCTTTACTCAAATGTTCATTGCGCTGATGAATTTGCATTTGCAGTTGTTCCAGTTTGCCCCCCGATAGCGTTGGCAAGCGAAAGGTTTTCTTATAAATCTTGATCTCACGCTTGCCGTCGCTGTTCTCTATCATAATTAGCAGATTATGGAGTGATTATTGACTGAATATTATCATAAAATTTTTTAACAGATTATATTTCACGATTAATTAGCTAATTTAACTGTTCAATTAAAAGAGAAATATACATTATCTATACCTTTAGGACTGACGCAATGCTCATGAATATACTGGGCTTTGAGTCGATGTGTAATTCCTATGTAGATTAGGGTGAAGAATTATTGAGAACCCTCAACAGATTTTGTTGACTGCTGTAGGCTAACCATTATTAAAAAATTTTCCAATGGTCGGTATTTTATAATATGTACAATAAATCAACTAAAGATCCTGTAGTTGCAGCAGTTACAGCAGGTTTGGGCGCAGGCACAGTTGCTTGCTTTAGTGTGAGTCAAGGTCAAAATGTTCTTGTAGCGATCGGGGTAACAGCATTTGCCACAGCCGTTACTTTGATCATTGATCGCTTGTTTTTCAACTAAAATAGAATTTAATAAACAAGATTACTACAGCCCAAAGTGCTGTCATAAAATCAAGCTAAACTTTTATAAGTGCCACATAGCAACTCTTGTAAAAGTTTAGCTGAGCTTTGTAAATAAGCAAGATGCTGTCATCAATCTTGATTTATGAGTCAAGTTATTTTTGGGATTTTTAGGAAATTGAGCACAGAATTAAAGAAATTTGTGGTTTGGGGCAGCTATTGCGAAAATGTCATCGAAAAACGCGCTCCCTTTCGCCAAGCACATCTAGATAATCTGAAAGCTTTGCACGAATCAGGGAAGTTGTTATCCATTGGTCCGACTCAAGATATCACTAAGGTATTTGCAGTATATGTTGCTCATGATTTGAATTCCGCAAAACAACTCGTAGAAGCCGATCCCTATTGGCAACATGGGATTTGGACAGATTATGAAGTCTATGAATGGCTTCAAGTTTATTAAATAAAAAAGGCGCAATGCGCCTTTTTTATTCTTCTGAATCAGTTGTTATAGGACTTGCAAAGTGATTGAAGAGTATGCGGCTAGTTCCTGCGATCGGTGGAGCGATAATTGCTCCAACTATGCCAAAAAGTTCTGCACCAACGATAATGGATAGTAACAGTTCAAAAGGATCGAGGTTGAGATAGGGTGCAACGAGCCAAGGTTGTAGAATAAATGCTTCGATTTGTTGCAGACTAAAGCAGATAAATAGAGCGATCGCTCCTTTATTAAATTCCACTCCCCATGCAGCAATGAAAATGGCAATGAGAGCAACTAATCCACCTATATAAGGAACGAGATTAGAGATAGCTACTAATAGTCCCAAAGCTCCTGAATAGGGAATGCCAAATAGAGAGAGAGTTAAGTAAGTACAAAAGCCCAACAAGGTCGAAGTACCAATGCGACCGACCACATAGGCTCCGAGACATCTGGTAATGGGTGGGATCAAAAATTCGACTTCATGGCGTACTCTTTTAGAGAAAGGGCTCAGACATCGCCGCATTAAACTACTGGAATTGATTACCATGTAGGCAGTAATCAAGAGACTTAAAATGCCCACCCCGATCGCATTAAAAATTTGGAGGGTAAACCCAAAGGTTTGACTTACAATTTCCTTGCCAAAATTTTGGGCTTGATCGATGAGTGGTTGAGTTTGGAGAATGCGATTGAGTTGTTCTTGACTGAGATTGAGTAGACCGCCTTTGGGAAGTTGGATTTGCTCTAGGAGATTGGGAAGCTTAATAAAAAATTGACCAAGTTCTAAAATAATCTGTGGTGCGGGGGTGATCGCTAAAGCCACGACGATTAATAAAACTAGATAAAGTAATACAACTGCCCAGACCCGATTTAAACCAATGCGCCAATTGTGGACATTGATCCGAACGCTGGTGATCTTTTCAATAATCGGGGAAATTGCGCCAGCTAAGAATAAGCTGGTCAGTAATAATTGCAAAGTCTGTCGCAGGCGAAAGGCAAGATAAATTGCGATCGCTGCAATTAAAAAGCGTTTGAGGAATTTGTTAAAGATAGTTTTGCCATCTAACACAGTTATGCTTCTATCTTAGGATCTTGATCTTTGTCTGATTTACATTACTTTGTCGTCAGGAAAACCACAATATTTTTATTAAAAATTTTGTTTTGCAATATTTTTAATAAAAACATAAAACCCCAAAAGCTGCGCGTGCGCCGCAGCTTTTGGGGTTTTATTAGGTAAAATACACCCCGTTATGACTGGAAAGCTGATCCTACTTTTACAATTACTATACAAGTAATCAATTACTGCACAGCTCACATGAACTATGGGTATGAAGCGATCGCGATCGGGCGACGTATTTTATTAGAACTATTTCGGACATACCGCACCTTACTCCTGTGGGTGATCTTCCCGATTTCGATGCTATTACTCAATGGCTTTGTCTTGGCGGAAGGTTCAAAAATTACCACTGCCGAATCTTTCAAACTAGCGGCTCCTGCCTCATTGATTGGCTCAGCCCTATTTTTTAGCTGTCTTGGCGGCACGATGTCCACTATTGTTGCTGAACGTGAAAGCCTGACTATTAAACGTTTATTAATTTCGCCAATTAACGGGATTTCCTATTTCTTAGGTATTTTCTTTGCCTATGCCGTGATCGGTGTGGGGCAGACTTTGATTATCTATACCGTAGCTGCCTTTTGGGAAGTGCGCTTTAGCGGATCAATTGCGGTGGGAGCCTTAGTGATCTTGGCGAGCATTGGTTCCTACGTGGGGATGGGATTTGTCCTTGCCACCAAATTTGCGCGTAAGGTCGAAGATGTGAATTCGCTGGTGGCAGGTTTTGGCGTACCGCTATTGATGTTAGGTGGCGCATTTTTTCCTACCACCTTTTTATCGAAGGATTTACTGTTAATCACCCAATTCAATCCTGTCTATCACATGAGCGAAGCCTTTACAGCTCTCTCGACCGACAGCAAAGCGCTAACTAGTACCGACATGGTTTTGCATTTGCGGTTTTTAGCAGGATTTTTTATTGTGGCGATCGCCTCAGGATGGCTCGCTTATAAACGGATGTTACGAAAAGAAAGTCATTTATAGGAAGGAAAGGGTCGCAAAGCGACCCTTTCTGATTTTTGAGGATATATTTAGCATTTCCATAACTGACCAAGCTATAAATTCTTGTTTTCTATGCGTGAACTATATCCAGCGATCGAGCCATATCACCAAGGATTCCTCAAAGTCTCAGATTTACACACAATTTATTTTGAAGAATCAGGCAATCCCCAAGGTCACCCCGTCATCATTTTGCATGGCGGACCAGGAGGTGGTAGTCAACCAATATACCGTCAGTATTTTGATACTCAGCGCTGGCGAATTGTTCAATTTGATCAACGTGGCTGTGGTCAAAGTACACCTCATGCCGAACTTCGCGAAAACACCACATGGCATTTGGTAGAGGATATTGAAAACTTGCGGAAATATCTAAACATCGATCGCTGGACTGTGTCAGGAGGTAGTTGGGGCAGTACCCTTGCGCTTTCCTATAGCCAAACCTATCCCGAATATTGCAAAGCTCTAATTTTGCGGGGCATCTTCATGCTGCGAAAAAAAGAACTGGATTGGTTTTATCAAGAGGGAGCAAGTTATTTTTTCCCAGACGCTTGGGAAAAATACCTGCAACCGATCCCCATTGAAGAACGTGACGACATGATTTCCGCTTATTATCGTCGTCTCACCAGTGATGTCCCGCAAGAGCGATCGCAAGCTGCCCGTGCTTGGTCAGTTTGGGAGGCAAGCACAAGTAAGTTGATTCCTGATGCATCATTAATTGAGCGTTTTGGGACAGAAGATTTCGCTGATGCCTTTGCCCGTCTTGAGTGCCATTACTTTATGAATAAAGGCTTCTTCATCTCTGAAAGTCAACTACTACAAAACATTGATCGCATTCGCCAGATCCCAACGGTGATTGTCCAAGGTCGTTATGACGTGGTTTGCCCGATGTTTACAGCTTGGGAATTACATCAAGCTTTGCCCGAAGCTGAATTTGTAGTTGTCCCTGATGCGGGTCACTCAATGACTGAAGTGGGGATCAGGAGTGCGTTGATCGAGGCAGGCGATCGCCTACTAGATAACTACAGGTGATCAAATCCGACAAAATCATACTAAATAATGCCACTAAATCAAATTTACGTTATAGTTACGCAGACATTTTTATAGAGCTATTAAACCTGTAAGTTCTGGTTTGGGATCAAAGGCTATCTCCATAGCTGCGGTAAGCCATTCGACAGAACCTGATATGTAGCTAGTTGTAACAGGTGATGGCGAAAAATAACTGATGAGTAAAATAATGGCAGGTAACAACCACTTAAAAACTAGCATTAGTATCATTACTCAGTTTTATCCACCTGACTATGCAGCGACTGGACAATTTATCTATGACTTAGCTGGTGCGCTAGCTCAAGAGGGTTTTGATGTGAGTGTATTTACTGGGATGCCAGGATATGCATTTCGTCAAACCAATGTAGAACATCAAGAATTGAGCAATGGTGTTTTCGTAAGACGTACTGGTTCCGTACACATTATGTCAAAGCGGATTCGCAATAAACTCATCTGCAGTCTCTTGTTCCTACTGCGATGCATAATTAAATTTCGGCGTAAAAGTATTCGTGGCTCACATTTAGTACTTACTTCTGCACCTCCCTTCCTCGGTTTAATTGGTTGGTTTTACAACAAGATTTTTGGGCATACCTATAGCTGCATTATTTATGATATTTATCCTGAAGTAGCCGTGCGTTTGAGGGTTATTGCCCCAAATCATTGGATTGTCAAATTTTGGGAATTTGTGAATAGTAAGGTTTGGGACAGAGCCGAATCATTGATTGTCCTAAGTGAGCCAATGAAGCAGCTATTAGTCCAAAAAAACAAACATTTGGTGGACAAAATTCATGTGATCCATAGCTGGGCTGATCCGCAATTTATCAATCCGATTGCCAAGCTAGACAATTGGTTTTCCAATCAATATGGCTTAACCGATAGTTTTGTCGTGTTGTATTCAGGTAACTTGGGTCGTTGCCATGATAGTCGGACAATGATCAAATGTATGCAATTGCTGAGCCATCGTGCGGATATTAAGTTTGTATTTATCGGTAATGGGGTGGGTTCACAGATGATTGCCAATGCGATTACCTCTGGAGAACTGCCAAATGCGTTGCAATTGCCTTACCAAGATCGAGAAGTTTTGCCTTTTTCCCTGACCGCTTGCGATCTCTCTTTGGTCAGCATTTTGCCGAATGTCGGTGATACCATCGCCCCATCGAAAATCTATGGCATCTTAGCCGCAGGGCGACCCGTGGCGGTGATCTGTCCTCAGGACAATTATTTGCGCGAAATGGTTAGTCGAGGCGATTGTGGTAGTTGCTTTGATAATGGTGATGCACAGGGTTTAGCTGACTATATCCGCATGCTTGCTGCCGATCCAAATACGCAAATAAGACTTGGCAAGAATGCTCGGAAATTACTCGAAATGCACTACACGATTGACCAAGCCATCCCTAAATATATTAAGGCTTTGGGGCTAAAAGAGCAGAGTCAGTCATACCTTGAGCAAATTCACCAACTGCATCAAAATCAACCGAGTTTTTGTAAACATGAATATTTCTAAAAAAGGATAGAGGGACGC
This sequence comes from Pseudanabaena sp. M53BS1SP1A06MG, assembly GCA_020404105.1. Taxonomy (GTDB): domain Bacteria; phylum Cyanobacteriota; class Cyanobacteriia; order Pseudanabaenales; family Pseudanabaenaceae; genus Pseudanabaena; species Pseudanabaena mucicola_A. The sequence continues at coordinate 19,669 of JADBWH010000148.1, read as the reverse complement.
TAAGTGTCCCTCTATCCTTTCTGGTAAATTTTAAAAATCTAAATTTAAAAATCCAAAATTAAAACACTTACTAAGCAAAGCTTTCACTTTTGACCTTTTAAGAGGGAGTTTGCGTAGCCCCCATCCTCTCAAAGCTAGTTTCAAATTATCTCTAACTTGCATTTTTTAGAAAGCATCGGCAATAAAGGCTTCCTCAATATAGGTTTGTAAAGTAAAGGCTGACGTAATTGGCTTTGGATTAGCATGATGGACATTTGTGCTTATTTGATAGCGATCGCCATTTTTGCGCCGTACCAATGCCACATCAAATCGACAATTCAGATTGGCAAACTCTGGGTGCTGACTTAAAAATAGAGATGCTGCCTTAATAAGTTTGGCTTGTTTTTGCGGCGATATCGCAAGACTGCCATCGCCATCCCAATTGCGAGCGCTTCTAGTCTTGACCTCCACAAAAAGTAACCATTGTTGATCCTTGACGATGACATCCAACTCTCCCCATTGACAGCGCCATTGCGTCTCTAAAACTTGCCAGCCATTGCTCTGCAAGAGTTGCGCCACCAAGCTCTCACCGCGATCGCCTACTTGCTTAGTCATTATGCTTTCTCTGTATCTTCCTAGTCTATAAAATTGGGAGTATCTGACATTGGTGCAGTCCCTATTTGGTATGAAGTAACTAAGCGCAATTAAATGCCCCAAAACCTGTGGTGCTCGCTGCGCGTACGCCACAAGTTTTGGCTCTGATGTAAATTAAGCCCAGCTAATTACCCGCTTGTGATAGTCTCAATAACATATGGAAATAATGATTATGAAAATCGCAGCTTGGTTCTTACGAAATTTTATCTTTAAAACCATCAATATATTGCTATGCTTATCCCTGATCGTATTTGGTGCAAATCCTGTTAGTGCTGATGTATATGTCAAAGCTTTTTTGGAAGGATCTGATTTTTCAGGGCGATCTCTCCAAGGTTATCAGTTTAATGAATCAGATCTCAGGAATTCTTCATTTGTAAATGCTGATGCCCAAGGAGTTAGCTTTTTTGCTGCTAATATGAAAGAATCGAACTTAACAGGTGCAAATCTCAGCAATAGCACTCTTGATAATGCCCGTCTTGACAAGGCAAATTTAACCAACGCATTACTGGAAGGCGCTTTTGCCTACGGAACTTCCTTTAATAATGTAATTATTGATGGAGCTGACTTTACCGATGTGGACTTACGACCCCCAGTACGTCAGAAGCTTTGTCAATTGGCAAAAGGACAAAATCCAAAGACCAAAAGACTAACCCGTGAAACCCTTGAATGTGAATGATAATAGTTAAATTACAGCATGTTGATGAGGTTTTTATGGGATAGACATAATAAAGTAAAATGATTCAGACTATTTGCAAGGTTTACAACGCTATACCTTTTCTCAACAGGCTGTTATTTTTGCAAGTATTTGTCCTCAGGATCTCTCTGCCTACTAGTATATGCAGTTAAATGAAACTTTTAATGATCTATCAAGTGGCAGACTACTCCAAAGAAGCTTGCTGCCACAGAGTCTGCCTTCTTACCAAGGGCTAGATATTGCTGCGGAGGTTTGGACGGCCGTAGATCTTGGCGGGGACTATTACCAATTCCTAGAACAGTCAGGCATATTAGCAGTAGCGATCGCTGACTCTTCAGGTAAGTCGGTCGCAGGTGCGATTCATGCTGCTTTATTTAAAGGACAGCTTGATGCCTATGCCCAGCAGGGTAGATTACAAAATCCTGCACTAGTACTGAATTCATTAAATCAATTACTTTGTAAAAGTGGTATTGATGATTCCTTAGCGCTATGTTATGGAGCGCTTGATTTTACTACCTATGAATTAAATATAGGGAATGCAGGTATTCCTGGTCCACTCATTTATCGCGCTAAAACGAATACCTGTGAAGAAGTCGTTAATCCTGCGATCGCCCTTGGTCGCTTTGATAGTGCTTCCTATAACTCCACATCACGAGCTTTGAACGAAGGCGATATCGTGATCTTTTTTAGCGATGGTCTATTTGAAGCAGCTAATGCTCAAGGTCAGGAGTTTGGCAGATCTCAGGGAGAAAATATTTCGCCATTGCTTCAGAACGTGATTAACTTATCTCAACTAACAGCTACTGAGATTTTAAATGGTTTAAAGCAAGCCCTCAATGATTTCTCAGGTACAGATATCCCTGAAGATGATGTATCGATAGTTGTGATCAAGATTAAGCAGAAGGTAAATTTCTCGGAGTTGCGAAACTGCCCATACCTTGAGGCTTTACAGGCTTGGGAGCGATCCGAAGAAACTGATGAGTCTGCTTTGTTAAGGGGAACTCGCCTAGCAGAAGCCCTAGCTTGGGCAGATGACCAAACAGACCTCTCCAAAATTGATCGTAATTTTTTAGAAGCATCGCAAAGAATCAATGAGCGCGAACAGCTAATGGCTGCACGTGCCGCTGATGCTGATCGCCTTGAAAAGCTAAGTCAAGAACTCGAAAAAAGTCTAGATGCTGAGCGACATCAACGGATCGCTGCTGAGATGGGCGAAATCAATGAAAAAATTGTCGCTCTCACAATTTCTTCAGAAGCTCTCTATTTGTCAAATAATCATATAGAGGCCATGATTGCAGGCGTAATAGGTGGAGTACAACTTAAGCGCCTCACCACCCAAGTTGATGAAAGTGCTCTCGTAAATTTGCGGGCAAACACACAAATTCGCACAATTACGGCTCTAGAGCAAGTTGTCTATGGGACTCATGAATGTAATCGCCTTGAAGGCCATGGCTTCTGGGTTAATAAGGTTTGTTACTCTTGCGATGGTCAGTTTATTGCGTCAGCCAGTAGCGATCGCACCATTAAAATCTGGAATATTTCAGGTGTATTATTACAAACCTTAGTGGGACATACTAACTGGGTCACTAGTGTAGCTTTTAGTCCCGATGGTAACTTACTTGTGTCAGGTAGTCGTGACAATACGGTGAAGCTGTGGCAGCGCAATCCCAAGACAGGTGAATTTTCCCCACAGCCAATCGCAACGATGAAAGGACATGAAGGTCCTGTGCTAGATGTCTGTTTTAGCCATGATGGCGAGATGATTGCTTCAGCCAGTGAAGATACGACTGTCAAGATCTGGAAAAGCGATGGTGCGCCAATTCGGACTTTACGTGGTGGTCATGATCGCTGGGTTACCTGTGTTGCATTTCATCCCAACAGCAAATCCCTCGTATCAGGCAGCGCCGATCGCAACCTGATCATTTGGAATATTTCGGGCTTACCAATCAGGCATTTACGCGGACATGATAGCTTTGTCGAAAGTGTTGCTTATGCGCCCAATGGTCTATCGATCATTTCTGGTAGCCGTGATCGCACTGTCAAAATGTGGGGTTCCGACGGTCTTTTAATCAAAACATTTTATGGACATTCCGATAAGGTCTGGAGTGTGGCGTTTAGCAATGACAGTAACACCATTGCATCCTGTGGCTTTGATCGTACTATTCGCATTTGGAATATTGAACAAGGCTTAATCTGTACCTTCCAAGGTCATGGCGATGTTGTACACAGCATTACCTTTAGTCCCGATGGAAAAACACTAGTCTCGGCTAGTAGGGATACAACAATAAAACTCTGGTCACTTCAGGGTACACCTTTACGCACATTAATTGGACATACTGATCAAGTCGCTTCTATAGCCTTTAGTCCCAATTCGAAGTACCTCGCCTCTGCCTGTAAAGATAAAACTGTTAATCTTTGGAATGCTAATGGCACGTTAGAAGCTGTACTAGAAGGACATAACGACAAGGTCAATTGTGTTACTTTCAGTCCCGATAGTACTACTATTCTCACTGCGGGCGCAGATACCTCGATTAAAATTTGGCGGACGGATGGAACCCTGATTGATACGATCAGCGCTCATCGTGCTGAAATTCATAGCATTGTCTATCGCTGTGATGGACAGGTTTTTGCATCTTGTAGCGCCGATGGGACTGTGCGGGTATGGAGTGCTGATGGCAAATGGTTACAAACTCTCACAGGTCACGCTGCCGAAGTCTATAGCATTGACTTTAGTCCTGACGGCAGCATGCTTGCCTCAGCCAGTAAAGACAAACTGATCAATCTTTGGAGTTGGGATGGCACTCTTCTCAGAACCTTAGACTCTCATAGTGCGGAAGTTTATACGGTTTGCTTTAACCCAAATGGCAAGATGCTCGCTAGTGGCAGTATGGATCAAAGTGTCAAACTATGGAGCATTGAAGGAGACTTGATCAAAACCCTCAATGGACATAGTGCTGAGGTAACTAGTGTTTGTTTCAGTCCCGATGGTAAGTCAATTGTTTCGGCAAGCGAAGACTCCACAATTCAGTTTTGGAGTGGTGATGGGACTCTGTTACGTACCTTTAATGGTCATCAGGGCTCCGTACGAAGTGTATGCTTCAGTCCTAATGGTAAAATTTTAGTATCGACGGGTGAAGATCACAAAATTATCATGTGGAATCTCGATCTAGACAACCTCTTGATTCGTGGTTGTCAGTGGCTTCAAGAATACTTAAGAACGAACACTAATGTTTCTGAGGAGGATAAACGTACCTGTTTAGGTGGCTGTGCTTGGCTCTATAAATATCTCAAATCTACACCACCATCTTAAAATCAATGTATACGTGAGTTGTGCTAAGCATAACTCACATTAGCAATCCTGAATGGTTTGTGAAAGTTCACACCTTCGGGGTGCGCTTCCACAAATCCCAAAAACTACAAATGATTTAGGACTGCTATATCTACATTGAAATCACCTTAAAATTCATGTTAGCGATTCCTTTAGCGTGGCTGCAACTGACCTATCAAAAGGGGCGTTTAGTGATCGCTATCCTTGGCATCATGTTTGCGGTAATTTTGATTGCGATGCAACTAGGCTTTCAGGAAGCTCTATTTAAAAGTGCTGTATTATTGCACCTGAATTTACGGAGTGACCTCATCCTGATTCATCCTAGCTCCAATAATTTGCTGAACCTGAAGCAGTTTTCGCGCCGTCGTCTCTACCAGGCTAATGGATTCACAGGTGTTAAGTCCGTACATCCTGTGTATATTGGCTTAGCTGTTTGGAATGCCCCTGAGCTTGGAGTCAAAGAGGATATTTTAGCGATCGGCGTTTCGCCACAAGCTAATCCTTTTTTATTTCCTGATATCAAACCAGACTTAGATAAAACCCTACTACCTGATGTTGTTTTATTTGATCGCGGTTCGCGAGAAGACTTTTATGGTGCGATCGCCTCGGAATATGAAGTAGCGATTGCCAGAGGTAAAAGTCTTACTAAGGAAGTTGCGAATCGAGCCATTACCATCGGTGGGCTATTTAACATGGGGGTTTCCTTTGCCGCCAATGGCACACTGATCACTAGCGAACAGAACTTTTTGCGAATTTTTCCCGATCGACTTGTCGGAAATATTAGCTTGGGTCTAGTGCAATTAGAACAAGGAACCGATGCAATCGCTATTCGCGATGCCATGCGATCGCAATTAGAGCAAGACGTAAAAGTATTGACTAAACAGGAATTCATTAACTTAGAGTTAAACTACTGGTCAGAAGCAACTCCTATCGGTTTTATCTTTGGCTTGGGTGTAGCTATGGGTTTTATCGTCGGAGTTGTGATTGTTTACCAAGTCCTCTACAAAGACGTTTCTGATCATCTTGCAGAGTATGCCACCCTTAAGGCAATGGGCTACAGCAACTTTTATCTATTTAGTCTTGTATTGCAAGAATCCTTACTTTTAGCTTTATGCGGTTTCATGCCAGCTATTTCAGCTTGTGCAATCCTCTATCACATTACTCAGAATGCTACAGGTTTATTGATGGAGTTAGGGATTGATCGCATTTTGCAATTATTTATACTCACAGTTGCCATGTGTGCAATATCAGGAACATTATCCCTTCGCAAAGTCCAAAGGGCTGATCCTGCGGAAATATTTGACTAAAAATAAAAAAGCCTCGCGTTGCGAGGCTTTTTTGTTAGAAAGTTTAGAACTACTTCAAGATACTGGTAACAACACCAGATCCAACTGTACGCCCTCCTTCACGAATTGCAAAACGCATTTCTTGTTCAATTGCGATCGGGTTAATCAATTCAACCGTTACCTTAATGCGATCGCCAGGCATAACCATTTCTGCCGCACTACCATCATCAGCAGTGAAGCTAACAATGGTTCCAGTTACGTCAGTTGTACGCACATAGAACTGAGGACGATAGCCAGGGAAGAAAGGAGTCTTACGACCGCCTTCTTTTTCGGTCAAAATGTATACCTGACCTTCAAATTGAGTGTGAGGAGTGATGGACTTAGGCTTAGCCAAAACCATACCACGCTCGATATCGTTCTTTTGAATACCACGGAGCAAGAGCCCTGCGTTATCGCCCGCAAGTCCTTCGTCCAAGCTCTTCTTGAACATCTCAATACCAGTAACGGTAGTGGAACGAGTTTCACCAAGCCCAACAAGTTCTACAACATCGCCAACCTTGACAGTACCACGCTCAATCCGACCCGTCGCCACAGTACCACGACCAGTAATTGAGAATACATCTTCAACAGCCATTAAGAATGGCTTATCTACAGCACGTTCAGGGGTAGGAATGTATGAGTCAACAGAATCCATCAAAGCCCAAATCTTATCTACCCAAGGATTTTCCCCACGCTGGGTCTTAGGACTCGCAGTCATTTGCTCAACTGCTTTCAATGCAGAACCACGAGTGATGGGGATATTATCGCCATCGAAATCATAAGAAGATAGCAATTCGCGAACTTCAAGCTCAACAAGCTCAACAAGTTCGTCTTCACCTTCCATTTGGTCTTCTTTATTCAAGAAAACTACTAGGTTAGGTACACCTACCTGACGTGCTAGCAAGATGTGTTCACGGGTTTGAGGCTCAGGACCATCAGCAGCAGATACCAGCAAAATAGCTCCGTCCATTTGAGCCGCACCAGTGATCATGTTCTTAACATAGTCAGCGTGACCTGGACAGTCAACGTGAGCATAGTGACGTTCAGCAGTTTGATACTCAACGTGAGCAGTATTAATAGTAATACCACGAGCTTTCTCTTCAGGTGCAGCATCGATTTGGTCGTATGCCTTAGCTGTTGCTTGACCTGCTGCTGCCAAAGTCATGGTGATTGCAGCAGTTAAAGTGGTCTTACCATGATCAACGTGACCAATAGTACCGATATTAACGTGGGGCTTGGTTCTTTCAAATTTAGCGCGTGCCATTTTTTCCTAATTATCCTTAATTTTGGTAATGGTTACTCTAATTTATAGAGTATTTTGGGTATTTATTACTCTAGTTTATAGAGCATCGATAGAGTAATTTACAGGACTACTCTTTGCCCTTGCTTTTCGCAATAATTGCCTCAGCAACGTTTCTGGGTACTTCTTCATAATGGCTAAATTCCATTGAGAAGCTAGCTCTACCTTGAGTTGCTGAGCGAAGGTCAGTGGAGTAACCAAACATCTCAGACAAGGGAACTCTTGCTTCAACCCGTTTGCCAGATGGAGTATCTTCCATACCAGCAATGTTGCCTCGACGACGGCTGAGGTCTCCAATGACATCGCCCATATAGTCTTCTGGTGTTTCTACTTCAACCTTCATCATTGGTTCAAGCAAAACAGGTTGAGCTTTCATTACAGCTTCCTTAATTGCCATGGAGCCAGCAATTTTGAAAGCCATTTCTGAAGAGTCCACATCATGGAAAGAACCATGGACGAGGGTTGCTCTAACATCAATGAGAGGATAACCCGCCAGAATACCTGATTCACAGGCTTCCTTCATGCCTTGCTCCGAAGGTTTAATGTATTCCTTAGGAATAACACCACCGACGATTTTTGACACAAACTCAAATCCTGTACCTGGATCAGCAGGTTCCAAATCGATCACAACGTGACCATATTGTCCTTTACCTCCACTTTGACGCATAAACTTGCCTTCAACGTTAGAGACAGTCTTGCGAATAGTTTCACGGTAAGCAACCTGAGGTGCACCAACGTTAGCTTCAACATTGAACTCCCGCTTCATCCGATCAACGAGAATTTCAAGATGAAGCTCACCCATACCAGAAATAATTGTTTGATTAGTTTCTGAATCAGTCATGACACGGAAGGTAGGATCTTCCTCAGATAAAGATTGCAGAGCCTTAGATAATTTTTCCATATCCTGCTTTGTCTTTGGCTCAACTGCCACAGAAATAACAGGTTCAGGAATAAATAGAGTCTCAAGAACGATTGGTGCTGTATCCTCACAAAGAGTGTCTCCAGTAAAGGTGTCCTTGAGTCCTAATACTGCACCAAGATCCCCCGCTCTGAGTTCATCAACCTCTTGACGCTCGTCGGCTTTTAAAACAATCAGTCGTGAGATTCTTTCCTTTTTGTTTTTGCTAGAGTTGAGAGCATATGATCCCTTTTTCAGAACTCCAGAGTAAACACGCACGAAGGTAAGACGACCATAGGGGTCAGACATGATCTTGAATGCTAAAGCAGACATTGGTGCATTATCATTAGACTCACGAATAGCCTCTTCACCATTAGGTAGTAAACCTTGAACTGGTTTAACATCAATAGGTGAAGGCAAGTAATCAATGACAGCATCGAGTAGCAGTTGTACGCCTTTATTCTTGAAAGCTGAACCACAAGTCATTGGTACAATCTTGCCGTTCAAAGTCCCTTTACGCAGACCTAATCTTACTTCCTCTTCAGAGAGTTCTTCTCCTTCAAGATACTTTTCCATCAACACATCATCAGAATCAGCTACTGACTCTAACAACTGAGCACGCCAATCATTCGTAAGATCAGCCATGTCAGCAGGAATATCTGTTTCTTCGATATCTTTGCCGATTTCATCTTTATAGATGTAGGCTTTCATTTTGACTAGGTCAATGATACCTATTAATTCTGCCTCACTTCCGATAGGTAATTGGATTGGAACAGCATTAGAACCGAAGCGAGCACGGATTTGTTCTCTTACTCGCAAGAAATTTGCTCCCATCCGATCCATCTTATTGACGAACACTAAACGAGGTACCTTATAGCGATCTGCCTGCCTCCATACAGTTTCGGATTGGGGTTGTACACCACCAACTGCACAGAAAACAGCAACTACACCATCAAGTACACGCATAGAACGCTCTACTTCGATGGTGAAGTCTACGTGTCCAGGGGTGTCAATGATGTTGATGCGGTGTTCTTTCCAACTAGTGCTAATTGCTGCTGCTGTAATGGTAATACCACGCTCACGTTCTTGCGCCATCCAATCTGTCGTTGCGGTTCCATCATGAACTTCACCGATTTTGTGAACAACGCCAGAATAAAATAGAATGCGCTCTGTAGTTGTGGTTTTACCAGCGTCAATGTGCGCTGCAATACCTATATTGCGTACCTTATCTAAGGCAATAGAGCGTTCCACAATTGTTTCCTCGTGTTTGTCAGGAATTTAGAATTTATGTTAAGAATAGTATAGCGAGGTAAGCTATGGCTCAAGAAAGTTAGTAGCGGTAGTGGGCAAAGGCTTTGTTTGCTTCTGCCATTTTGTGAGTTTCTTCACGTTTACGGATGGTCTGACCTGTTTCATTAGCAGCATCCATCAGTTCGTTTGCTAACTTGGTGACCATGCTGCGCCCAGCACGAGCACGAGAGTATTGGACTAACCAGCGAAGAGCCAGAGCAACACCGCGGTCAGTACGCACTTCCATAGGTACTTGATAAGTTGCACCACCAACACGACGCGCTTTTACTTCTACTAGTGGAGTGGCATTACGAATTGCCCGATCAAATACTTCAAGTGGTGGGTTGCCTGTACGTTCGCCGATTGTGTCTAGGGCTTTGTAAACTATGTGAGAAGCTACAGAATGCTTACCGCGTGACATAACACGGCGGATGAGCATACTAATGAGTCGGCTATTATAAACCGAATCTGGAGGAGTTATGCGTTTTGACGCTTTAGTTCTACGGGACATTATGGTACTAAATTCACCTTATAGAATGAATTGCTAATTTTGCTAAATTGAGTTGTTTAATGCCTGACTTTTACTTTTTCTTCTTGCCAGTGCTTGCGGCTGGTGCTTGACCAGGCTTAGGTCGCTTCGCGCCATACTTGGAGCGTCCTTGCTTACGATCCTTTACACCTGAAGTATCAAGAGTTCCACGGATGATGTGATAGCGTACACCTGGCAAATCTTTTACACGACCGCCTCTAATCATCACAACGGAATGTTCTTGGAGGTTATGCCCAATACCAGGGATGTATGCAGTGACTTCAAATCCAGAAGTCAAGCGTACGCGAGCAACTTTTCTAAGTGCAGAGTTGGGTTTTTTGGGTGTTGTAGTGTAAACGCGCGTACATACTCCCCTGCGCTGAGGACAGCTCTTAAGAGCAGGAGACTTTGTTTTTGTATTTATGGTTTGGCGCTCACTGCGAATGAGCTGTTGGATCGTGGGCATAAGTGATGATTTGGTAGATCTGCGGCTGTGTATTCTAGTCAACAGCACATAATTATAACAAAGTTGATCTCATAAAGTCAATTTTGCAACTTGATCAAATTTGTTATGGTTATGTAGGCTGTAGCGATCGCTGTACTTATGTTGGGTATATAGACAGCGAGTAAATTTTAAAGATGAAAAGTAAACCTGAATCAAGGTTAACGATAATTAATAATACGTGCGAAGCCTGCTGGGTCAAGACTAGCTCCACCAACTAATACACCATTAATTTCAGGTTGTGCCATAATTTCATCGATATTATCAGACTTGACGGAACCACCATACTGAATTGTAATATCGCGATTACTTAACTTACTACGAATCAGTCCAATCACACGATTAGCTTCACTTGCGTTGCAGGTGTCACCTGTACCGATTGCCCAGATTGGTTCGTAGGCAATGATCAAATTATTTTGGTCAACATCAACGAGATCGGAGGCAAGTTGCGAGAAAATCCAAGATTCAGTCTCATTGGCATCCCTTTGTTGCTTGCTTTCACCAACACAGAGGATAGGGGTTAAACCATGAGCTTGTGCTGATTTAAGACGTTTGTTTACCGTTTCATCAGTTTCGCCAAAAAACTGACGGCGTTCACTGTGTCCAATGATTACATATTTGATGCCAAGCTCGACTAGCATTGGCGCAGAAATTTCACCTGTAAATGCGCCATTTTCAGCCCAGTGAACATTTTGAGCACCTATACTTAAGTTGTTTTGACCAAGTGATGGCACAACAGTCTGAAGGATCGCAAGATTGGTAAAAGGCACGCAAACGAGGATTTGCTGATCAGCGATCGCCGCTTGGGATGCGGTGGCTTTAAGATGTGCAGGAAATTCTGAGAAAAATGCTTTGGCTTCGGACTGGGTTTTATACATTTTCCAGTTGCCAGCAATAACGATTTTAGGCAAGGCTCGTTTACCCCTGAGTTAGGATTATGAAAATAATGAATTGTTCTTTATTTTACCGAAAGATGGATCATTCATCGCAAAGCTGTTGCGAAGCAACATCTTTAGTTTTAGTTTCCTTAAAAACTCAATGAGTCTAGCAGAAGGCTGCTAGACTCATGTCTAAAATAATTCAATTAGTTATCTACTAGAGGTTTAACTGGACGTGTTAGGTATTGATTAACTATGCGCTGTAGCCTTTACGTTTAAGCTAAATCAGTTTGCCTCAATTGTCATAATGCTAGGTCAAAACCTAAAAATACAAAAGACAAAAATTAAGAGACCTCAATAATGATACAGGCTATCGAAGTTATCAAAACTACACCGATCTTTAGGATAAGCACTGCCCCGTAAAGATCGAGGAATCGCAGGGAGCAACAAAGCGTCAATCCGTCTTTGACTTTTAACTCTTTCTATTTGCTTCTCCTCCTTTTTAATGAAAAGGTTGCTTTCGGAACTCAAGCTGGGTTTGCGTTTGGATTGAGTTGCTCTGTCTCTTGTGCCATGTATATACATTAACTCAGGTGGTATTGTAAGACACATTTTGTTTACATAAATTCATATGCTTCTTGGGTAGTTATGCCATGTAATTATGTTGCGGGCGCTTTGCGCCCGCAACATAATTACTAAAAAAATCACTTTGCAGCACTAGCGTCTGTTGTACATAAGTAGCTAGGCATAATTTATCCCAAAAACTCAATGAGTCTAGCAGAAGGCTGCTAGACTCATGTTTTAATATAATTCAATTAGTTGTCGTACTAGGGGTTTGCTAATGCGTGTTAGGTATTGATTAACTTTGTACTGTAGCCCTTATCTTTTTAACTACATAAGTTTGTCTCATTTACTCGTAGTACTAGTTTAAAAACCGACTAATGTACTAGAAAAATTTAAGAGACCTTAATTACAATGTAGGCTAGTGAAGCTATCAAAACTACACCGATCTTTAGGAATAAGCACTGCCCCGTAAAGATCGAAGAATCGTGGGGAGCAACAAAGCGTCAATCCGACTTGACTTCTAACTCTTTCTTTTTGCTTCCTCCTCCTATTGAAAGCTTAACTTCAATATGTGAGATGGAATTGCGTTTGGATTGAGTTGCTTTATCTCTTGTGCTATGTATATACATTAACTCAGATGGTATTGTAAGACACATTTTGTTTACATAAATTCATACTTTCCTCAAGTCTCAAAAAATTAGAAGGTAGCGATGTATTTCTAGCTTTTTGGTGCTGTTGGTTTCTGTTGGCATTTGTTAAGCTATGTATACTGAATAACTTACCTAAACATTGCCAAGACTTTTACTATGCTGCAACAGGCTTCCCGTTATACGACGACTTGGGTAGATACAGTTAACAAGGTCAAGGCTGAAGTATGGAATATTCTTGCAAAACCTTTGGTAACTCCTTTCTTTGAATGGGAATGGCTCTCGAATTTAGAAGCTTCGGGCTGTGCGATCGCTCAGCAAGGATGGCTACCTAGTCATTTATTGGTGTGGCAAAGGGATGTATTGGTGGCGGCTGCACCTTTGTATATGAAGGGGCATAGCCAAGGGGAGTTTGTGTTTGACCATCAATGGGCGGATTTGTCCTATCGGCTAGGTATTGAGTATTATCCAAAGTTGTTGGGGATGGCTCCCTTTACGCCTGCGGTGGGCTATCGCTTTTTGGTGCATCCTGATCTGAGCGATCGCCCTGACGAAGTATCCAAAATCTATGACTTGATGTTGTTAGAGATCGATAAACTTTGCGATCGCTACCAAATGTCTGGCTGTAACTTTCTCTATGTTGATCCTAGTTGGAAGCATGAGTTGGAGTCGCGAGGGTTTACGACTTGGATGCACCATAGTTATGTTTGGGAAAATCAAGAGTTTAAAGATTTTGATGATTACCTCAAAAATTTCAATGCGAATCAACGCCGTAATATCAAACGGGAACGCAAGTCAGTGGAAAGTACGGGGATCAAGATGCGGGTATACACAGGTGAAGAGATTCCCCATTATTTCTATAGCTATATGTATGAGCTATATAACGATCATTGCAATAAATTCTGGGGTGGAAGTAAATATTTAAATCGCAAGTTTTTTGAACATTTAGCCCATAGTTTCCGCGATCAGCTTGTGTTTGTGGCTGGAGAGATTGAGGATTATCCGCAACCTGTAGGCATGTCATTCTGTATTCGTAAGGGGGATCAATTATTTGGGCGCTATTGGGGCTGTGTGCAAGAAATTGATTGTTTGCATTTTAATGCTTGCTATTACACGCCGATTGAGTGGGCAATTTCTCAAGGGATTAAGCGCTTTGACCCGGGTGCAGGTGGTCAACACAAAAAGCGGCGTGGGTTTCCTGCAACTCCAAATTACAGTTTGCATCGCTTTTATCGCGATCGCCTCAAGCAAATTCTGGTTCCCTATATCAATGAGGTCAATGCTTACGAAGCAAAGCAAATTCAAGCGATTAACAACGAACTACCCTTTGATTTTGCTGCGCCTAATTTGAATATTTAAATTACCTATGGCTAAGAGTTAAGAATTAGGACGAATGACAAATAGGGCTGCAGCTTTAACCGATTGAAGCTATCTTTAAATAGTAGTAAGTAAATACCTTCTCTATCTACTTTATAACGATATGATTCAAATTATTAGGAGTAAGTTAGACGTGAAGTCAGTCAAGTCTAAAAACATTTGAGAGTAACTATTTTAAAATATAATCGTGAGTGCCCACAATCAACCAAAAAAGAATAAAAATATTTTCTTATTGTAATCATTAGTTGAAACAATCAAACAAATCAGTATTAATGTTATGCCAAACCCCAAAATAGTTGCCAAAATTGAATCAGAGGAAGCAACTCATAGACTTGCGGTTTTAATAGATGCCGATAATGCACAGGCTTCTATAATTGAAGGCTTATTGGAAGAAATAGCTCGTCTAGGTGAAGCTACCGTTAAAAGAATCTATGGGGATTTTACATCACCAGCAAGTTCACAATGGAAAAAAGTATTAAATAAGTATGCAATTAAACCTGTTCAGCAATTCGCATATACTACGGGGAAAAATGCCACTGATAGCACCCTAATAATTGATGCAATGGATTTATTGTATACAAGACGTTTTGATGGATTTTGCCTAGTATCTAGTGATAGTGATTTTACAGGTTTAGCATTACGAATTAGAGAAGAAGGTTTAACTGTCTTTGGATTTGGGGAACAAAAGACTCCAGAGGCATTTAGAAATGCATGTCATAAATTTATATTTACTGAGGTTTTAAGGCAATCTACAGGTATCAAAACTGAGTCTGAATTAAGCGTAAAACTTCAACAATCTGAAACTAATATCTCATCAACTAATAATGCAAAAAAACAAGAATCAGTAACTGAACTTATAATCCAAGAAACGAATAATAATTTCCCAAAAGACTTTATTTTAAAAGCTCTTGAAACTACAGTAAGCGACGATTCAGGTTGGACGAATCTTGGAACATTTGGTAGTTACTTAACAAAATTAAAACCTGATTTTGATGTAAGACTATATGGTTTTAAAAAGTTGAGTGACATGGTTAAAAAACATACTGATGTTTTTCAAGTAGATGAAAGAAGTAACCCTAACTCTCCTGCTAAAGACTTATATATTCGCAAAAAGTAATCTACTTTATCTTGAGAACTAGATGCGCTAATTTCTTCATCACAGAAGAATCATACTCATTTTTTATGTTAGTCAATGGATATTAAATTGATACTACTTGGTTATACTGAAAACACTCAGCAGCAAGGGTAAAGCGATGATCCTGACTTTTGCTAAGGCAGAAAACCAATATCTCGTTAAATGGGCTGTCACTTGGGAACAGTTTAAAGCTTTGCAATCCACCTTTGATGAAATCGGGGGAGTGCGGATGACTTACTGTGAAGGAGAACTAGAAATTATGGGTATTGGTTTGCAGCATGAAATGATATCCAGTCTGCTAGGACTCTTGTTAGGCTATTACTTTGTACTCAAACGAATTCGCTTTACATCAACAGGTGCTTATACCCAAAAAATTGAACCGAGTCTTGAGTTTCAGGCTGATTTGTCTTTTGCTTTTGGTAATGATCCCTGCAAAGACTGACCTATGTATCGAAATTGTTGTTACTAGCGGAAGTGTTAAAAATCTAAGGAAATATCAATTAAGGGGAATTCCAGAAGTTTTTAAGGGGGATTCCAGAAGTTTGGTTTTGGGTAGATGGCAAAATTAGTATTTATCGCTTAGTTGAAGATGAGTATGTAAAACGCGATCGCAGTGAATGGCTGCCTGAGTTGGACGTTGAGCATTTAGAAAAATGTTTGTTAATAGATTCACAGTTGGATGCGATGACAGCTTTTGCCGAAAAATATACTTAAAGCAAACGATATTTCTAAACAAAAAGACTCGCAATGCGAGTCTCTTTGTTTAGGCGTATTTGGCAGTATAGCTGCGGGCGATCGCATCGCATCGCTCATTATCAGGATCACCAGAATGACCTTCGACCCAGTGCCATCGGATATTTGGAGAATTAAGGCGATCAAGTTGTTGCCAATATTCTTGATTTTTGACGGGCTTATTGTCTTTAGTTTGCCAACCGTTCTTTTTCCAGCCCTTAATCCATTTGGTAATGCCATCAAGTACATATTTACTATCGGTATAGAGATCGACAGAGGCTAATTGTTTGTGACTGGCAAGAAATTCCAGAGCCGCGATCGCACCCTGTAACTCCATTTGGTTATTAGTTGTTTCGCGCAGACCACCGCCAAGCTCTTTAGTACTACCATCAGAGAAGTGAACAACTACGCCCCAGCCTCCCGGTCCTGGATTTTTAGAGCAGGCTCCGTCAGTATGGATGCTGATGATTTTGGACTCGGCTGAATTGGTGATGGGTGATGGGGACTCACTGGTGTTTTTTGGGGCTTTAGGACTAGGCTTTGCTTGCATTTCAGGGATTGCTTCTAGGTTGGTTGCTGCGGTATTTGTAGAGGTGATTTGAACTCGCGATCGCACAATCTCGACAGCAACGGAACCTAAGAAATTGGGAATTGGGGGATGCTTGATAATTTTTACTTCAGCCTGAGTAATTTTTTCATCTTCAAGGAGACTGTCAGCGATCTCCCCAGCTAAGCGTTCAATCAACTTAAATTTCCGAGTCTGGATTAGATTCTCGATTTTCCGAATACAAGAAATATAGTTAACCGTATCTTCAATATCATCGCTATAGCTGGCTTTTGCAAAATCGACCGATAGGGTTGCATCAACCTCAAACCATTGTCCTAATACATTCTCTTCAGGTAGATATCCTATGTATCCGTATGCTTTTACGCCTTTTAAGTAGATTTTGCTTGTCATAATTGTTGAACTTCTTTTCAGACAATCATTATGACTTAAGCGATCGCCATCACCAGATCTCTTCATGTAAAGTTCACAGATTTAGGATGGAGGTAACTCCAAGGCGATCGCACCCAATTTCCCCTTACGGAAATCATACAAAATCAATCGTGCGACTTTATCGAGATCACCTTGAAATTTATTTAAAGCAGCAACTTGGTGAATATATTCAATCCCCGAAGTTGAATTAGTCGGATCAATTTCATAGCGACTCTTTAAATTGACATTGAGCTGAATTAATAAATCCACCGCTTCGGCAGCAACTAACACATTGTCATAGGCTGCCTGTCCGATATCATCGCAAATGGCTAATTTCAAGGCAGCATTTTGATCGTGGATCAAGGGTGGAATTACTCCAGGAGTATCGAGTAACTCAATTTGATCAGAAATCCTGATCCAGCGTAATTGGCGCGTCACCCCTGGCTTATTGGCACTTGCTACGACTTTTTTCTTAAGTAAACGGTTGATCAGTGCTGACTTCCCAACATTGGGGAAGCCAACCACTACGGCTCTAACAGGGCGAGGTAACATACCGCGATTGCGCCGCCGTTCATTGACCTTTTCCCCTGCTACTTGAGCAGCCTTTAGCAAGTCCACCATCCCTTTCCCTGCCTGAGCATCGGTGAAATATGCCATGCGCTCTTGTTCTGTAAACCAGCGGGTCCACTGCGATTTTGCCGTTGAGGAGATGGCATCAATGCGATTGCACACGAGAATATGTGATTTTCCTTCAACCCATTTTTCAATTTTGGGATGCCTACTCGACAGCAAAATGCGCGAATCACGCACTTCAATGACCACATCAACCAATTTCAGTTGTTCTAATAACTGTCTTTCTGCTTTGGCGATATGACCTGGATACCACTGAATTGGGCTTGCCATAGGAAATAATACGGAGAAGGAGTATTTTTAACTATATACTCTTGTTAAGATATTAAGAAATATTAAGATCATCCTTTGGTTTAACTTTTAATAAAAGCCATGATTCAGCCCACACCACAAAGATTTATGCAGAAATTGACGCGGAGACTTGGCGCGATCGCGATCGCCGTTTTTTTGCCCCTAGTGATCGCCTTTACGCCTATTCCAGCCGCCCATGCCTATGATGCACCTGAGTTACTACCAGAAAGCTACACCAACGTAATCGATCTCGGCAGATTTTTGACCGATGTTGAAGAAAAAGCCATCGATCAAAAATTGACCAAATTTGAAGAACAAACAGGCTGGAAATTGCGTGTACTCACTCAAGTCGATCGCACCCCTGGTCGCGCTGTGAAGGATTTTTGGAATTTAGATGATCGCAGCGTCATGCTAGTTGCTGACTCACGTGGACGCAATTTATTAAATTTTAGCGTTGGCGATGAGGTATATCCTTTACTATCACGGGGCTTTTGGATCGAGTTGCAATCGCGATATGGAAATCAATTTTATGTGCGCGAACAGGGTTATGATCAATCAATTTTGTCATCCATTGATGCAATTACTACCTGCTTAGAACAGGACGGCTGTGCAGTTGTCCCTGGAATTCCCCAAGAGCAATGGATTCTCACCTTGATTACTTCAATTGTTGGTGGTGTAGTGTTTGGTTTTGCAGGGCATCCCCGCAAAGAGGGCGAAATCTTTGCTTGGAAATGGGCGCTCATTTTTACACCTCTATGGGGCATGTTGTTTATTTCCTTTGGCTTAGGTCCTGTACTCACCCGCACTAATGAATGGGTTCCGATTCTTCGCAATGTTGCAGGATTTGTCGGTGGTGCAGTGATTGCTTATTTGATTCCTTCGCCTAAACGCGCCACTCCATCCCCTGAAGTACGGTAGAATCATGGGGGTGCACTGCACCCCTTCTACTTATTTATGCTATTCATGACAATCTATAGCCAATTAAAGGTTTTTAAATCTTCGATAATGCTTTTAGCGTAATTACTTATGGAGGAATAGCGATCGCTTAATGGTTATGTCCATGACAATGGCATAATTCTAAATGAGTATTACCCCGCGATAATTCTTTTCACTTGATTAATCGCAAATAGAGAAGAGATGCCATTGCCCGAATCGCCTCTAATCAATATCAACAAACAGCGATCACCTCACTATCTCACACCACAAAGCGATCTCCTCTAATAAAATATCCACCTCTAATTGAAGTTACTAACTGCTAAATGTTCAGCAAGAGATGTTTGAACAATTGTTTGTGGTGTTACTCCTAAACGTTTGGCTTCTTGGTTAATTAACTCAATCATCCAAATAGGTAACTCTATGCTAAGCCTTTTTTGAGAAGCTAAGGGACGTTTAGCTTGAGATAGATCGAGCATTTCGATAATATCTTCTTCCCCATCGTCGAATTTTTGATCAAAGTCTTTAGCGTTCATACAGGGCAACCTCTTGTGTGCGTGATCGGCGGACAGATATAATCCGAATATCTTGATCGCGGTAGGTGATAACTCCAGACCAATGTTTACTATTTATTTTACCAATAACTACAAATCGCGGTTCATCTTGAATTCTACTAGGAATTTCTAGCAAATTTGGATCGTTCCATAGTTTTTGAGCTTCAACAAAGTCAATTCCATGTTTAGCAAAATTAGATTGACTCTTATCTTCATCATATTTAAAGTTCCTCATGGTTCATCTTCAAATAATTACAAACATTAGGTTGTGAACCATATCACGAATTGCCTCCAACCAAATATCAACAACCGAATCGGGGAGTCAAGGACATTTTCATCGCCTGTGTCGATGGGTTGACGGGTTTTCCTGCTGCCATAGAAACCGTTTTCCCCAAAAACCAGATCCAACTATGTATCGTGCATATGGTCAGAAATTCTCTGAATTATGTTTCT